>NZ_PAQR01000011.1 GCF_002709775.1 Thalassospira sp.
GGGCTTTTCGCTTGGCGGGGCGACGGTGCTCAACCTTGCCGGGATGCGTTTTGATCGGGATGCCTATCGCGAATACTGCCAACGGTTTGGCGCGACGGTTCAGGATTGCGCCTTCCTGCAAAAGGGCGGCGTGCGTCTTGATCAACTGCCCGCGGATTTTGAAGCTGGATCAAAAGACCCCCGCATATCCAAATTCATTGCGATCGAGCCGGGCATGACATTTGCGGTTAATGACGCCAGTCTTGAGGATGTTGATCCGGATTTGCTGTTTATCCGTCTCGGGCGCGAAAATGGCTGGAAGGCAGCAGATATTACAGAGACCGGCAGCAACCTTTTGGGAAAGTTGGATAACCCGTCCTATGCGGTTTTTGCCCCGGCCGATCATCTGACCTTCCTTGGTGAATGCAATCCGGGGGCGGCCGAATTTTTGGCAAAGATGGAAGATGATCCGATCTGTTCAGACCCCGAAGGCACGGACCGCGTCCTGATCCATCGCCAGATTATCGATGAAATCAGTCGCTTTCTTTCGCTTGATCCCGGTGCATCGTGAAGTGACCGGTCAACACCAAGATGGGCGCGGGGGGATCAATATTGGTCTCCCCATTTGCACCTGCCCCAAAATGATCACGATTGGGAAAATACCCCGGAAAAATACGCCTTTCCAATGGGGTGTGTTGATAAAAAGAATACATTGAAAAACTGTCACCCGAACAATTCCCGGTTGTTGTCGTTTGAAATCCTGTGAGCATCAACAAGAGCAAACAGGAGAAAGATCATGTCGAACACGATGAAAAAGCTTTTCGCAGTCCTGATGATTTCAGGCATGGGCCTTGGCCTTGCTGCCTGTGAAACCGCCGAAGGTTTCGGCGAAGACGTCGAAGATGCTGGCGAAGCCATTCAGGAAGAAGCTAATTGATAGATCGGTCCTTGCTTGTGTTGCTGACAGACCGTTTGGCTGCACCTGAACAGGTTGCGCCAATGGTGTGTCAGCGAACACCGAAAAAGGAGATAAGAATATGTTAGGTTGGGCACTATTCTGCTTGGTTTTGGCACTGATCGCAGCCGTTCTCGGCTTTGGCGGACTTGCCGGGGCCTTCGTTGGCTTTGCCAAGATATTGTTCTTCGTCTTTATCGTGCTGTTTGTGATTTCCCTTGTGGTCAACGCATTCCGCGGCCGTCGTCCGCCCGTTTGATCAAGCCATCTGATTGAGACATTTACAAATCTGCGATACGAGCAACGCTTTGGAAAAAGGACGCCAAAATGGCGTCCTTTCTGCATTTGGGCCAAACCTGATCGTCGCGATAACAGTTGCACGCGCATGCATGGCGCGCCAAACTATTGCAATAAATAACAAGGCGGGCACAATGCCCGATATTCGGACTTGAATGGAGCATTCAGCAAAGATGGAAACGATCACAAAGCGTCTTCTCGCCACCCTGATGGTTCTTGGTTTTGGTCTTGCCCTTGGTGCCTGTGAAACCGCCGAAGGGTTCGGGCGCGATATGGAAAACCTTGGCAAGACGATCCAGGACAGTGCAAACGACTAGTCCGAAAACGGCACACATTCCTGCAGTCCCGCTTTATACAGAACGTCTTGAGCTCTCTGGCGTGCGGCTGGCTGACATCCCCGATCTTTATGCCTTCCTTGGTGACAGTACAGCCATGCGCTTCACCCAGTGCGATGAAAGCTTTGCGGCCTGTCGCAAGCGTGTATTGGTGCATGAATGGTTCCGGCGCCGCGACGGTTTTGCACCATGGGTTGTGCGGCTGCGCAAGACGGGCCGTATCATCGGCTGGGGCGGACTTTATACCGACCCGTTTGACCCCGGCTGGGGACCGGAACTTGGCTATTACCTGGCCCCGGCGGCGTGGGGTCAGGGATTTGGTCGGGAACTGGCGATGGCCGCACTTGAACATGCGCGTGACATGACGCCAATCAAGGAGTTAACGGCCTTTGCCCATCCCGAAAACACCGCATCGCGCAAACTGCTGCTGGGGCTTGGGTTTGAACCGGCCGGGTTTGTTGCGGCAATGAACCGCGACCGATTCACATTTCTGCCTTGAGGGTGGTGAATTTCGGGTCGGCAAAAGCAGTTTAAAAGCCATCTGATCGCCAATTTCTGGAAAACTTGCGGCAAATGCCCCGGACTCCTTTCGCCTGACTGGACAGGGCAGGGCCGAGCCGCTAAATAGGGCAGTCCGTTCGCCAGCATGGCGGACGCAGTTGTTCCGCGTTTTCCGGGTTGGAGAGATATGCAGACCGTTAACGATATCCGCACCACGTTTCTGGAGTTCTTCCGCAAGAACGGCCACGAAGTCGTTTCCTCCAGCCCGCTGGTGCCGCGCAATGACCCTACCCTGATGTTCACCAACGCCGGGATGGTTCAGTTCAAGAACGTTTTCACCGGTCAGGAACACCGCGATTATTCGCGTGCCGCGACCTCGCAGAAATGCGTGCGCGCCGGGGGCAAGCATAACGACCTTGAAAATGTCGGTCATACCGCACGCCATCACACCTTCTTTGAAATGCTCGGNAACTTCTCGTTTGGCGACTATTTCAAGGAAAACGCGATTGAGTTTGCCTGGAACCTGATCACCAAGGAATACGGTCTTCCNGCCGACAAGCTTCTGGTCACGGTCTATCACACCGATGACGAGGCACATGNTCTTTGGAAAAAGATCGCCGGTCTGACCGATGANCGNATCATCCGNATNCCGACCTCNGATAACTTCTGGTCGATGGGTGATACNGGNCCGTGTGGNCCGTGCTCGGAAATCTTCTTTGACCATGGCGATCACATCTGGGGTGGNCCTCCGGGNAGCCCGGAAGAAGACGGNGACCGTTTCATTGAAATCTGGAACCTCGTCTTNATGCAGTACGAGCAGATGGCAAATGGNGANCGNGTNGANCTGCCAAAGCCGTCNATNGATACCGGCATGGGTCTGGAACGCATTGCNGCNGTCCTGCAGGGCAAACACGACAACTATGACATCGATTTGATGCGCGCGCTGATCGAAGCATCGGCNGACGCCACCAATACCGATCCGGATGGNCCGCATAATGTGTCNCACCGCGTGGTNGCCGACCATCTGCGTTCNACCAGCTTCCTGATTGCNGATGGCGTTCTGCCGTCCAATGCCGGTCGCGGNAACGTTCTGCGCCGTATCATGCGNCGCGCGATGCGNCANCTGCACATGATCGGNACCCAGGANCCGGTGATGTATGAANTGGTCCCGNCNCTGGTCCGCAANATGGGCNNTGCCTTCCCGGANCTGGTNCGTGCACAGGCANTGATCGAAGAAACNCTCAAGCTCGAAGAGCAGGGCTTTAAAACCATGCTNGATCGCGGTCTCAAGATGCTTGATGACGCGACNGATGGCATGGGCGANGGNGCGACCCTTTCGGGTGATGTNGCNTTCAAGCTTTANGACACCTATGGCTTCCCGCTTGATCTGACCGCCGATGCGCTNAANGNNCGNAANATCGGCATTGATGAAGACGGTTTCNCNTCNGCNATGGAAGAACAGAAAGCCAAGGCACGNGCNGCATGGTCCGGTTCGGGCGAAGCGGCGACCGAGGAAGTCTGGTTTGACATCAATGACCGTGATGGCGCGACCGAATTCCTTGGCTACGAAACCGAAAGTGCCGAAGGTGTGGTAACAGCACTCATCAAGGACGGTGCCGAAGTCAAAACCGCGTCGAAGGGTGACGAGGTTGCTGTTCTTGCCAACCAGACGACTTTCTTTGGCGAGTCTGGCGGTCAGCAGGGCGATGCCGGTGTGATCAAAACCGAAAACGGTGCGATCATTGAAATCACCGACACCCAGAAAAAGCTGGGTGCTTTGCATGTGCATCTCGGCAAGGTGACCGAGGGCGAGGTCAAGGTTGGCGACGCTGCGGAATTCCGCGTTGATCATAGCCGCCGTTCATCGCTTCGTGCCAACCACTCGGCGACCCACCTTTTGCATGCGGTTCTGCGCAAGCATCTTGGTGATCACGTGACCCAGAAGGGCTCGCTGGTGGCGGCTGATCGTCTGCGCTTTGATATCTCGCACCCCAAAGCCGTTACGGCCGAGGAAGCCGCGGTGATCGAAGCCGACGTTAACAGCCTGATCCGCGAAAACAGCGAAGTCACCACCCGTCTGATGACTCCGGACGAGGCGATTGAGCTCGGCGCGATGGCCCTGTTCGGCGAGAAATACGGCGATGAAGTCCGCGTTGTGTCGATGGGCCTGCCGGTTGCCAACGAACATGCCTATTCGCTCGAACTTTGCGGCGGTACGCATGTGAAGCGCACCGGTGATATCGGCATGTTCAAGATCGTGTCTGAAGGTGCTGTTTCAAGCGGTGTCCGCCGTATCGAAGCACTGACTGGTGCCGATGCTGCCAAATACATGTCAGCACGCGAAAACGTTCTGACGGCGGTTGCATCTGACCTTAAAGCCGTCCCGGAAGACGTCCCGGCACGCGTCAAGGCGCTGCAGGAAGAACGCCGTCGTCTGGAACGCGAAGTGTCCGATCTGCGTAAGAAGCTGGCAACTGCTGGCTCGGGCGCGGCATCGGGCGGTGATGCGTTTAAGGAAGTCAACGGTGTCAAAATCGCGCTGCGTTCGCTTGACGGTATTCCGGCCAAGGAACTCAAAGGCATGGTCGACGAGCTCCGCGAACAGATGGGCTCCGGGATTGTTGCCCTCGTTTCGGGCGACGGTGGCAAGGCTTCCATCGTTGTCGGCCTGACCGAAGACCTCAAAGACACATATAGTGCTGTTGATCTTGTCCGCATCGGTGTTGAGAAACTCGGCGGCAAGGGCGGCGGTGGCCGTCCGGACATGGCACAGGGTGGCGGTTCCGATCCGTCCCAAGCTGACGCCGCACTGGCCGCGATCGAGGCACATATCGCAGGCTAAGCGATCCCAGCCACAAAAGTATGACGAATAAAAAGGGCCCCAATCGGGGCCCTTTTGTTTTGTCTGAGGATTAATGGTCAGGCCAGCGGTAGCAGGATATCCGTAATCGCTTCATGTTCCGCGACATCAGGATAAAACGCGATCCGCTGGAAGATCAGCGGGAAGTCGCCCGGCGTTTCCCCGCTCTGTGGCAGCCAGTCGCGATAGAGTGCAAGCGCGCTGTCGCCCAGTGTCTGATCGCTGCCGACATGGCGCAGTTTGGCGTAGCGTCCGGCGGGTAGAGTTTGCGCATAAAGCCCTTTGTGTTTGTCTTCCTCGGACAATTCCTGATCGGTGACCACGGCAAGGCCCATGCGGAATGCGTCGGGCGGGGTATCGTCGGGATTACACCAGACGATATTGAAGGTGGCATGTTTTGACGGGTGCAGATGATGGATTTTGCGCCAGGCAATAAAGCGCTGAATGGTTTCACCAATCCGGGCTGGCGGGCCGATATGGTCCATGCAGGCGGTTCGGGTTTCCGGGAAATCGATGATGGTGACCGAGCTCGTTACTTCGTTGGTCATGGTGTCCCTCCGAACCTGCTGGAGTTTGGCGTAGGGCGCTTGCCAGTTGTCCCAATCGGGATGGCTGCGAAAGTCTGACGGGCTTTGATCATGGAGTTTGCGAAAGGCGCGCGAAAAGGATTCCGCGTTCTCGAACCCGGCGTCAAAGGCGATATCCGTGACCGGAATGTCTTTACGAAACAAAAGGCTGTGCGCGGCACGACGCATGCGGACCAGCCGGACATACTTTGTGGCCGAAATGTCAAACAGGGCGGCGAACTGACGATGGAAATGAAAGGGCGAATAGGCTGCAATCCCGGCTAGTTCCGCCAAGCCCAATGGTCGCTCCGCATTTTCATCGATATGGGCGATGACGCGGGCAAACCGGTTTTGCAGGTGATCTTGCGGGCTTTCAGGCATCGGGATCGCTTTTCAACGGTGTGGTTGCAGACTTGATGCCATCAGTTTGCCCGGAATAGAAAAGGATTGCCTGACCATTCTTGCGGTTCAGGCGTCTTTTTCGCCGCCGCGATTGTTCACCGGCTCCTGATGATGCAGCACCCGGGTTGCTGCCTTGAGTACGGCCTTGCGGTCGTTTTCTTCGGGGACGTTGCGCTCAGCCGTACTGGCGATCATGCGGGCATGGGTGCGCAGGGTGTCGCGTTGCTGGTCGGTATGGGCGAGCCGCATCAGGCTTTCGAGAACCTCGGCCATCGGCAGCAAGACATCGGGTTTTCTGGCGGCTGATTGTCTGATCTGGTCATAAGCCGCACCCAACATGCCGTCGAAATCGGAAAGAAGGGCTTTGAGGCGGACCTCATCGCTACCATCAATCCAGATGCCGACCGGATAGCGGAACTGCATGGCGTGCGGCAGCGCACGGCCAAGGCGATAAACCGCAGCAATGGCTGTAAACGGGTCATTGATCCCAGGCGAAAGCGCACGCAAGGCGACCTCGACCAATTGGCGGAGCGCAAACTCTACATCAAGCATCGCGGTCCGGTGTGTGCCAATCATGATGGCATCGAGAATGTTGGCATGGCATTGGTCGATATTCTTGGTCGAAGTGCCGTCCTTGGCTGGATCAATCTGCCCAACGATATCGCCTGCCAGCACATGTTGACCGGCCCGGATCACCAGCGAGATGCGGGTATCGGTTTCCTTGGCGATCTCGCAGATTTTTTCATAATCGATGCCCTGCACATAACCAGACGATCCGATGCAGATGGCTTGGTCTCCCGCGATGTCTTGAGGATCGGGCAGGCGTGACTGGGCCTTTTCTGCTGCCTTGATTGGCTCAGACAGGGTGGTGCAGGCTGACTGAATGGTTTCTTCAAGGTTCTTGCCAACACGCTGAATAACTTCATCGGCAACGATGGACCGGCCCAAGTGATGGACAAACAGGATCAGGACAAAAACGCTGATGACAAACAGCGCAATCCCGACCGTGGTGGCAAGATGTGGCACCGGCGCGCTTCCCGGGGTGCTGCCCATCATCACAAGGGATGTAATCAGAAACAGGATGCTGCCGACAAAGATGCCAAGCGCGTTCTGGGTTTTGTTATCACCCATAAAGTTGCGGATCATGCGCGGGCCAAGCGACCCGGCCGCCAGGGTCAGCACCACCATCGTGATCGACAGCGCAAAGGTCGTCATGGTGACAAGGGTGGCCAACAAGGTTTCAAGCAGGCTGCGCACCGTGTCGATATCGCTAAAGCCTGGCAAAATCTCGGGCAGGATATCGCGCAACCAGTCCTGTGGCAGGGCCATCACGCCAACCGCAATCGCCGCCCCGCCCACTGCAAAAAGCAGTGGCGACAGCCACAGGCTATAGGCCAGAAATTCCCAAACGCGGATCAGGCGTTGAACCATGATGCAAGGATCCCTTTTTGAACCAAAGGCAGATCAGACAGTGTCGCGTGATCCGGATCAGGGAAAACGCAAAGCACATCATATGATTAAACGCCGGCGATGGCATGCGGTTCCCGCTGGGACCTTTTTGACGGCGGGAACGTTGTTGGAAGGGGACGGAAAAGTACCCGTCTCAGATCAGATATCGATCTCTTCAACGGCTGCCATGTTGATTAGGGTATCGGCCTCGGCCGTGCCTTTGCGGGCAGTGTCCGGAAGCTTTGCCAATTGATCGGCAGCGTTTCGGATATCTTCAAGATCCTCAATCCCGTCGCAGACCTCCATCACCCGGTTCCAGATCGCATCATGATCCATTCCGCCCATGACGGTCAGGGCAATGGCGCGGTTCAATGTCGCCTGCGGATGATCAGCGTCCTGCGAAAGGATTTGTTCAAACGCCTCGAACGCTGCGATCAGGTGGCCTTCCCGCAAGTTGATGACACCAAGATCATTTGATGCGCTGAGCGACGACGGGTTGATGCGAAGAAGTTGCTCGACCGCGCGCCGTTCGCTTTCGAAATCCTCATTGGCGCGATGGCACTTGGCGATCAGGCGATGAAGGGTTTCCGAGCCGGGATTGTGATGTGCCGCCGATTGCAGCGATGAAAGGGCCGCGTCATAACGTTCAAGCGCAATCAATGCCTGCCCGCGCAGCGCAAGCAATTCCGGATCGGTCGGCTTGTTGCGAAGGACAATATCCACATGGTTCAGTGCATCGCGCGCATCGCCATTTTGCAACAGGGCGCGTGCAATGTGATGCAGGCAGTCTTCATGACCCCCATCAGATTGCAGCACCGTGCGGTATTCGCCGATTGCTTCGATGATCGAACCTTTTTCATGAAGGGCGCGCGCCAGTCCGAAGCGGGCATCCAGGTTATCCATATCTTCGCCAAGTGCCTGGCGCAGCATGTTGATTGCGGCGTCATATTGACACCGTTTCAAGGCCGCAAGCCCCATATCAGAAAAGGACATTGCATTCATAGGAGGTCTCCCAATCCAGTCGCAATCCGTCGTCCGGATATTAGGGTCAGAACCCATTAATTTGTTTTGAATGGTTCACCGGATTTGTGCGGATACGCGGAGCAAAGTCGCCGGAAGATATTCATCTTTCAAGGCTTTGCGACAAAGTAGCCCGTGCAAATCCGGTGAATCCGAAGGACAGACGTTGTATTTGCAACCTCCTGCGTCAAACCCCTTGGCCGGGACACCGGCCCGCCCAGCGGACTTTTCCTTGGACTTCACAAATACAACGTCTGCCATTCAAATCAAATTAATGGGTTCTGACCCTAGATTTATCGATTAACGATGGGATTATAGTCCCCAAACCGATCATTGCCAGCCCTATGTCGTCACGAATTGATGACGGTGGATCAAGTGTAGGTGTGATGGACCAACAAACAATTAAGGCCCCGGAAATTTCCGGGGCCTCAAGAGGTCATAATGCAAGTGCCTTAAAGCTTATGGATCATCTTGATTTCCATGAAGTCCTCGAGGCCGAACAGGCCGCCTTCGCGGCCATTGCCCGATTGTTTGTAGCCGCCAAACGGGCTGCCTGCGAGCGGGGAGGAGCCGTTTAGAAGAACCATACCGGCACGCAGTTTGCGGGCAACGCGGTCGGCCTTTTCGGCGTCCGGGGTCTGGACGTAGGCCGCCAGGCCATAAGGCGTGTCATTGGCGATCGCTATGGCTTCTTCTTCGGTGTCAAACGGGATCATCGAGACCACCGGGCCAAAGATTTCTTCGCGGGCGATGCGCATATTGTTGTTCACATCGGCAAAGATCGTCGGCTTGGTAAAGTAGCCCTCGTTGGTGTCATCGGGCTTGCCCGCACCACCAACCAGAAGGGTGGCACCTTCATCAATGCCAGCCTGAATAAGGGTCTGGACACGGTCAAACTGGATGTGGCTGACCAGCGGGCCGATGTGATCGCCTTCCTTGGTCGGATCACCCACCGATGCCTCTTCACCAACGCGTTTGGCGACCTTGACGGCCTCGTCATAGATCGAACGCTGCACAAGCATGCGGGTGGGCGCATCACAGGTCTGGCCGGAGTTGTTGAAGACGGCATTCACACTCCAGGCAATGCGATCTTCGATATCGACATCGTCAAACACGATGTTGGGTGACTTGCCGCCAAGCTCAAGCGTAACGCGTTTGATGTTTTCCGAGGCGTCCTTGGTGATCGCCTTGCCCGCCCGGGTCGATCCGGTAAAGGACATCATGGTGATGTCCGGATGACGTGACAGGGTCGCGCCGGCAACTGGGCCAGCACCCTGAACCATGTTGAATACACCGGCCGGGAAGCCTACCTCATGGATCATTTCGGCATACAACATGGCATTAAGCGGGGTGAATTCGGATGGCTTGAGCACACAGGTGCAACCGACGGCAAGGGCAGGCACGACCTTGAGCACGATCTGGTTGATCGGCCAGTTCCACGGCGTGATCAGGCCACAAACCCCGATTGGTTCGCGTAAGAGATGCTCGCCGTTATAAAGGGTTTCCTCGGTCTTGAGCTTTTTCAGCGCAACGATGAAATCTTCGAGGTGGGCAGTGCCCGCCGCGGCCTGCTGTTCATGCGACATGCTGGTAGGTGCGCCGAGTTCCTTGGTGATGGTATCGGCAACTTCGCCATAGCGGCGCTTATAGATCGCAAGCAGGTTTTCAAGCCAGCCAAGGCGCTGTTCAAGCGTGGTCTGGCTGTAGCTTTCAAATGCGCGCTTGGCTGCGGCGACCGCAAGGTCGACATCTTCTTCGCTGGCCAGCGTGATTTGGGTGATGACTTCTTCGGTGGCCGGATTGATCACATCCATCTTTTCCGATGAAATCGGATCAACCCACTTGCCGTTGATGTAAAATTTGCCTGCGTTGTCCATAGGAGCCTTCCTGATCATTTATGTGGTTCGGGCCGGAGCATTATCCCCGGCGCTGGTGGCGCGGTTTCAGGTTCGTTCGCTTAGGGGCATGATCTGCCGATTCATGGTGTTCTGTTTGAATAAAAACGTTCAATCAGATTTGATGCCAGCGAAGCAAAGGCTTGATGCCTTTTCAAGCTGGCAGCGGATCGGAGGGAGTGTTTTTATCCAAACCCTTCGGGCGTTAGCCAGTTTATCCATGGAGTGCGTCGGCTGTCCTTGCAAACCACGGGGTCTCCTGCGGACAACCTCCTACCCACGAATAAACTGGCTGACGCAGAACGCCATGAATCGGCAGATCATGCCCCTAGCCAGCTTTTTATGATGTCGCGATGGCGTTCGCCGCCATAGCTGGCAAAATGCCCGCCATGCACGACCCGGACCGGCAAATCATAAAGCCGTTCCATCGATCGGACATAGTCGGTTGCATTTGCATGATAAGTGTCTTCGATCAAAGGTCCATCATAAACAATGTCTCCGGAAAACAGGATGCCGGTTGCCTTTTCCCAAAGCGCAATGCCACCCGGCGAATGACCCGGTGTGTGAATGACCTCGAAATGGCGATCACCGAGATCAATCACATCGCCATCCTCGACAATCCGGGTGGCCGGTGCTGCCTTTACCGCATAGGTGGTCGAGGCATAGGGAAGTGGTGGCAGTTTTGTGAAAATCTCATCCGTCACATAGGGATCGGCCAGCGTGTTCTTGCGCGTCGGTGCGGCAAGAAGATCGGCTTCGCAGCGATGACACACCCGGTTTTCAAATTCGTGGTGGCAACCGATATGATCAAAATGGGTGTGGCTGGCAACTGCCTGAACGGACCGTTCGGTGACAAGCGGTACCCACTCGGTCAGCGACACAACCCCCATGCCACTATCAACCAGCATGTCACCATCACGCCCGCGCACATGCCAGATGTTGCAGCGGTAAAATTCCTCGATAAACGGTTCCCCGATATAGGTCACGTCATCGCCAACGGTTTTTAGGCTATACCAGTCTTCGGGTTTGGCGCGATCCATACTCATGAAGCGGTACTCTCTTGCATCGGGTGGGGCGGATGGCCGGGCAACAGCACGACGGAGGACGGATCAAGGGTCAGCTCAACCCACGCACCCGGTTCAATGATCGCTGATTGCGGCATGTGGGCGGTGACCGTCATGCCGGGATAATCAAGCGGGTTCAGATGCGCACGATGATGGGTGCCAAAGAACGATCCGTCTTCAACCTTGGCCTTGCCAAGCGTGACGCGCGGGCCGGTGCCGGTGCTGGCCCGGAAATGTTCCGGGCGGATGGCAAGGGTTACCTGGGAATCGGGGGTAAAGCCCGCGTGGTCAAACGCCGGAAGTTCGACAGAGCCAAGCGGCGTCTTGATGGTAAGTGTTGTTTCGGTCGCACTTTCGAGCGTGCCGGGGATGAAATTGACCTCGCCCATGAAGCTTGCCGAGAATAGCGTTTTGGGCTTCATGTAAATGTTTTCAGGGCTTCCGACATCTTCGATCTTGCCGGCATTCATCACCACGATCCGATCAGCAATCGCCATGGCTTCTTCCTGATCGTGTGTGACGTGGACAAAGGTGGTGCCGACCCGTTTTTGAATGGCTTTGAGTTCATCCTGCATCTGACGACGAAGCTTGAGGTCAAGCGCGCCGAGTGGTTCATCGAGCAACAAAACATCGGGTTCAACTGCAAGTGCGCGGGCAAGGGCAACGCGTTGGCGCTGGCCACCGGAAAGCTCATGCGGTTTTTTGTTCGCTGAAGTCTTGAGCCCGACCATATCAAGCAGTTCTTCGGCCTTGGCATGGCGTTCGGCCTTGCCGACCTTGCGCATTTTAAGGCCAAAGGCGACATTGTCGCGGAGCGTCATATGCGGGAATAGGGCATAATCCTGAAACATCGTGGTGGTCGGACGTTTGGCGGGGGCAACGTCGCCCATATCCTTGCCATCGATTTCAATCGTGCCACTTGTTGGCGACAGGAAGCCGCCCAGAAGCGATAACAAGGTGGTCTTGCCACAGCCCGACGGGCCCAGAAGGACGATGAATTCGCCAGCCGCGATTTCAAGGCTGACATCGTCAAGGGCGGTGAAGTCGCCAAAGGTCTTGGTGGCGTTGCGAATGGAGACAGGGGCGGTCATTTCTTTGCCGTCCTTCTAAAGACAATCAATTCAAGAATAAGCAGCAGCGCAACCGATACAAGGAAGACAACGCTTCCGACCGCGTTGGTTTTCGGGTTCAGGCCCGAACGCAACATGCTCCAGATTTCAACCGGCAGGGTGACGTCAAAGCGCGACAGCAGGAAAGCGATGATGAATTCATCCCAGCTAAACGTCACCGACAGGAAAAAGGCCGCCAGGATGGAGGGCATCAACATCGGGGCGGAGACCTGCGTCATCACCTGCCATTCGGCAGCACCCAGATCGCGGGCAGCCCGTTCGATGTTTTTCTGATGATCGCCCATCGAGGCATAAATAATCGCAAAGCATAGCGGCAGATTGATTACCACATGACCAATCCCGACCGTCCAAAGCGAAAGCGATACACCGACCCAGTTAAAGGTCGTCAGCAAACCCAGCGCAATGATCAGGTAACTGACCGTCATCGGCGCAATCAGAAGGCCACGCTGCAGGCGCGATGCCGGCAGGACAAAGCGCGCCAAGCCATAGGCCGCACAGAAACCAAGCACGCAGGCGACCGTGGCCGAGCCAAGGGCAACCATCAGCGAATTGCCAAGAGCCGACATCAGGCGGCTGTCGGCAAAGACCTCGCCATACCATTTAAGGGTCGCGCCATTAAACGGCGGTACGGGCAGGCGGCCATCCTGAAAAGAAAACAGCACCAGAACCGCGACCGGCAAAAAGATGAAGGCATAAAGTGCCGCCAGATAGGACCAGGACAGCAGTTTGGAAAAGCGTGAAGAGATCATGTTATGTCCTCTCCATCTTTAGCCAACGGGCACAGGCAATGTAGGCCAGTGTCACCACGATCATCAGAATGATCGAAAGGGTGGTGGCCATCGGGAAATCGGCCCGGCGGCCCAGTTGCAGCATGATGACTTGCGGCAGGGCGAGCTCGTTATTACCACCCAGGATCTGCGGAGTAATGTAATCACCGATGCACAGCACAAAGGTCAGGAACGCTCCGACCATGATCCCGGGCAATGTTAGCGGTAACACAACATGCCAGAACACCTGAAAACCATTGGCACCAAGATCGGCGGCAGCACGACGATAGTTCGGCGGCATCTGCACCAGATTGGCATAGATGGTCAGGGTCAAAAGCATGACAAAGAAGTGCACGAACCCGATCACGGTGGCAGTGCGTGTGCTGGCCAGCTCAAGCGGTTCGGAAATGATGCCGAGATAGATCAGGCTATTGTTGATCACCCCGTTTTGCGCCAGCACCAAAAGCCAGGAATAGGACCGCACCACATAGCTTGTCCAGAAGGGCAGGATCGCCATGATCAGCGCCATACGCTGCCATTTCTGGGGAACACGTTCGGCAATGATCCAGGCGAGCGGGTAGGCCAGGATCACCGAAATCAGGGTGACGGTAAAGGTGATCTCAAGCGAGACAAAAAGCCCCTTAAGCAAGTGGGCCTTTTCAAAGAATTCGATGTAATTGTCGAAATTCCACGCCATAACGATCTCGCGCCCCTTGCGGGTCGCAAGGCTGATCGCGGCCATGACGATAAAGGGAATAACGAAAAACGCGACGGTCCAAAGCAGGGCCGGGGTCACAAAGCCCCATGCGCGGCGATTTTCGCGTGTTTCAAGGCTGGCAGTGGCCATAACGGTATCCTTTTCGCAAACCAACCTGGTGGCGTTGGTTGCTTATAATTCGCTTGGGAAATTGGGCGCCGTTTTGGCAAGCTTATCGCAATTTGGAACCGATGCCCCACAAAAAGCGGGACATCGGCAGGTGGCAGTAGACAAGGGATTGCTTACTGCTGGAGCATCTCGACCCAGGCATCCTGCATCTCGGCATCGAGATCGGCATCCGGGATCGGGTAAAGCTGCGAGTTCTTGAGATAGCCTTCCTGATCATCCCAGCGAAGCGCTGCTTTCTGGGCATCAGTCAGATTTGCACCAGCTTTCGCGTTGGCCGGCATCCCCCAATAGCACGAAGAGGTCGCAAGACGCGCCTGACCTTCGGGGCTCAGGATATATTGAACGAATTTCAGGGCCAAATCAGGCTTTTGGGAATCCTTCATCACCCCGATCGACTGCGCCCAGCGAAGGCCGCCCTGTTTCGGGATCACCCAGTCAAGGTTCGGCTTTTCTTCCGACAGCACAGCCGTGATCCACTCACCGCCGCCAACCAGAATGTCGACTTCACCGGTGGCAAGGGCAGTTTGGGATGAAACAACTTCGCCAACCTGCTTGGAGGCCTTTTTCATCGCAAACAGCTTTTCCTTGATCGCGGGCATATCGTCCGCGCCAAGATCAGCCGTATCAATGCCAAGGCCCAGACCAACAAGGCCGATCACTGGCAGATAATAGTCATAAACCGCGATACGACCGGCATATTTGTCCGACCAGATCACAGACATGTCTTCCATGTCCTTGGGATCAACCTTGGTCTTGTCAAACGAAATGGTGTTGTAGCCGAACTTCTCGGTGACAGCATAGGTCTTGCCATCAACAACGTTGTTCTCAGCCATCACGACTTCGGGGAAGATATCGGACGTCGGCAGGGCATCGGCCGGGATTTCGGCCAGAACGCCCATTTCAACGGCGCGATGCACGTCAACGCCATCAATCACGAACACATCCCAGTCGCCCGGGCGGGACTGCTCGACGATCGAAAGACCGGCACCGGTGCCTTCATATTCCTTGAGATTGACTTTGACGTCGTATTTTTCCTCGAACGGCTCAATCAAGGCCGGATCGGTATGGTCGCACCAGACAAGCGCATTGAGCTCTTCGGTTGCCTGTGCGCTGTGCGCCATGGCAACCGCGCCCAGAATAAAGGTCGCAGTGCTACTCAGAAACTTGTTGCGGGTCTTCCCCGTAGAGACGTGACGAGACATAGGCTCTCCCTGATTTCATATTTGAGGCCTCCCTTGAATTGGGTTCTTCGGTGCTCTGTTTCGGCGCCGTTGAAAAAATATTGAACGCGTTCATTTTTTGAGTCAATGTAAATTTTGAACCCGTTCAGTTTTTCCGGAGTGACGATGTCAGGACTGCGCGCCCAAAAGAAAGCCGACAAAAACCGCCGTATTCTCGAGGCGGCGACGACCCTGTTTCGCAAGGTCGGATATGACAGTGCGCGCATCGAAGACATTGCCGAAATGGCGGGGGTGTCTGTCGGGACGTTTTATAACTACTTCAAAAACAAGGGCGATATGCTGATGGCCACGGTCTCGATGGAGGTCGAGGAAGTCCTTGCCGCAGGGGATGCCATCATCGCGCGCGACCATGATGAAGTTGCACCAGCCTTATCGGAACTGATCGGGAAATATTACGATCACTCGCTGACCTATCTTTCCAAGGAGATGTGGCGCACGGCAATGTCGCTGTCGATTGCGCAGCCCGAAACACCGTTTTCGAAACGCTACACCGCCCTTGATCATCGCCTGTCCAAACAGGTCTGCGATCTGATTCGCGCGCTTCAGAAACGCGGGGTCGTCCGACGCGAGGTTGATTGTGATGCGGTCGGCGAACTTCTGTTTAACAACGTCAACATGATGTTCATCGAGTTCGTCAAGGACGAGGAGATGGATGTCGATGGCTTGAAAGCCGAAGTCGCCCGGCAAAATGCCCCGGTGGCGCGATTGATGTGCCTGACTGCCGAATAAGACCCATGGCACAAAAGGCTTGGCTGATCGTGCGCATCGTCACAGACAACGCGTTGATATTCTGATCATTATGGTAAAAGACTTCTGGTCATCTAATTCGATGGCTCAGAATAAGCCGCTAAGAAATTATGAAACGAGCAGATCATGCAGGAGACCGGGCAAAACGCGGATGATGCGTTTGGCAGGCTTTCGGATGAAAACAACGAAGCCAGTATTGGCGAGCTCAGGCTTGCCGATGGCGACCTGTTTGAACTTCCCGGGGTGCAGGGACGCGTTGAGCGGCTTGATTTCGGCAATGGCATGCTTTTGCATCGTGCCGAACTCAGGGTGCGCGAAAATTCCCTGTTTGATGTTCGTAATTCCTTGCCGCCGGGATGGCTTGGCGGATCGGCGACTGTCATGGGGAAACTTGAAATCGAATGCCCGCACGGCAAGCGTTATGAGATGACGCCTGATGTCGGCATGATCAAGCGGATCGATCCCTTCGGGACGCGTTATTTTCTGCCGGAAGATCAATTGATCCGCCACGTCGGAGTGGCAATCCCCCTCAAGCCGTTAAAACAGCGTTTTGGCGATGAGTTCCCCGAAAGTCTGACACCGTTTTTATCCGATCGTCAGGATGTGGTGGATATACGTCCCATCGCGGTTAGCAACCGTATTCGCAGCATCGTCAGTGCCATGTTTTCCAGCCATGTTAGCGGGCCCGGGCGGCTTTTAAAGCTTGATGGTTTGGCGAGCCTCTTTTTAGGCGAGGTCATTGACCTTCACGCTCAGAAAACCCAGGAATTCAGCGCGCCTTTGGCGCTGACAGAGCTTGAAAAGTCCGTTGTCGATACTGTGATCGCGCGGGTGTCAAAAGATCCGGGTGCGGCAATCTCTGTCGAGCAGTTGGCTGCAGATAGCCAGATGACGTCACACCGGCTGAACAGCCTGTTTCGCCAGACAACCGGCAAAAGTTGTTCGGAGTTCATTCGTCGCGCACGTATGAGATACGCACGCGAATTGCTGCATCGGGGCGAGATGAGCGTCAAACAGGTTGCCGCCGCCGTCGGCTTTGCCCATGTCAGCAACTTTTCGCGGTCCTATCGCGACTGGTACGGTGAAAGCCCCGCCAGTGCGCTGCGCAGAAGCTGATAATTCTGAAGACCGCAAAGACTGTGCCTAATCGCGGTGGCGAAGTGTTTCAGATGGCAGAACGCCATACTGTTTGACATAACTTTTGGCAAACCGGGACAGATGGGTAAAGCCCCAGCGGGTGGCAATATCGGTGATGGTTTCCCCGTGCGATGCATTCATCAAATCTTCATGCGCGCGCTCAAGCCGGACCGTTTTCAGATAGGTCATGGGGGCCATATCATAGACATTGCCAAAGGCCCTTTGCAGGGTTCGGTAACTGCAACCTGCATGCTCAACCAACGTTTCGATGGTGATTGATTGATCCGCATGGGCCTGAATGTAATCGCGTGCCCGTTTTACATAATGAGGAACAGCAACGGTTTTTGCCAGTTGACGGTCAATGTCGGCGTTGAAATTGGGAAGCGAGAGCAGCGTATTGGTAAGCAGGAAGTCTTGAAACTGATCGACAATTTTTGCATTGCCGGAGCCGTCCATGACGCCATCAAAGGAGTTGGCAATGAAGGTCATTGTGTTGCGCAAGTGCCGTCCGGCTTCGGAGCCGAGATCAAGTCTGCAATCGAAGTCCAGCTTGATCTGGCTGGCCGTGTTCTCAACCATCAACCGGTAATGGCGTTCAAGCTTGTCGATTGGAATGCTGACCCCGAGTGTCGCGAACTGCAATTCGGTCGCCGAAAGGGGACGTCGCATGTCACGAATAAGCCCCTGATCTGTTGAGAGCTCGAATTCCTGACCGAGATGTTTGCAGTGTCCAGTTCCATGCATTGGCAAGAGCAGATAAAGCGAGTTGCTTTCACTTTCACTCGACTGGATATGGACGTCACAATCACCAAAATTGGCGTAAACCAGGCTCAGATCACCAAGTGTCAGCCCATTTATCTCGGCATCAATTTCCTGCTTTTTGCCAAGCAGGCTTATTGTGTCCCCCGGAATCATCTCTGCCCAAAATGCGCGCGCATCATCGAAGTTCTGCGAAGACATGATTTGGTGGTTTTTAAGGAGCATACCTTGCAATTCCCCAATTAAGGTATTTCTCGGTCATTTGAGACCGGTCCTTTTCCTCCGGATTTTCTATTTTTCATATCTTATAAGTTATTGAATTACAAAAATACTACAATGTTTAGGTGTTGGCTAAACCCGGTTTTGGCATTCGGTCGGAACAAGTGAAATTTTTGTAATGACCAATAGTCATGAAATGGATTGAAGCGGGAGGGCCCGTTCAGGTCGGTGTTTTATGGTCGACGCCAGTTTGTGAGGCTGCTTTGGTGGGGCGGTGGCGGGAGGCGGTTGTGTGAAAACCGGTGCTTGCTGTCGTGCCTGATGCATCCTAAGTTAACGCAAACGTCAACTTGTGTTGCAGGGCAAAAATGAAGTTTCAGGGTACGGAAAATTACGTCGCAACCGAAGATCTGATGGTGGCGGTCAATGCCGCGATCACGTTGCAGCGTCCACTTCTGGTCAAAGGCGAGCCAGGCACCGGCAAGACCGTTCTGGCCGAGGAAATAGCCAAATCACTTGGCAAGAAACTGATTACCTGGTCGATCAAATCGACCACGCGTGCCCAGCAGGGACTTTATGAATATGATGCGGTGTCGCGTCTGCGGGATAGTCAGCTGGGCGATGAGCGCGTCCATGACATCGGCAACTACATCGTCAAGGGCAAGCTTTGGGAAGCCTTTGAGGCAGACGGCGAAGCACCGGTTCTTCTGATTGACGAGATCGACAAGGCCGATATCGAGTTCCCCAATGACCTGCTTCAGGAACTCGATCGCATGGAGTTCTTTGTCTATGAGACGCAGCAGACGGTGAAGGCGACCAACCGCCCGATCGTGATCATCACATCAAACAATGAAAAGGAACTGCCCGACGCCTTTCTGCGCCGCTGTTTCTTCCATTACATCCGCTTCCCGGATGTGGACACCATGGCCGAAATCATCGAGGTGCATTACCCCGGCATCCAGAAACGTCTGGTGGCCGAGGCACTGAACCTTTTCTATGACATGCGCGAGGTCTCGGGCCTCAAGAAAAAGCCATCAACCTCCGAGCTTCTGGATTGGTTGAAGCTTCTGATGGCCGAAGACCTGCCACCCGAAGCACTTCGGGCCAAGGATGCCAAGACGGCCGTGCCGCCGATGCATGGTGCGTTGCTCAAGAACGAGCAGGACGTACATCTGTTTGAACGGCTTGCCTTCATGGCGCGGCGCGAAGGGCACTAGTTCCAGCTTTAATAGGCGGGGAAAGTCGCCTTCATTGCGGTTTCTTCGGCCCGGATGCGACGCCAGAGGATGGCGGCATAGATCGGCAAACCAACGATCAATGTGCCCCATGCCTGAAGGGCAAGGCCAAAGCCCAGCAATTCAGGGGCGATGTTCAGGAAGTAATTGGGATGCTTGCAGATTTTATAAAGGACGCTGGTGCGGATTTCGTGATGGGGCGCGATGATCAGTTTGATCGTCCACAGATCACGCAAGGTCGCAATCACGCCGGCAAGCACGACAATCGACACAACCCACAAACCGATCCCGACATAGGTGACGGTATCGATGGGGGCCGCGCGATAGAAACCCTCGACAAAGCAGGCAAGGTAAAAGCCGATATGGGCAATGGTCAGAAGCCTGGTCGTTGCGCTGTCATGTTCGGTCGCACCGGCCGCCCGCAGGCGCGCTTCATTGCGTTTGGAAATGCCAAGCGTCACAAAGCGGATGATTACGGCAATGATCACAAAGCCATAGAGAAAATCAGTCATCAAAAATCTGCTCGCGAATTTATTGTTGTTACGCCGGGCCTGGATCGTCCGGCTATTGCGCGCGCAACGTGCCCGAAGGACGCGTCTTTGTCCACTATTCGGTTGTATGGAAATCCGTCAAATACCGTAAAGGTTTTGTCTGTAGCGGCAGGGCGTTTGGCTGGAGCGGGAAGGTTCTGATGTTTATTGGCTTTTTCTATAAGCTGAAAGATGCGCGCATTCCGGTCAGTTTGCGCGAATATTTGACCTTGCTTGAGGCCGTTGAGAAGGGCTTGGCAGGCTATTCGGTTGAGGATTTCTATTATCTGGCGCGTTCGGCCTTGGTGAAGGATGAACGCCACCTTGATAAGTTCGATCGCGTATTTTCCGAGCATTTCAAAGGCGTGATCGACCTGACAGAGGGGATGGACGAGGTCGAGCAGACTGAAATCCCCGACGAATGGTTGCGCAAGCTTGCCGAGAAATTCCTGAGTGACGAAGAAAAGGCCGAGATCGAAGCTCTTGGCGGATGGGAAAAGCTGATGGAGACGCTTAAGCAGCGTCTTGAAGAACAAAAGGGTCGCCATCAGGGCGGCAATAAATGGATCGGCACGGCCGGAACATCGCCGTTTGGTGCTTATGGCTATAACCCGGAAGGGGTGCGGATCGGGCAGGATAAATCCCGGCATCGTCGGGCGGTCAAAGTCTGGGACAAGCGGGAATTCAAGAACCTTGATGACAGTGTCGAGATCGGCACGCGCAACATCAAGGTGGCACTCCGGCGCCTGCGCAAATGGGCGCGGACCGGGGCGGCGGACGAGCTTGATCTGCTGAGCACCATTACATCTACCGCGCGTCAGGGCTGGCTTGATGTTCAGATGCGCCCGGAACGTCATAACGCAGTCAAGGTGTTGATGCTGTTTGATATTGGTGGATCAATGGATGATCACATCAAGGTCTGTGAAGAACTGTTTTCAGCGGTCAAAACCGAGTTCAAGCACCTTGAATATTACTACTTCCACAACTGCCCCTATGAAGGGTTGTGGAAGGACAATGCGCGGCGCTGGAATGATCAGGTTTCGACATGGGATGTCATCAATACCTATGGCGCGGATTACAAGCTGGTGATCGTTGGCGATGCCACAATGAGCCCCTATGAAATTACCTATCCCGGTGGTGCTGTGGAATACTGGAATGCCGAAGCCGGTGCTGTCTGGATACAGCGATTGCTTGATCATTTTGAACATGCGGCCTGGATCAATCCGCAACCGGAAAACTGGTGGCGGCACCATCAATCGATCCAGATCATGCACAAACTGATGGAAGGGCGGATGTTCCCCCTGACCCTTGACGGGCTGGATCGCATGACCGGGGAACTTAACCGCTAGACTGGCGTTTTGACCCTAGGTAACAGTTTGATGAAGATTGCGTGCAAGACGCGGGGATGCGTTTTTGTAATACCAAACCCCGCCTATAGTCCTTGATCACAAAAGGACACTGGATAAGGAAACCCGGGATGCAGATGAGCAAATTGATCAAGTCGACCCTGCTTGCGTTTGGCGGACTTGCCGCCGCAACCATGATGCCTGTGACTGGTGAGATGAATTCCGCCAATGCACAGGCACTTGATCAGGAAATGGTGGTGATCGCCCATCGGGGGGCGTCGGGATATCTGCCCGAACATACCCTGCCGGCCAAGGCTTTGGCCTATGGCATGGGGGCGGATTACATCGAACAGGATGTGGTTCTGTCCAAGGATGGTGTTCCGGTCATCCTGCATGACATCCATATCGATACCACCACCGATGTTGCCAAAAAATTCCCCGATCGCAAACGTGAAGACGGGCGTTATTACGCGATTGATTTCACGCTGGCTGAGCTCAAGACCCTGAATGTGACCGAACGGTTCAAGGCCGATACCGGCAAGCAGGTCTACGAAGATCGCTTCCCGGGCGATTTCGGGATGTTCAAGATCCCGACCCTTGAAGAGGAAATCAAACTCGTTCAGGGCCTGAACCATTCCACCGGGCGCGATGTTGGCATCTATCCGGAAATCAAGGACCCGGCTTTCCACCACGCTGAAGGGCAGGATATCGCCAAAACCGTCATCACGGTGATGGAGCAGTGGGGCTATAACAATCCGGATTCAAATGCTTTTGTGCAGTGCTTTGACTGGGCGGAAACCAAGCGTATCCGTGAAGAGCTCAATTATCAGGGCAAACTGGTGCAGCTTCTGGGTGAAAACCGCTGGGGCCCGCCGGAAGGCACGGATTACGACTATCTGAAATCCGATGAAGGCGTTGTCGAGATGGCACGTGTCGTCGATGGTATCGGTCCGTGGTTGCCGCAGGTGATCAGCGGACTGAGCGAAAATGGCACGGCGATCATGACGCCGACCCTGATCGCCGCCCAGCGGGCGCAATTGAAGGTGCATCCCTATACGCTTCGGGCCGATCAGTTGCCGAAATGGGCGGGGGATATGCAGATCGCGCTCAAGGCGATTTTCGATGATGCCGGGATTGATGGCATCTTCACCGATTTCCCCGATCAGGTTGTTCAATACCTCGCGCGTAATCCGGACGCCTGACGGCTTTTCTGATCGCGTTTCGTCCTGATCACGAACAGTTTGTTTCCAAGCTGGCCGTTTTCAGACGGACAATCTGACGCCATCATGTGGCGAAAATTTATTCACCAAGGAGGCCAACGTGGCAAAAGTACTGGTTCTTTACTATTCGATGTACGGACATATCGAGACGATGGCAAACGCGGTGGCAGAAGGCGCACGCGGTGTTGCTGGCACGCATGTTGATGTCAAACGCGTTCCGGAAATCATGCCCGAAGACGTCGCAAAGTCCGCTGGTGCCAAGCTTGATCAGGCCGCACCGGTCGCAACCCCGGCTGAACTGGCCGATTACGATGCGATCATCTTTGGCGTGCCGACCCGCTTTGGCAACATGGCATCCCAGATGCGTAACTTCCTCGATCAGACCGGCGGTCTGTGGGCAGAAGGCAAACTGATCGGCAAGGTCGGTTCTGTTTTCGCATCCACCGCGACCCAGCATGGCGGTCAGGAAACCACCATCACCTCGACCCATATCACCCTGATGCACCATGGCATGGTCATCGCCGGTGTGCCCTATAGCTGCCCGGAACTGAGCAACATGGATGAAATCACCGGCGGTACGCCTTATGGCGCGACCACCCTTGCCGGTGGCGACGGTTCCCGTCAGCCGTCCGCCAACGAACTGGCCATCGCCAAGTTCCAGGGCAAGCATGTTGCAGAACTTGCAGCAAAGCTTGCTGGCTGATTTCAGCCACTCGTTCAAGCGATCTAGGCAGTGCAGGGTTCCTGCGCTGCCTTTTTTTTGTTGCCATCTGATAAACAATCAGATGCCTGATTGGGCCTTGTTCGGCGACAGTTTTGTGCGACCATGCCTGTCATGAAAATTTGTCTGGCAGGATTGCCGATGGCACAGGAGATTTTGAAATGTCTGAATCTGTAAAAAACGCACGGGCTGTTGAGCGGGTCTTGCGCGCGATGGATACGTCCGATGGCGCGGGTGTGTCGCTGCGCCGTTCGATCGGGACGCCGAAGCTTGATATGCTTGATCCGTTCCTGATGCTTGACTCACTTTCGACCGATAATCCGGATGAGTATATCGCAGGCTTCCCCGAGCATCCCCATCGCGGGTTTGAAACCGTGACCTATATGGTCGAAGGTGCAATGCGCCATAAGGACAGCATGGGCAATGAGGGCGTTTTGCGTTCGGGCGGCGGTCAGTGGATGACGGCCGGAAGCGGGATCGTACATTCCGAAACACCTGAACAGGAAAACGGTCTTTTGCAGGGCTTCCAGCTTTGGATCAATCTGCCCGCCAAGGACAAGATGATCGACCCGCGCTACCAGAATATGGAGCCCGATGAACTGCCGGAAATCTCGCCAGCTGAGGGTGCGCAGTTGCGTCTTCTTGCCGGTTCAATGCATGGGGCAACCGGCCCGATCAACGGTATTTCGACCGACCCGGTCTTTGTCGATGCCAAGCTTGATGCCGGGGCAGAGGTCACCGTTCCGCTGCCCGAGGGGCATACGGCCGTGGTCTATGTCTTTGTCGGTGACGCGGTTGTTGGTGGCAAGGATGTCCCGACCCATCACCTGGCGATTTTGAAAGATGGTGATGGTGTCACGCTTAAAGGCGGGGCAGATGGAGGCCGGATGCTGGTGATCGCCGCACGCCCGATCCACGAGCAGGTGGTGCGCTATGGACCGTTTGTGATGAGCAGCAAGCAAGAACTGATGCAGGCCTTTGACGACTATCAGCGCGGGACTTTTGTTCGTAAGGCTGCGTCGTAACATCAGGCACTTTAGATACCAGAAAATGCAAAACGCCCTGATTGTCGCTGGTCAGGGCGTTTTGCTATTTTAAAGGCGGCTTTTGCCTGAAATGACGATCTGTTGTCAGGATCCACTGGTTTCGGCTTCAACGGCCTCGGCAACTTCGTCTTCAATCACCCAGCGATCATTCATCCGGCAGGCCGATTTGATTTGTGTGCTGGTGCGGTTGCGCGCTGTCAGTTCCTGACGATAGGTCCGACACCAAATGCCCTTTTCGGTTTGAACCGTTTTGAGCGGCGTGATCGCTATTTCTAGGGCACCGTAAGTGGCGGTTTGGGCGTCGCCGGAATTGTTGTTTTCAAGTGACTGCTGCACCGTTTCGGCGAGGATATCCTGTGCCGGTTGGGCGATCTTTGCCGGGGCCGGACCATACGTCATCAGTTCTTCGCTGTGATCGCTTCCCGAATTCCATTTACGGTCGCGTTTGACATAGAAGCCGATGTCGGGCGCGTACCACCAACGGGTCGTTTGCATCCACCATTGTTTGTAATAGCGCGAACATTCGATCACGAAGGTGTCAAAGGTGCCGGCGGGAACTTCGACCGTTTCTGTTGCGGGAACCATGCAGGTTAGCCACTGATCATACTCGTTGACCGAGCCAGTGTCGGGATCAACATTTGCTGACCGCGTTGAAATGCGGACATGGGTGCCATATTGAAGAGGCCAGATGGTGCCAGCACCCTCCTTGACCATCGCCGAACCGGAACGTTTGCGGTCTTCATCATCGGTGTAGGACCAGTCAAGGATCGGGCCGGTGAAATCGCGGCTCATTTCAAAAAGGTAATCGCCACCACCGTTCCAGAGGATGTTCTCACCCTTTATGTCCTCGACATAAATCGCCCGGCCGTTGTCATAGACAAAGGCATCGCCAATGCCGAAGTCGGGCAGGGTTGCGGTCGAAAGAGCCGGGCCGGTATTTTCGGTTTTCTCGGCATATTGGCCAAGACCGTCATTCAGGCTGTTCAGAGATTGGCCGATTGTATCGAGCGTCTGGCAGGCCCCAAGCAATGAAAGGCTTACAACGTAAAAAAGCGCCGTCATCGGGCGCTGATAGCTTGGCAATCTCATTCGTCTGATCCTGCTCATTCTTTTTATCAACGGGCGTTTTCGCCCTTGTTCTCTCACTCGACTGTTCTGGTCGCACATACAAAAACAGGCAGCGACAAAGAGCCTCGCATCGCTGCCTGTGTATTTCAAAGTTTTTGTTTTGGTGTGGTGTCGTTTTCGCCATCAAGTGCTGGAAGCTCGATGCCCGGGATCAGGCGATAAACCGTTTCCCATTTGCCGTCTTCGGTACGGCACGCACGTCCAAAGAAACCGTCCGGGCCGCTTTCGGTACGATCAGCGGGAAACGTAACGTGATATTCCCGGCAGAACAGGCCGCCCTGGCGGAAGGTCCGCAAGGGTTCGATTTCAACCGCACCATCGGTATTGGGCGAAGTGCCTAGCGAGACATGACGAATATCCCCGCTCAGCGTTTTCTCAAGCGTCATGCTGATTTCTTCATCCAGCACCGGATTGTTGACAGGGGAATAAAACGCCGACGGTGCCGTGTTCGCGGCAATGTCAGCAACGCCCGCGTCGCGCGACGTTTCGTTAAACCAGTTGCCACCGACAAATGCCAGAAGGACAGCCGCCGCCGCGCCAATGCCGGTCCAGATCGGCTTGTTGTTGTTTGCCGCAGACTGGCTTTGGCCGCGTGCCTCAATCTCGCTTTTTTCAACGAAGTGGCGAGAAGCGGGCTTTTTCTGATCAAGGATATCTTCGATGTCCTGGGCCAGTTCCGGATAAACACGATCCGCCAGCAAGCGTTCGGCCTGATTGCGCAGGACAACCGATTGACCGGCCATGATGTTGAACTGTCGCGTCATGACCGGGCATTTAGCGATCCGGTCTTCAAGTTCGCGACATTCGGTCGGGACCAGTTCGCCATCAATATAGGCAGACAGCAAAACGTAGTCCTGATCTTCCAGTTCCTTGCTCATGACGAACCTCTTTGAATGCTGTCTTTGTCTGTTGCTTTGCCGTCGTCATCATGGAGCGAGGCAAGTGTCTTTCTGGCTCTGGCGACCCGGCTCATGACGGTGCCGTCGGGCACGCCAAGGATGTCACCGGCTTCGCGATAGCTGTATCCTTCGATCAGGACCAATGTCAGTGCGGCGCGTTGTTCTTCGGCAAGCGAAGCCAAAGCGGCCTGCAGGAACATTCGATCCGTCCCGCCATGTTTCAGGCCGGGAAGGGCCGTTTCGCGCGCATCTTCGAACGAGATCACATTGCCCTGACGCTGATCGCGGCGCTTTTCATCAATCCAGCTCGTCTGGATGATGCGATAGAGCCAGCTATCAAGGCGCGTGCCCTGTTCAAATTGAGCAATACGCTCGACGGCCTTTATATAGGCCGTTTGCACCAGATCCTCTGCCGCGACAGCATCACGTGTCAGCGAACGCGCAAACCGCAATGCGCGTGGCAGAAGTTCTGCAAGCTCTTTTCGTAAAGCAATGTCCAAACCAAACGTCCCATCCATGATCGAAGGCGCAAATTTTTGGTCTTATTGGTCATATAACGACGGGGCGTGGCTGTTTCTTCCCTCGGTGATCAAAAAAATGTCGGGAAAAATAATTTCAGGGTCATGGGAAGAAAAATCGCTGCCCATGCGTTGTCCTGTCAAATGAACGCGAATTTCACTGCATGGAAGTGGAGCAAACAATGTTGATCACAGAAAAGAAAACACTGCGCACCCGGATTGCCACAGCAGGCATTCTCGGATTTGGCGCCTTTGCATTGGTGGTCACGCCCCTTTCATTTGATGTCTCCAAAGTTGACCTGACGTCCAAAACCGCGTTTGCCCAAGGTAACGGCAATGGCGGCGGTAACGGCAACGGTGGTGGCAACGGCAACGCTGGCGGTAATGGAAACGGCGGTGGAAATGGCGGTGGTAACGGTGGCGGCAATGGCGGCGGTCCCGGTGGCAACGGCAATGGCAATGACGGTCCTGGCGGTGGCAACGGCGGCGGGAATGGTGGTGGTCCCGGTGGCGGCAACGGTAATTCCGGGCCGGATGGTCCGGGCAATAGTGGAAATGCCGGTGGTAACGGCGGTGGCAAAGGCAACAGTGCCGATGCGCCGGGAAATAGTGCAGCAGCGCGCTCCAACGCCAAGGGTCTGGGTATGCAGGCCGGGGGCGTTGGGCGCGGGGCATCTGCCGCAGGGCGCGGTGTTGCCGGTGAAAAAGGCGCACCTCCTGGTATTGCAAGCGCACCGGGCCTTGCCGGCGCGCTTCCACCGGGTATCCAGCGTGTCTTTGGCGCGGCGACCGGGCCGGATGTCGATCCCGATGTTGAGCGCGACATCATAACCAAAGGCTGGAAAGACCTGACGGGTCCTGGCGCCGGTGATGACAGCGATACGCCTGACGATGGTGAGCCGGATTCCGGTGATACCGGCGATACGGGTGACGCTGGAGACACTGGTGATACCGGTGGCACGGGCGAAACGGGTGATGCTGGCGAGACGGACGGTACAGGTGACACCGGTGAAACTGGCGATGCTGGTGACACGGGCGATACCGGAGAAACCGGTGATACCGCTGGCACAGGTGATGAAGGAGATACAGGCGATACGGGTGACACCGGTGACACCGGAGACATAGCCGCCTAAGAGGTCCCAGTTCAAAGCAGCTGATCCTGCTTTGACCGCAGCGGCCTGAGCCTGGGCCGCAGCAACTTACACCCCGCTTGGTCCCCCGCCAGCGGGGTTCTTTTTGTCCAGGCGTCAGTGATCCGATAGGAAAAAGAAAACCCCTGCCAGTTGCCCGGCAGGGGTTTTACGTGTTGGCAAAACTGCCAGTCTGATCAGATGGATCAGGCCATTGCAGCTTTCAGACCTTCGTCCAGTTTATCGAGGAACTGGTTGGTGGTCAGCCATTTCTGGTTCGGGCCGATCAAGAGTGCCAAATCCTTGGTCATGAAGCCGGCTTCGACGGTGTCGACGCAAACTTTTTCAAGGGTTTCAGCAAACTTGACGACTTCCGGGGTACCATCGAACTCACCACGGTACTTAAGACCCTGCGACCAGGCAAAGATCGACGCAATCGGGTTGGTCGAGGTTTCTTTGCCCTGCTGGTGCTGGCGATAGTGACGGGTCACGGTGCCGTGTGCAGCTTCTGCTTCAACGGTCTGCCCATCCGGGGTCATCAGAACGGAGGTCATCAGACCGAGCGAGCCGAAGCCCTGTGCAACGGTGTCGGACTGAACGTCGCCGTCATAGTTCTTACAAGCCCAAACGAAACCACCGTTCCATTTCATCGCACATGCAACCATGTCATCGATCAGGCGGTGTTCGTAGGTGATGCCAGCTGCTTCGAACTTGTCTTTGAATTCGGTCTGGAAGACTTCTTCGAACAGGTCCTTGAAGCGGCCGTCATAGGCTTTCATGATGGTGTTCTTGGTCGACAGGTAAACCGGCCAACCGAGCGACAGACCATAGTTCATGCAAGCACGTGCGAAGCCCTTGATGCTGTCATCAAGGTTGTACATCGACATGGCAACGCCCGAGGACGGGAAGTCAAAGACTTCGTGCTCGATAGCTTCGCCACCGTCTGCCGGCTGGAACTTGATGGTCAGTTTACCTGCGCCCGGAACCTTGAAGTCGGTCGCGCGGTACTGGTCACCAAATGCGTGACGGCCGATAACGATCGGCTGGGTCCAACCCGGAACCAGACGCGGAACGTTCGAGCAGATGATCGGCTGACGGAAAACGGTACCGCCAATGATGTTACGGATGGTGCCGTTCGGCGACTTCCACATCTTTTTCAGATCAAATTCTTCGACGCGCTGCTCATCGGGGGTGATGGTTGCGCATTTGACACCAACGCGGTGTTCCTTGATGGCGTTTGCCGCATCAATGGTGATCTGGTCGTCGGTCTCGTCACGTTTCTGAACCGAAAGATCGTAGTATTTCAGGTCAACGTCGAGATACGGCAGGATCAGTTTGTTTTTGATGAAGTCCCAGATGATCCGGGTCATCTCATCGCCGTCAAGTTCGACGATCGGATTCTTAACTTGAATCTTGCTCATAGAATACTCCCTTGCTGGCCGCGGCCGATATACAGCGCGGCTGCCATTCAAGATGGTTAAATCTCTGTCTTCCGGCGCGCGAGGGAGCGCCCTGGCCGCGTCGGGAGTGCGCAACATACAGTAAGCCACCGGAAAATCAAAGAGGGCTGGGATACAACAATGTGATGAGGGGCACGAAACCCGGAATTCTGCGCCTTACCGTGGCCTGGTCTGGCGATTTTTGTTGCCAAAAAGATCAATAATCCTGATCGTTTAGGCAAATTCGACGAGACGTTCGAAAAAACGTTCTATCGGCTTCACGCGATTGATTTTTCTGATCCGGATCAATGACCGGACGGTCAGTTAAGCGATATCGTGATGGTAATGCCGGTGAACAGGGGGAGACTCCGGTAACCGGGACTCCATCAAAGGGGAACTGTCATGAACATGACAAATGAAAACATCATCGTCCTGATCACCTGCGTGTTTGGTTTTTGCCTGCTTGGTTTTGGCTTTACCAATCGTGATCGTAATTGGGGTGTGGTGATGATGTGGGTCGGGATCATTACGATGCTCGCCCCGATCGCATGGCGGTTGTTGACCCTGTTTGATTAACAGGTTCGGCAATGCTGCGGAAACGGGGTCGGGGGACCATGTTTTGTGCCAACGCATTGCCGCAGTTTACGAAGAACCATTCAGGACGTCATGTTCGCGGGATCAAACCCGTAACCCCGTAAAAACATATCAACAGCAGCAATGACATGTTCGTGCAGGTCATTGGCCTGCGGTTCCCAGCCAACATAGGTCATCTGACGAAAATCGTAATCGGCCTTAAGCAGGCTGGTGAAAAATACCGCGGCCTGGGCGGCATTGCCCTTTGGGAAATTGCCCAAAGCCATCTGGTTTTCGAAATAGTCGGTAATGATCCGCCGACCCGTCATTAGGCCGCTTTCATAAAAAACTTTCCCCAAATGCGGGAAACGCGGCACTTCCGAAAGATAAAGACGCAAATAGCGGATGGTGTCGGATGTTGTCAGCATCGTCATCAGGGTTTCACCAAACTCGATCAGGGCATCGCGCAACGGCTTTTGCGCCAGATCGAGATCGGCCAGCATTGACGTGACTCGGCCCGTGCAATCGCGAATGACGGCCTCAAACACCCCATCCTTGTTGCCAAACAGTTCGTAAATCGTGCGGCGTGATCCACCAGCCTCGGCCGTGATCATTTCCAGTGTCGTACCCGCAAGCCCATGTTCGCAAAACAATTCGCGCGCGGCTTCGATCATGGCTTCGCGACGTTTCAGGGTTCTGGGATCAATCTTCTTGGCGTCTGACACAGGGGTTTTCCGATTCCGGACTTGACGTTTGGTACTGGTTAGTACCATAAATTCATAAATGGTACTGATCAATACCAAAAGGAAAAATCAGGCAATGAGTGTGAAGAAAATCATTCTGCCCCTGATCGCAGCAGCGATTATCGGTGGCGGTGGATATTACGGGTACTACTGGGTGACCGAAGGTCAGTACCATGAAAGTACCGATAACGCCTATCTGCAGGCCGATGAGGTCGCCGTATCGCCCAAGGTATCGGGATATGTTGGTGATTTGCGGGTGGCGGAAAACCAGCCGGTGCACAAGGGCGATCTGCTTCTGACCATCAAGGATGAGGATTTCCGCCTTGAACTGGCCGAAGCCGAAGCAGCTCTTGAAGCGCGCCGGTCTGCCGTGGGCACCATGGAAGAACAGATCACCCTTCAGGATGCAGCGATCAAACAGGCAGCAGCCAACGTTGATATTGCACGCGTCGAACTGGAACGCGCCAGTGATGATTTCAAACGCTATGACGATTTGGTCAAAAAGGGTGCGGCCAGCCGTCAGAAGTTTGATTACGCCAAGGCCGATCGCCAGACCGCTCAGGCACAGGTGGCCGCAGCCAATGCAACTTTGGCCGTCGAAAAAGGCCGTCTTGGCGTTTTGCGCGCTCAGAAGATCGAGGCCGAACGTGCCGTAAGGCAGGCCGAAGCCGCCCGTGATCTGGCGCAGCAGGCGCTTGATGATACCCGCATTTATGCGCCGTTTGATGGTGTGGTCGGCAACCGTTCGGTTCAGACCGGTGCCTTGGTCCAGCCGGGCGAGCAGCTTCTGGTTCTGGTGCCGCTTCCGGGCACTTATATTGTTGCCAACTTCAAGGAAACCCAGATCAGCCATATGGCACCGGGCCAGAAAGTAGCGGTTGAAGTCGATGCCTTCCCGGATGCCGAGATTATCGGCCATATCGCAAGTTTTGCCCCGGCTACTGGCGCGCAGTTCAGCCTGCTGCCACCGGAAAACGCGACTGGCAACTTTACCAAAATCACCCAGCGTGTACCGGTACGGATCGAGCTTGATGACAGCGAATGGGCCAAGGCATTGCGACCGGGCTTGTCGGTGGTGGTCAATGTCGATACCCGCAATGCCAATGGCGAAGAAGAACTTGCTGGTGTTGGCCTTGCCCGCGGTGTGGTCCCGACTGCGGAACTTTCGGAGCTTAACTGATGGCAACCGCCAGCCCGGCAGTGCACACCCAATCTGAAACACGTCCGATGGAAACCGCCCAGTTTGTCGGCTGGGTGGCGATGGTTGTCGGCATGTTTCTGGCGATCCTTGATATTCAGATCGTTGCCAGTTCGCTTGAAAACATTCAGGCGGGTCTGTCGGCGAGCCCGGATGAAATCGGCTGGGTCCAGACGAGCTATCTGATTGCCGAAGTGGTGATGATCCCGCTATCGGGGTTTCTGTCGCGCCTGATGTCAACGCGCTGGCTGTTCGTGATTTCTGCGCTTGGCTTCACGGTGATGTCGGTGGCATCGGCCTTTGCATGGTCGATTGAAAGCATGATCTGGTTCCGCGCGATGCAAGGTTTCTTGGGCGGGGCGATGATCCCGACCGTCTTTGCCACGACCTACATCATCTTCCCGCCAGAAAAGCGTAATGCAGCTTCGGTCATGACCGGGTTGATCGCCACCATGGCCCCGACGATCGGTCCGACCCTTGGCGGGTTTTTGACCCAGTCACTCTCCTGGCACTGGCTGTTTCTGATCAATGTTATTCCCGGCCTTATGATTGCGGCCGTGGTCGCCATGACACTGCGCGTGGACCGTGGTGATATTGGGTTGCTCAAGGGCTTTGATCTGCGCGGGCTTTTGTCGATGGCAGTGTTTTTGGGCAGTCTGGAATATGTCCTTGATGAGGGTCCCAAGGATGACTGGTTTGATGAAACCGCCATCATATACGGCACGATCACATGCATTGTTGCCGGGATCTATTTCTTCTGGCGGATGTTTACCTATGACAAGCCGATTGTGGATTTGAAATCCTTTGCTGATCGCAACTTCACCATGGGCTGTGTGTTCAGCTTTACGCTTGGTGTAGGGCTATATGGCAGTGTCTATGTCATGCCGCTGATGCTAGGCCGCGTGCGGGGCTATGACAGTCTTGAGATCGGCGTGATCATGGCGGTGACAGGGATTACCCAATTCCTGTCGGCACCGATTGCCGGGAAGATGACAGCGAAATATCCGCCGCGCGTGGTGCTGGGCATCGGGCTTGCGCTTTTTGCCGCGGGTCTTGCCATGCACGGGTTTAATACCAGCGAGGTTTCCTTTAACGAGCTGATCTGGCCGCAGGTCGTGCGTGGGGCGGCGTTGATGTTTTGCATGTTGCCGGTGACCAATCTGGCCCTTGGCACCTTGCCGCCGGAAAAGATCAAAAACGCCAGCGGGCTTTATAACCTGATGCGTAATCTGGGCGGGGCGATTGGTATGGCTGCGATCAATACGTTGCTTGATAAACGGATCGATTATCATTTCTCGATCCTGTCCGATCATATCAACCCGGCCAGCACCGCGTTCAAGGACTATCTGGCGACCATCACGGCGCGCTATAGCGAGATGGGCCTGCCGGACCCGCATGCAGCGGCAATGAAATTCATCGTCGGCATCGTCAATCGCGAAGCCTCGATCATTTCATTTAATGACGTCTATTTGGCAATGGCAGCGGCCTTTGTCTTTGCATTTCTGTTGCTGCCCTTTGCCAAGCCACCACGCGCCATGGCGGGTGGTGGTGGCGGTCACTAGGTGCCTTTGGAATTTTTGAGATGGTCGCACACAGTTCCCCCGACCCCGGCAAGCCTAGCTTGCGTGCGACCCAACCGGTCCCTGCTTTGCAGGGGCCGGTTTTTCTTTGAGGTCTATTGGGAAAAGAAAACCCCCGCCATGTTTGTCTGGCGGGGTTTCGCAAGTTCGGTTTGGCTTATGATCAGTTGGCGATCATGGCTTCCGGTTTTGGCGTGTCTTTGGAGCTGACCGGCAGGATCGGGTAGGTGACCTGCGGTTCCTGACCTGTCAGGGTCTGAAGGAAGGCGGGGATTGCCTTGACTTCGTCATCAGACAGTTCTGCACCCAGCTGCGAGCTGCTCATGATCGCGACCGCCTGTTCCAGATCCCAGACCTTGCCGGAATGGAAATAAGGTGCGGTGAGTGCGATGTTACGCAGCGGACCTGCACGGAAGACATAGTCGTCACTTGCGGTCTGGGTGACAGCAAAGCGGCCCTTGTCATCTGGCGGCAGGACTTCGGAGCCCGGCTGTTCGACAACACCGAACGGATAGTAACCGGTACCGCCGACATTGACCCCGTTGTGGCAGGATGCGCAGCCGGTATCGATGAACAGTTCAAGACCGGTCATCTCGGTTTCGGTCATGATGGTGTCGTTGCCTTCAAGGAACTGGTCAAACCGGGATGCCGGGGTGATCAGGGTTGCCTCGAATGCCTCGATAGCCTTTGCCATATTGTCAAAGGTGACCGGATCGTCTTCGCCCGGGAATGCCGATTTGAAATGTTCGACATATTCCGGCATGGATTTCAGAACCGTCACGACACGCTCTGGCGTGCTGGCCATTTCAACGCCGGCCTGAACCGGGCCTTTGGCCTGTGCCTTGAGGTCTTCTGCACGGCCGTCCCAGAACTGAGCTTCGTTGAATACGGCGTTCAGAACCGTCGGAGCGTTACGCGGGCCTTTCTGCCAGCCATGCCCGATGGAGGTTTCCAGGTTGTCATCCCCGCCCATGCCAAGGTTGTGGCAGGTGTTGCACGAAATGATCGCACTGGAAGACAGGCGCGGTTCAAAGAACAGCATCTTGCCCAGCTCAACCTTTTCACGGGTGACGGCATTGCCTTCGATGGCCGGAACCATCGACGGAATGACTTCAAAATATTCCAGCGCGCTTTCACGAAGTTCGGCTGGTTCTGCCGCGATTGCCGCACCGCCAAGGGCACATGCCGCAACGGTCGACAGAAGGGCTTTGGTAAGTAAACGACGGGATTTCATTTTGTCTCTCCCATTTTGGTGGTCCGGGTACTACACCAAGAACGGGGTTGTGAAACCCTGATTTACATCAACCAGATATCTAAAAATTGTTTATTGTCAATGCATTAGTTTTAATTTCAATAATGAGGATTCGCATCTGACCGGTATTCATCATATAGGCATAAGAAAACGCCCGGGTGGGAGGCCCGGGCGTTAAAGCCCTTCGGGAAAGACGCCGAAAGGCGCAAGATGTTGCTGCCACACCACGTACGGGGGAGATCGCGTGGCTCTTCGCACGTGGTGCGCGAAGATACATCCTGCAGGGATCAGTTGCAGGATCCAGTCTGATGCAATCGCGCCGTGAAGAAAAGAGATCGAGAACACACCCTTGATCGGAAGCGACCATGGGGCAGGTGCCTAGCGAATACCGGCTCGCAGGAACGCCTGAATGAATTGCCGCTGAAAAATCAGGAACGCGATCAGAAGTGGGGCAATGGTCATGATGGTCGCAGCACTGATGACCGAGATATCTACCCCGGTTTCCGGCGCACCAAACAGTGACAACCCGACTGTCAGCGGCCGGGTTTCCGGCGAGTTGGTCACAATCAACGGCCACAGGAAGTTGTTCCAGTGCGTGGCAATCGAGACCAGCGCGTAAGCCAGATAAACCGGCTTGGCCGCAGGGACATAAACCTTCCAGAGAACACCCATCCAACTGCATCCCTCAATCCTTGCGGCTTCTTCAAGTTCGACCGGGACGGATTTGAATGCTTGCCTTAACAGGAAAATGCCAAACGCGCTGGCCATATAGGGCAGGCCGATGCCAAGGGCGGTGTCAAACAGGCCAAGCTTGGAAACGATGGCATAGTTTTCGACAATCAGGACTTCCGGCAGGATAAAGAGCTGCAGCAGAACAAGGATAAAGACCGTATCGCGGCCCTTGAATTCAAACCGGGCAAAGGCGAACCCGGCAAGGGTACACAGCACCAGCTGGCCCGCAAGGATCAGGGTGACGAGGATCACGGTATTGGCAAAATACCCGCCCCACGGCACTGCCCCCCAGACATAGGTGAAGTTCTCGAACGTCAACGGGTTGGAAAAATCCAGACCAAGGGCCGTGCCCGATGGCTGTAACGCCGCCCAGGCGGCAAACAGCAATGGTGAAATCCAGACAATTGCCAGAACCCACGCACCAATCGCATCAAGCAGCTTGTCGAAATCGGGCAGGGTGAGTTTGGTGTTTGCAATGGTGGTGTCTGTGTTCATCGGTAGTGGGTCCGTTTTTCAACCAGTCGGAACTGCGCGACGGCAACAAGGCCAAGGGCGAGTAAGACAAGGATGGTCATGGCGGCGGCATGCGGGCTGTCGAAATAGGCAAATGCCATTTCCCAGATCCAATAAAGGATCAGCTTGGACGCATTGTTTGGCCCGCCTTTGGTCAGGATGAACAGATGGTCGATCAGTTTGACCGAATTGATCATCGCATTGACGAAGACAAAGATCGTGGTAGGCATTAAAAGTGGCAGTAGCACACGCCTTGTATAGGTCCAGCGACCAGCGCCCTCGATCCGGGCGGCTTCACGAAGGTCCGGCGGGATGGTCTGAAGCGCGGCCAGATAAAAGATCATGAAGAACCCGGCTTCTTTCCAGATCGTCACAATGATGACGGACGCAAGTGCCGTTTCCGGCTGACCAAGCCAGTTGGTCGGTGATGCGCCGAAAAAGCCGGTGATCTGGTCAATGACGCCAAGGTCGGGCGTATAGAAAAACAGCCACAAATTGGCCGCGGCAATCATCGGCAAAATGGTCGGGGTGAAATAGGCACTGCGCACAAACGAGCGTGCCGGGATATGGGCGTTGGCCCAAAGCGCCATGACGAGCGCAAAGATAATCGAAACCGGAATGGTGACCCCGGCATAAATCAGGTTGTTGGTCGCTACCGTCCAAAAGGTCGGGTCGGCAAACAGATCGCCATAATTTTCAAACCCGGCAAAGACCGACGGGCGGCGTGATGTGCCGCGCGTAAACAGGCTGTGCCAGAAAGTCGCAATGGCCGGGTAAAAGGCAAACAGGCTCATGAGTGCCAATGCCGGTGCGGCCAGCATCCAGCCATAAAGCGCAAGCCTGCGTTTTTGAAGTCGGGCCATTTCGTTCATGGTCGGCACGTCCTGCGATCAAAACGGATAAATAAAATCATCAAAGAAAAGGCGCCGAAGCGGGGTGTTCCCGCTTCGGCGTGCAGATCGGGCGTTCTTAGTGGAAGGCCCGCAGAAGACGGTTGGCTTCGGCCTGGGCATCGCCAAGGGCCTCTTCCGGGGTTTTCTCGCCGGTCAGGGCCGCCTGGATGGCGTTGTTCAGACCTTCGCGAACACGTGCAGTGTCATAGGTCGAGAACTCGGCAACCGAGACTTCAAGCTGATCACGCGCAACCAGTGCCGGCGGGAAGTCCGCGACATAGGATTTCAGCGCATCGGTTTCGTAAGCCGCCGGGGTAACGCCGACATAACCGGTCGCAATCGACCATTCTGCCGCACGTTCCGGTGCGGTCATGTATTTGATCAGCGCCAGCGATGCTTCTTTCTGCTCATCGGTTGAGTCCTTGAACAGATAGAAGTTGCCACCACCGGTCGGCGAGCCCGGCTGTTTGTGTTTCGGCAGCATGGCAACGCCGAAATCAAACTGTGCTTCTCGTTTGACAGCCGAAAGGTTGCCGGTCGAATGCCACATCATGGCCGTCTGACCCTGAACGAAGGCCTGGCGCAGGGTGCCCCATTCAATGGTGCCTTCCGGCATGATTTTTTCTTCGGTTGCAAGGTCGCGCCAGAACTGCAGTGCCTCGACAACGGCCGGATCGTCGAAATAGGTTTCGGTGCCATCACCGCTCATCAGTTCCTTGCCGTTCTGGATGGCAAAGCACTGGAACATCCAGTACGGGTAACCGGTGGACGGAACCATCAGGCCCCATTTGCCGTCTTTCGAAAGCGCCTTGCCGGTGGAAACCAGTTCTTCCCAGGTTTGCGGCGGCATTTCCGGATCAAGACCGGCTGCGCGGAACATGTCCTTGTTGTAGTACATGACAATGGTCGAACGCTGGAACGGGATGCCCCAGGTTTTGCCATCAACATCACCATTGGCCATCAGCGCCGGATAGAAGCCGTTCAGCCATTCCTTGTCTTCTGCGGTTTTGACAACATCATCAAACGGGACAATCAGGTCCTGTTCGATCAGGTCGTAAACGTCGATCGAGAACATGACCGAAAGCTGTGCCGGGTCGCCGCTTTTGATGGCGGAAACCGCACGCAGACGGGTGTCGTCATAGTTGCCGGCATAGATGGCGTTGACTTTGACATCCGGGTTTTCGGACTCAAAACCTTCGATCATGCCGTCAATAACGTTGGTCAGCGGGCCGCCAACAGCGATCGGGTAATACATGGTCAACTCGGTGGCGGCAAAGGCCGGGCTTGCCGCCGTTGCCATCAGTCCGGCTGCGATTGCAGCACTGGTTACGATGTTACGCATGGACAAAAGTTCCCTGTTAAAGTGTCGAAGTTGCAGTGTCAGGTTGAGAGGTGATCTTGGTATCTTGCGCTGATGTGCCCGGTACCGTCGGTGTCAGACGATGACCGCCTTCGCCATCAAACCAGTGGGCCGCAGCGCCAGCCCAACTGAGCGAGACTTTTGTCCCGGGCGAAATTTCAACGCGACCGGGCAGACGGGCGGTGGCCCCCTCGGTGCCCGGGATCGCAACAAAAACAAATGTCTCCGCACCTAGGAATTCACTGCCTGTGACGGTCGCAGGAATGCCGATTTTTATGGCTTTGGGATCGGTGCTCAGGACCAGATCTTCTGGGCGAATGCCAAAGGTGAGGTTGTTGGCGGCAAATCCTTCGGGGATGACCGCGGCCGGGAGGGCATTTGCCGGGATCAGCGTCATGGGCGGGCTTCCGACAAAGCCCGCGGCGAAGGCGGTGGCGGGCTTAAGGTAAAGATCCGCCGGATCACCGACCTGCTCGATCCGGCCATCCTTCATCAGAATGACGATATCGGCCATGCTCATGGCTTCGGTCTGATCGTGGGTGACATAAACAACCGTGATGCCAAGGCGCTGTTGCAGATCACGGATATCCTTGCGCACCGCATGGCGCAGCTTGGCATCAAGGTTCGATAACGGCTCATCCATCAGGCACAGCGGATGACCGGCCACAATCGCGCGTGCCAATGCCACACGCTGGCGCTGTCCGCCGGAAAGCTGGGCTGGTTTGCGGTCCTCATATCCTTCAAGGCCGGTGACGCGCAGCGCATCCTCAAGACGGGTCTTGATCTCGTCCTTTTTGGTTTTGCGGACCTTCAGGCCAAAGACGATGTTTTCCGCCACACTCAAGTGCGGGAACAGAGCATAGGACTGAAACACCATCGACAGGCCGCGTTTCGACGGCGGGGTACTGGTGACGTCCTTGCCACCAATGGCGATGCTTCCCTGATCAGCGGTTTCAAGTCCGGCGATCAGACGCAGGGTCGTCGACTTGCCACAGCCCGATGGGCCCAACAGAACAACAAAGCTTCCGCGCGGAATGTCGAGTGACAGGTCATGCACGCCATTGCCGCCGTTAAACACGCGCGACACGGAATTGATGCGAATAAAGGGGGATTGGTCAGTCATTCGTAATTTTCGCTTTTGGCAATTTGCAGACGTGCGCGAACGTCCTGGCGGTCAAACAACGGATCGAAAACGCCACCCGGGACGCCATCGACCACGATCAGGTCCGGGTCGGTGATGTGTCCGCCCTTGGCCGGGGCGGGGCGGCCAAATTTCGATTGATCGGCAACAAGGATGGAATTGCGGCAATTACCCGCAATCGATTGGCGCAGGGATACTTCGCGATGATCGAAATCGGTCAACGTCCCGTCCGGCTCGATCCCGCCGACGCCAAACAGGCCGAAATCGACCTTGTATTTGTTAAACATCGCCTCGGCCTCGGGACTGATGACATCGCGATCAGGCAGGCGCAGCGTGCCGCCGGGAATGACAATCCGGTTGCCGGTATTGTTGCCCAGCGCCATCGCGGCATTCATGTTGTTGGTAATCACGGTCAGGTTGCGATGATCGACAAGATTAAGCGCCACCAGTTCCAGCGTGCTGCCAATCCCGATCAGGATCGATGCCCCGTCGGGGATCAGGCTTGCGACGTGCAGGGATATGGCGTGCTTGGCGGCGATATTGGTGACCTGGCGGCTGTCATAGGACAGGTTCATGCCCGGTTCACCGGCATATTCAACACCACCATGGCGACGGCGCACCAGATTGGCGTCGCTTAACATATTGACGTCGCGGCGCACGGTTTGCGGGGTAACGTCAAAATGCTCTGCCAGTTTGTCGATGGAGACAAAGCTGTCGCGGCGCAGGATGTCGATGATGTCGCGTTGTCGCGCAGAAATATTCATTTGATCGTTCAATTTGTTGTTTTGAACATTGAAGCGATCATACGCGGCTTCGTTGTCACTAAGATTTCAGAAGCATGACATTCATATGAATATTCAGAAGATGGCGAACGCGGCAGAAAACCGCGCCTTTTCAGGCGATGCTCAAACGAACATCACGGGCAAATTCATCGATTGGTGACGACGCTGTAACAAAAAAAACGCCGCCCGATGTGAAACGGACGGCGTCTTGATGCTTGAATGCGGAGTGATGTTCTGATCAGAACAGTTTTTCGCGCGGGTCAAAGCGCGGGGCCGGCTCGGCGGCAAGCTGTTCAAAGATTTCATCAAGCGTGTTGGCAACGGTATAGAGGTTCTTGTGGCTTGGGCGGGCAAAGCCGTCCTCAATGATGCCGTCAATCATGTCAAAGCACTTGTCCCAATAGCCAAGCGCATTGAGGAACACCATCGGCTTGTCATGAATGCCAAGCTGGCGCAGCGTCATGGCCTCAAACGCCTCGTCCAGGCTGCCAAGGCCGCCAGCAAGGGTGACAAAGGCGTCCGAGCGCCGGAACATCTCGACCTTGCGTTCATGCATGGATTTGCAAACTATCAGTTCGGAAAGGCCGGTATGGCCGACTTCGATATCATCAAGATGGGCCGGAATGATACCCACCACGGTTCCGCCATTTTGCATGACGCCATCTGCCACGGCCCCCATCAGACCGATGCGACCCCCGCCATAAACCAGCGTGATGCCGCGTTCGGCCATCATCTTGCCAAAGGCGATGGCATTTTCCATGTGTCGCGGGTCCTTGCCATCTGACGCACCGCAAAAGACACAGATTGATTTAACTTTAGTCATGGCGACCTGCCTTGTGTTTCTTGTTTCGCAGGTAGCGGAACGGCGCATGATTTGCGCATCGTCCCGTACGGAAAGCGACCTTAACCGATCAAATCACATCTGTGGCAGTAATTTCCGCATGGCAGCATCTGAAATTTAAGTGACATGCCCGTGCCCTGATTTGATCGCCTTTGGCCGTATTGTTGCCAACAGGCTGTGGCAGTGATCGCACTACCTTGGAAACCCTAAGATCGCGCGCTTTTTATCGCAGGGTTAACAAGTTCTGAACCTGATTGTGGGATGGGTAGTTCCTAACGCAGGAAACTGTATTGAGCGTAACCATAAAAAGAAGGCAGGACCGCCCAACGTGTTTGTCGATAGTCCATTCATTCTTGCCATCGTGATATCGGGCATCATTGCCGCTGTTTTGATGCTGGCCTTGTGGCTGGGGCTGGAACGCGCGATTGCGCGCCGCCTTGTGCTGGGCGCGATCATTCCGGCGGTGGCGGTTGCCGTGCCGGCAGCCATCGGTTTGCCCGAAACTGCACGCGGTGGCGTGGGGGCAGCCCTTTTGATGCTTGTGCTTGGCGGTATCTGCGGCGCGATTATGGACTTTTCCCGACTGTCGGAACGCATATCGCTTGGCGTTGCCGGGGTGATCCTGTTGCTGGGCGCCTGGCTGGTGTTGGCTGCGCCAATCAGCGGGCTTTCATACCATCCCGGTGCGATCCAGATCATTGCCTGGCTGGCGTTTCTGATTGTTGGCGGTTGTTTCCTGTGGGTGACGCGACCGGACTTCTCCGAAGATGATGACGAGGCCGCCAAACCGGCCAGAGGCAAAAAGACCAAGACGGCCAAGACCAAGGCAAGCAAAGCAGATGCGGCGGTTGATATTGTCAATCTCGCAAAGCCGGGACCGGTTGCGGTTTTGATGACACTGGCCTTGGGGCAGGGGATCATCGTTTACCTGTTCGGGTTAAGTGATTTTGTCGTCTTGCAGGCCGCCCTGACGGTGGCGTTGATCGTCGCCCTGATTTCGGAAAAGGCAGCACCGCAATACCGTGTTGCGGTCTGGCTTGGTGTTGTCGGTGCGCTGATGGCGGCAGCAGCCAGTGCGATGATCATTGTTCCGGCTTCCTGTCTTGCCTTTGCGGTACTGCTGCTGGTGGTGTCGGGGCGGCAGGCATCGGTCAGGTTGGCCACGCATTTACCAAGTGATAACCCTGCGCAGGCGGTGCTTCTGGGCAGTGTGATCAAGGTTGGCGTGCTGGCCTTGCCACTGATCATTGCGGCCCTTCTTGCCTATGTCGGTGCCGAAATGGCAGCCCGAGCCGTTTGAGGCGAAGGTTGACTCGGGGCGAGTAGACTGATTCTCTTCATCTTTGCCTAACGGTTGCGCTGTATCGTTTGTTCGTTACGTTATGGAAACTGCGCGCTGAAAGTAGTACAAGTTTCTAATTAACGTGCTCGGACGAGTTGTTTGAGGGGAATATGGCAAACAATTTCAGTGTCTTGAGCGCGACCGTTAAAAACATAAACATCGTTCAAGGATATTTCCGGTGAAGCGACCCTATATCCTCGTCATTGTCGGCGTTGTACTGATCATTGCAGCGATTGCGCTGAACTACATGCTGACCAAGAGTGCGGATGAAGAAACCGCACCGGCAGTCACCCAGGCGCCAGCAGTTGCGACTGAAACGACGCCAAGCGAACCGGCATCCGAGCCGGAAAGCGCTGCACCCGAAATTACCAATCCAAGCTTTGATGTCGTGCGCATCGGTCCGGATGGAAATGCCGTGATCGCCGGTCGCGCCGAGCCCAACAGCACGATCCGTATCCGCGAAGGCGACGAAGTGATTGGCGAAGCCACCGCTGATGAGCGCGGCGAATGGGTTGTTCTGCCCAACAAGCCGCTGGCAAGTGGCGATCGCGAACTGTCGCTTGAGGCCGAAGATGCCACTGGTACTGTTTCCAAGGCCGAAGACAAGGTCGTTGTCCTGATCCCTGAGGAAGAGGCTGCGCCGGTATCCGAAGACACCACCGAAACTGCCGAGGCAGCTGAGAGCGCACCGGAAAGCGAAAAGCAGCCTGTGATCGCGCTTAAGGTACCGGCCGAAGGCAATGGCGCGGCAACCGTCATGCAGGGCCCGGCACCAGAAGCCGCATCTGCAACCGAAGAAACCGATACCCCGGATGCAACCCTGCCGCGACTGTCGATTGATATTGTCGATTACGACACCGAAGGCCGCGTTGCGATGTCAGGCAAGGCGGATTTGGACCACACCGTTCGGATCTATCTTGATAACAAGCATGTCGGAACCGCCCCGGCCGATGAAAACGGCAACTGGGCACTGACCATCGGCGAGCCGATCGAGCCGGGCAATTACACCATGCGTGCCGATCAGCTTGATAGCGCTGGTACCGTGACCGCACGTGTTGAAATTCCGTTCGAACGCGCAAGACCGGACCAGATTCTTGAGCCGGGTTCACGCTATGTCGTTCAGCCGGGCAACAGCCTGTGGCGTATTGCGCGTCGCACGTATGGCGAAGGCCTGAAATACTGGGTGATCTATCATCAGAACCGCAACCAGATCCGCGATCCTGACCTGATTTACCCGGGGCAGATTTTTGCACTGCCGAACGAAGAAATTCAGCAATAAGCATCACTTTTCTTTGCGAGGGGCAAAGCACATGGTAAGTGTGTTTTGCCCCTTTTAAGTTTGGGGCCAAACAGTTTGACGCGGGTTGCGTTGCCCTTTGTCATCACTAGATGGTAGGAAAGCGCCCGCACGGTACCAATGGTACCAAATTGATATGCCCAACCATGGCAACCAGGGAATTAAGACTTTGAAATCCGTTCTTGTGCCGATCAATCCGGAAGGCTGGAAATTCGTTGCGATCTTTGCAGCGATCACTGTGGGCTTGTTCCTGATTGCGGAACCGCTGGGCTGGATCGGCGTGATCCTGACACTTTGGTGCGCATATTTCTTCCGCGACCCGGATCGTATTACGCCCACCGATGAAAATCTGGTGATTTCCCCGGCAGATGGCCGCGTTTGCATGATTTCGCAAGCGCCGCTGCCCAAGGAACTTGAACTTGACGACAAGACCCCGCGTACGCGTGTGTCGATCTTCATGAATGTGTTCAACGTCCATGTGAACCGCTGCCCGGTCAATGGCGAAATCGTTGGCGAGGCCTATGTACCCGGCAAGTTCGTCAATGCCGAACTCGACAAGGCATCGGAAAACAACGAGCGCCAGATCCTTCTTGTCCGTGACAAGGAAGGCCGCGAGTTCGGTGTGGTTCAGATCGCCGGTCTGGTTGCGCGCCGTATTCTGTGTGATGTCGGTACCGGTTCGCAGCTGAAAGCGGGTGAACGTTTCGGTCTGATCCGCTTTGGCTCGCGCGTGGATGTGTATCTGCCCGAAGGTGTCTCGCCCAACGTGATTGTTGGGCAAACGACGATTGCCGGTGAAACCGTCCTTGCTGATGTCTCGGCCAAGGGCAAGGACGCCGCAGCCGGGGAGATCCGATAATGGCAGGCGGCATCGATCCCGTTCGTCGTCCCCGTCGTTTCAAGGCGATGTCGCTGACGCGACTTGTGCCGAACGTTGCGACGATCATGGGGATGTGTGCCGGTCTGACCTCGATCCGCTTTGCGATGCAGGATCGTTGGGAGGCCGCCGTTGCCGCCATTCTGATTGCGGGGATCATTGACGGTCTTGATGGCCGCCTTGCCCGCATGCTCAACGCATCCAGCCGCTTTGGCGGCGAACTCGACAGCTTGTCCGACTTTGTCTGCTTTGGCGTTGCACCGGCCATGATGCTGTATTTCTGGTCGCTCCATGAATTTGGCGGCATTGGCTGGGCATTGTCGCTTCTGTTTGCGGTTTGCATGATGCTGCGTCTGGCGCGCTTCAATACGCAGATGCTGGGCGAACCTGAGCTGCCAACATGGGCCTACCGGTTCTTTACCGGGGTTCCGGCCCCGGCGGCAGCCGCCCTTGCCATGTGGCCGATTGTTCTGACCTTTCAGTTTGGCGAAGGCATCTTTGATAGCCCCTATATCGTCGCACCCTATGGTGTGATCATTGCGGGCCTGATGGTGTCGCGTCTGCCGACATTCAGCTTCAAGAAGGTCAAGGTGCCGCGCGCATGGGTGCTGCCGTTGATGTTGGCGTTTGGTGCATCGGTGGCGTTTCTGGTGTCCTCGCCGTGGCTGACCCTTTCGGCCATTGCCGCGATCTATTTTATCACCTTCCCACTGTCCTATCGTTCTTATCGTCGTATGGGGGTTGAGAACCAGCAGCGTCAGGACAAGGAAGATGAAGAAGACGATGATGGTGAACCCGATGACGATCCCGAAGAGGGATTGAACCGCGTCCATCAGAACTGATCATCAGATCAAAAGATCAAAAGAAAAGCCGGCATATATGCCGGCTTTTTTATTGCGTTTCGCCGATCAAGGTGCGGAAGTATTCAGCATCGGTTGTTGTCAGATGCGTCATATAGCTTTCAGCAAGTTCAATCGGTGAGATGTCAGCCACGATCGTGTTGATTTTTCCGATAATGTCACGACCTGCTTTAGTGTCGCTACAAGCAACTTTGGCGTGAAGAATGTCGGGCACCTCGGCAATTGGAAGCGACGTGAAATCGTGATCGTGCACGTTATTACCAAATAGATAACCCGCTTCGATGGGATATGCGAGAAACCAGTCGATCCTGCCAAGTTCGAGCATCTTTGCGAAATCCGCATGTTGGCGGGTTTTTTGAATATGCGCCCCGAAGCCGTTTGTCCGGATCGCCTTATCAATTTGACGGCCATAGGACCGACCTGCTTCGATGGCAGGTGAAAATGCCTGTTCCTTGAGAAGTTCTGTCAGGGACACTTCACCGGCATCATCAATAAAGGGGGAGAAATCAGAGGCGCGTTTGGCCGATACAATCACCGAAATTGGCAGCATGGAAAGAATTGTGTCGCTAAACACAAACTCCTGCGTGCGGTGGTCAGTTTCCAAAAGGCCCGGTATGCAAATAGTTTGGTTTTGCGTGACACCAGCCCTTCGCATGGATGCGAATGCGCGACCGCGCGGTTTGACTTCAAGACGGATGCTGTAGTTCGGCAGGCGGTTGATCAGATGTTCGATGCTGGTCATTCCAAAGCCGGACAACTTCCCATCTTTGATTTCGATCGCAGGCGGAACCGTGTCGAGCAACCAGAGGATGTCTTGCTTTGGTGTGGGCGTGGTAGCACTTGATGCAGGCCCCGGCGCGACTGTCTTTTCAGATGCAGAAATTACCGATGGCATGATTGAGGTCGCAAATGTGACCGCGGCAGCAATGGCATTTTTGACAGAAAGTTTTGGTATTGAACGAGATGCAGGCATTCAGGTTTGGCGCAACGGGCTTTGAGTTTTTGGGTAAATCAGGCGGCAAATCGGTTCTTTTGAAACAACACCGGATTTGGGTCGCGGGGGTGATACCCGATGGACTGATGTTCGGCAACCTGTCTTGCCTGCATGGCAGCCCCCAGCATTTGGGGAAATCGGATTAAGGCATTGGGGACTATGAGGAATGTGCGCAGCGGGTAATTTCAAACTGGATTGGCTTGGGAAAACCAGCTGCTGTTTCTGACTATTGCGCGGTGGAAGGACTGTATTCCAGCCGGGTTTCGAAATGTTCGGCGTGGATGTATTGGTCACGCGCGGCATTGAACCATTCACGGTCATTGGGGCCCAGCCAGTTAGCATAAAACTCCGTCCAGGGCATGGTCGGGTTGTCATCGACGATGGTGTTGATTTCGGCAATTGCCTTTTGACCGGCGGGCGTTTTCGCGCAGCCAATTGTGGCTTCAAGCAAGGTGGTGTTGCCGGCAATCGGCAGGGCCTTGATTTCAAGCTCGGGCGTTTGGGTGCGGCGGTAATATTCGGCTTCGGATGGGAAATAAAGCGTCCAGTCGATGCGTTTGAGGTCCAGCATCCGAACGAACTTGGTGTCTTCGGCAACCTGCATGACCTGATGGGTGTCGCGGAACCGGTTCAGATGACCGTCGACGCGCGATCCATAGGCCCGACCGATGCGCACTGCCGTTGAGAGGCTTTCGTCTGCGAGAAGGCGGTCCAGCTCAATATGGCCTTCCTTGTTCAGATAAGGCGTAAAGCGGTCTTCATCCTCTGCCCGAATGACAATCGAGATCGGCAGATGCAGCAGGATGGTTTTGGCAAAGGTGATATATTCGCGCCGCTCCGGGGTCGGGATCAGCGTTGTCGAGCAGCGCAAAGCCCCTTCGCCGTTTTTCATTTCGGCCAGAAGGCGGGCAAGCGGCACATGAAGAACGTCGTGACGATATTGCGGTAGCTGGGCGGCAAACCAGTTCTGGGTATCGGCAGCATAGCCGGTCAACTGGCCTTGCTCATGGATAAAGGCCGGGGCAAAGGCGGGAACCGCCCAGGTAAAGGATTGATCTTCCGGGCTATTCTGTGCCATCGCGCCATCAGAGATCAATGCGCCAAGCGCACAGGCAATGCCAAAGACCTTTGGTCGCGCGTTATGCCAGAGAGCCGATACCATGCAGTTCCTTTGATTCCGGCGGAAATCAGTTGTGAAGAATGACGCTAAAATACTTCTAAAATCCTTAGGAAAGTGTGTATTCGCTATGCTGATCTGATCATCCATGAATATAAAATCATATAGTTATGAAGTAATGATGTATCAAGCGCAGCTTGCTCATCCTGTGTTGTGCCGGGGATAAAAAGTCACCGGCCCCCGGGGAAGGGGGCCGGTGTAACCGCGCGGCGGGGTCGGGGGAAAAAGCGCGCGGCTATAGGGTTAGCTGGTCTGATCCGTCGGGCCTTTTGGCAGGCCTGAGCTGAACGGCTTTGCAAGGTGCGGCCGGATCTTTCGCATCAGCCCGCCCAGCTTGTGATGCGCCATCAGCGCACAGGGCGTGAAGACCAGCGTTAGGGCGGTGGCAAAGGCCAGACCAAACGCGATCGAGGTCGAAAGTTGCACCCACCATTGCGTGGAAGGTGCGCCAACCGACACATCGCGCGCAGCAAAGTCGATATTGATCTGCAGCACCATCGGCACCAGACCCAGAATGGTCGTCACCGTGGTCAGCATCACCGGACGCAGACGCTGTGCACCGGTTTGCAGGATGGCCGCTTCGATGCTGCTGGCGGTGTGTTTGAGCCGGTCGAACGTATCGATCAGAACGATGTTGTTGTTCACGACAATCCCGGCCAGTGCGACAATACCGATCCCGTTCATGACAATTGAAAAGGCCTGCCCGGTCAGCATCAATCCAAGGAACACGCCCGCCGTCGACATGATGATTGCGATCATGATCAGAAGCGAGCTTGAGATGCTGTTGAACTGGGTGACCAGAATGATGAACATGATGAACAGCGCCACCGAGAAGGCGTTTTTCAGGAAGTCGGCCGACTTTTTCTGTTCTTCATCCTGACCCTTGAATTCGACCGAAATGCGCGGGTCGATCTCAAGGGTGCTCATCCAGTCTTTGACCTCACCAAGCTTGGTATCAACCAGAACACCTTCCTGCACGTCGGCCTTGACGGTCAGGGTGCGGCGGCTATCAACGCGATGGAGTGTGCCGGTCTTGGGCATGGGCGTGCGTTTGATAAAGTTGGCCATCGGCACCAAACCCTTGTCCGTCACGATTTTGAGGTTTTGCAATTCCTCAAGCGAGCGATATTTTGCCGGGTAACGTCCGACAATATCGATCTCCTCGGTCGAATCATCCGGGCGATAGGTCGAGAAATTGATGCCGTTGGTCACCAGTTTGACGACATTGCCAATCTGGGTGATATCGGCCCCGAATTTCAGTGCCTGCGCCCGGTCAACGCTATATTCCCAGTCAATACCGGGTGGCGATTTGCCGTCTTCGAAGTTGTAAAGGCCGCCCATGCCCTGAAGGCCCGTCATCAGCATGGTCGCAGTCTGATCAAGCAATTCCGGATAGAAGGACCGCAGCTGGATCTGGATGTCCTTGCCTTGCGGCGGGCCTGCTTCCTGTGCACGGACCTCGATCTGGATACCAGCCAGATCGGCGGTATCGGCCAGAATGCGCTTTTCGATTTCACTCGCCTTGGGGCGGGTTTGCCAATCGGCATATTCAAGCTGAACGACACCAATCACGTCTTCGGCGGCTTCGTTGCCGCCTGCACCGGAACCGGAACGGGCATAGACGGTATCAAACCAGTTCTCGCCTTCATGATGGGTATCAAGGGCCAGAATGCGGTTTTCAACTTCGCGCAGCAGGGTGTCCTGCTGGTAATAGGACATGTTACCGCGTGCACGGACCTGAACAATGGCGACTTCGGGTTCGACGGACGGGAAGAACTCGACACCCTTGCCAAGTTGGCCAAATGCCGCCCAGACAGAAATCAGAACCACAAAGGCCGCAGGCACAATCAGCCAATAGAACCGCAGACAGGCTTTAAGCATCCGGACATAAACGCCGGTGCCGCCTTTGACCTTTTCGATGTCATCGCCGTGATCGGCTGCAATGGCTTCGAGGCTTTCATTGTTCGGGCTGCCCGGTTTACCAAACCATGCGCCCACGGTGGGCACAAAGATCAGGGCCATGGCAAGCGATGCGGTCAGGGTGAACAGCACCGTGATCGGCAGGAACTTCATGAATTCGCCAACCACATCCGGCCAGAAGGCCAGCGGCAAGAAGGCGGCAAGCGTGGTAGCAGTCGATGCAATGATCGGAAGCGCCATGCGTTTGGCCGCAAGCGGGTAGGCTTGCTTCCGATGCAGGCCTTCGATCATTTTGCGGTCGGCATATTCGGTGACAACAATCGCACCATCAACCAGCATCCCGACTGCGAGAATAAGGCTGAACAGAACAACGATATTCACCGTCATCCCCAGCGCCCACAGCACAAGGATCGCGGTCAGGAACGAACCCGGAATGGCAAGGCCGACCAAAAGGCCAGACCGCCAGCCAAGCGACCAGATGACGACCACCATCACCAGCAGGATCGCAAGGATCACGCTGTTTTGCAGATCGGTCAGCATGGTGCGGATGTCAGATGACTTGTCCTGCGAATAGCTGATCGTCAGGTTGGGCGGGAAGGCTTGCTGGGCCTCGGCCGTGGTAGCCTTGATGGCATCGATAACTTCGATGATGTTTTCGCCAACACGTTTGGAAACCTCGATCGCAATTGCCGGTTCACCATTAAGGCGCGCAAAGCTTTCGGCATCCTTGAAGGTCCGGCGGACATCACCGATATCGCGGAAGCGGATAACGGAATCGCCATCGACCAGAAGCGGCATATCAAGGATATCATTCACGCTTTCAAAAAGGCCGGGAACCTTGATGTTAAAGCGGCCACTGCCGGTATCAACCGCGCCAGCCGCGACCAGCGCGTTGGAGTTGCGCACCAGGGTGACGATGTCGACACCATTAAGGCGATAGGCCTCTATCTTCATCGGGTCGATAATGAATTCGACCAGTTCTTCACGCTCGCCCGCGAGATTGGCTTCAAGCACGGCAGGCAGGCCTTCAATCGCGTCCTTCAGGTCACGCGCCATGCGCAGCAATGCACGTTCGGGCACGTCCCCCGAAAGGGTCACGACCAGAACCGGGAACAGCGACAGGTTGACCTCGTGAACTTCGGGGTCGTCGGTTTCATCGGGCAGTTCGGATTTGGCAATATCGACCCGTTCGCGAACATCTGCCAGTGCCTCGTCAATCTCGACATCCGAATAGAATTCAAGCGTGACCGATGCGCCGTCCTGATAGGCTTGCGATCGCATTTCCTTCACGCCTTCGATGGAACGCAGTTCCTGTTCCATCGGGCGCAAAAGAAGGCGTTCGGCATCTTCGGGCGAGACCCCGTCATGATGCATGGTGACGTACAGAACCGGGATCTGTACATCCGGGTCGGCTTCCTTGGGGATGGTGTTATAGCCAACCCAACCTGTAACAAGTAGCAGGACCAGAACCAGAATGACGGTGCGCGAACGATTAAGCGCGTGATCAATCAGGGACATTTTTCATCTCCTCATGATACGCGCTTACTGCGCGGCATTTTCCGACAGGGTGGTGGCAGTATCTTCAGCCCCGGGAACAGCGCCGGGGGCTTCGCTATCCTGCATGATCGGCAGGCCGTCCTTGTCGGTTTCAAGATGGACAACATCGACTGTCGCACCTTCCTTGACCCAGTCATGGCCAACCACGATCAGTTCGAACTCTTCGGGCAGACCGCCGATCCAGATGCGCTCACGCGTGCCGCCTTGAAGTTCAACCGGCAGGAAATCGACCTTGTTGTCATCAACGATCGAACGAACACCAAGCTCGCCCGCGTCATTCAATGTCAGGACAGAAGACGTCACCAGATGAGCACGCTTGGTGCCGACCGGAATTTCAAGTTCGGCCGTCATGCCATCGGGAATGCGCAGATCGGCATTATCGATCTCCACCTCAACCCGGAAGGTGCGGGTGTCGTTATCTGAAACGCGCGCGGTATAGCGCACGATGCCGTCATGGGTGCTGCCATCAAACAGGGTGACATTGGCAAGCTGGCCAAGATCAATCGCACGGATTGAATGTTCCGGCACCTGGGCCACCACCAGCATCGGGTCACCCTGAATAAGGGTCGCGACCGGATCACCGATGGACAGAAGGTCACCGACCTCGGCCGGGCGTTCTTCGACAATGCCATCAAACGGCGCGCGGATTTCGGTATTGCCGAGTTCCGTGCGGGCAATGGTCAGGTCGGCCCGGGCTTCTTCGAGAAGGGCAAGCGCCTCGGCAACGCCGGTTTTGGAGCGGTAGTTTTTCTCAGCCAGGCTTTCAGCTGCCGAATGTTCGAGTTCACGCTGGGCGACAAGGGCACGCGCCTTAGCAACGCGGGCCTGACGGTCCCCGACTTCAAGGCGGGCAATCAGATCGCCCTTTTGGACTGCCTGACCCTTGATCGCGCCGATTTCAATTACGCGCGCTTCGGTTTCGGCACGGATATCAACAGAAATGACCGCTTCGGTCCGCCCGGTAATGCGGAGGTGATCCACATGATCGACTGCACGGCTGGTGATCGTGCGCACGCTGGCATGTGGTTTGGTTGCCGCATTTTCGCTTGCCGGGTTTGCGGGTGCGCTTTGTTCGCTTTGCACAGGCGCATCATCGCCGGTCAAATAGGCGCTGCCGATCCATATAACGGTCCCAACGACCAGTAGAATGGCGATCAGGCGTGAAGCATTCATTGTTCTGTTCCCTCAAATCTTCCGTTGCCGGAATGCGTCAGTGGCTCTTGGTTGGGCACGTCTGGCACTTGGTATTTCTGGCTGGGCAATCTTGTGTGCTGCCTAGGGTAAAGTCGCTTACGACTTGTTGGCCTTGCGATTTCTTAATTCATCAAGCAGGCCTTGCTTGTTTTCGCGAATAAACTTCAAGGTCGCTTCGCACATGGCCTGACCCAGCCCGGCGACAAAGCAACAGCCTGGTTTTGGTGTGCCGTCTTCGTCGCGGCCATGGGATGTCTGCGGGGCCGGCTTGTCGGGGTTTTCCGGATCGATCTGCATGCTCATCATTTCATGACGGGCGGCAAATTCATCAATTAGGGCCTCGGTCAGCTCGATCGGCATTTCCTCGGCAAAGGTCAGCATGAACAGGATATCAGAACGGTATCGATCTTCGGCCGGACGGGTTTGCAAAAGGGTACGCAGGAATGTGCGACGGCCTTCTTGCGTCAGCTGATAAATCTTCTTGTCCGGCCGGTTTTCCTGTTCATGTTCGACAAAGGTCACCAGACCATCCTGGGTCAGCTTGGTCAGCGCCGGATAGATCGAGCCAAGGGACGCGATTTGAAAATGGCTGAACGTGCCATCCTCAAACATTTTGCGGATTTCATATCCAGTTGCCTCGCCGCCCATCAGGGCACCCAGACATAAAGTTCGTACGTCCATTGTGTCGTCTATCCTTGTTGCTTCCCCCGAATTGACCGCGCCTTGATGGGGGAAGTTATCAAAGCAACTGTATCAATTCGATATATATCGGACTATCATATATCAATTCGATATAGTCAATCGAATATGATGGAACTTTTTATGACAGCCCTTCAATCTGGACGATCCGGACATGGATCGTGTTACATCATGATCGGAAATCAATGATGCTGGTCCGGTTCATCTGCTGATCAGATTGGCAAAAATGGCGGGTTGCTGCGTCCGCCTGTGCATAATCGGACGCCGATAGTGTCCGATTGTGTCTATTGAAACGATATAGTCGGCTTGATCGGGGCAAGGTGAGGCCGCCAAAAGTGATTGATGATATCAGGAGCATGCCGGAATGACCGGTTGGACGGATTATGTAAGTGCGATGGTCGCTGCCGTGGGATTGGTGCAGGCGGTGTTCCTGTGTCTGATCCTGCGATCAGAGGGCGCGCGCGCCTTTGGGGCGAACCGCTGGATGATGGTGTTTATTGCGGCGGTTGCATTGAACCTGATTGAAGATGTTGTCGAACCGCTGGTACCAGAAGACATGGGCGGTTTTCTCAATCTGTTTTTCGGGCCGGTCAATTTTGCCATCGCGCCTGCGATTTACCTGTATTTCCGTGAAATTTCCGGCAATCCATCCCGCCGTCCGTGGGGGCATTTTGTCTTGTTACTGGTGGTGTTTAACCTGATCGCCTGGGTCGTGACGCATGGCGGTGGCGGGCAGGTTCTATGGGCCGGGAAATATACCACCGGGGAGTTGGCCGAAGGCTTTTGCTGGGGCGCTATCTTTATCCAGATCACGATTTATCTTGTGTTGCTGTGGCGTATTTCATGCCGCTATCTGAACAAGACCGAAGAACAGCTGGGCGCGGATCGCAAGGCGATACAACGCTGGATCGGCGTGGTTCTGGGTGGTTTGACCTTTGTCTTTATCACGGTCGCGGTCGGCAAGATTGTCGGTCTTTATCTGCCCGATGATCCCGAAATGTTTGGCACCGAAATCGCCTTTGCGCTGGTTCTGTTTGCCATGAGCTATGAAATCGCGACGCAACCGGCCTTGTTCGTTATGGCTGACTGGCCCGCCGATGATACCGATGACGGGATTGTCGATGATGAAGCTGGGCTTGTTGCCGCCAAGGCACCAGACAGCCCGGTGCAGCCACCGGAAACGCGCGCCGTGCCGCTAGCGGATCTGGCAGTTGCGCCAACCGATGCGACGGCGCCGCGCCCGTTGCTTGACCCCGATGGTGTAACCCGTGCATTGGCGCGACTTGATGATATTCAGACGCGCGGGGATATCCTGCTTGATCCGCTGGTGTCCTTGCCAAAGCTTGCCCGTGCGGTCGGGATTACGCCTAATCAGCTTTCCTATGTACTCAACCACCATGTCGGCAAAAGCTTCTTTGATTTCGTCAATGCTGCCCGCGTGGCCGAAGCGCGATCTGTTCTGGTGTTGGAGCCTGATCGGACGATCTTGGACATTGCGTTGAGTGTTGGGTTCAACTCCAAATCGACGTTTAATCTGGCGTTCAAGAAAATCACGGGTGAAACCCCAAGTGCGGTGCGCGAAGCTGCAAGGCAAGCCGCCCTTAAACCGGCCAACCTGTCCGAGCCCGCAACAGAAGGTCCGGATCAACAGCATTGGACGCCAAAGGCCGGGTGATCGCGGATCATGAGGTCCTCTTAACCCAAGGGGGCTTCCATGCATCACGATCAGACTTTATCGACCCACGCGACCGAAGGTATTGCGACCGACATTCCGTCGGTTGATCCTTTGCAAACCATCCAGCGCCGGCGCAAACGAACACTTCGCATCGGGATTGTTGTGCTTTTCGCACTGGTTTGTTGCGCGCGGGCGGGATTTGATCGCAGTACCGCCTGGCATGAGGGGATCGAGGCGATCGGGCTCACGGCGATCCTGATCTGTATCTTTGGGCGGGGCTGGTGTGCGCTTTATATTGGCGGGCGTAAAAAGACGTCGCTCGTGACACTTGGCCCATATTCGATCAGCCGCAACCCGCTTTATGTCTTTAGCTTCATCGGCGCCTTTGGCGCCGGGGCACAGATGGGCAGCCTGATGATGGCGGGATTGTTTGCCTTGGCGTGCTGGTTGGTGTTTCGAAGCGTGGTGGCCCATGAAGAGGCGATGCTGGTCGAGCGGTTCGGGGCGTCTTTTGAGGATTATCGCCAAACTGTCCCGCGATTTGGTCCCAACCTGATGAAATGGCGCGATGCGGAAACCATTAAAGTTAGGCCTGCACTTTTCCTTGTGACCCTGCGCGATGCCTGCTGGTTTTTGATTGCCGCCCCGGTGTTTGAAGGCATCAAGATTTTGCAAGATCAGGGATGGGGGATCACCCTGATCTCGTTGCCATAAGACGGACATGGTGTCCTGTCAGGCGGCAGCATTATCGGTTGGCCTGCCGCCAAAGGATTTGATCATGCGGTTGCGTTCATCTTCGCGCAGGGGATCGGAATCAAGCGCAAGTGCGGCTTCAAGCGTCTGTGGGGCGACCGTCAGGACGTCATTGCCGTCAACCTGATCCTCCTCTGCCCAGAGATGGACGTGGCATTCAAGCTTGATGTAGCTGCGCATGGCGGCATCGGGATCAAGCTTTTCATTGGTGTCGACTTCATACTCGCCAGGCGAAAGCAGCCCGGGATGACCGGGCAGGTGGAACGGATGAAAGAACGTCACCGTACGATGGGTTGTGCGGGTTATGCTCATAATCACGGCTCCTTCGAGCATCCGGAAGATGACCGCCGATGGTGCTGATCTGGTTTTTGTTGTGAATTTGCACCTATCGGGCGCGGGGTCGGGCAGAAACATTCCGCCCGCCTTCTTCCGGCAGGTTAACTTGGCGCTTTTCCCAATGGGTGTGCTCAATCCCCAAGAGAGCCCTTGAATGGCTGTATCACAAAGCGCCTGTTGCCCCGACACCATGGATATCGGTGCCAGTCGCATATATTTTATATGGTACTATAAATTTAAAAGTGCAACTTTTCGGCGCTTTTCAGGATTGTCGATCCAGTTCAAACCCCGCGCAGATTGCCCCAGACATGTACATGCCATTGCGGCAAAACGCGGACATCAAACCATTTGCGCTTGGCGACTTCATCAACCAGCCAGCGATAACGTTCCGTCAGGCCATCAATATCAACACCTTCTGCGCCATCCGGGTGCGGTTCGGCCGGGGTGGTATTCACCGGCTGCAAGCAGACCGGAATGCCAATGTGAAGGTTCCTCACATAATCGGCAAACAGCAGGTCGGTTTCGTCACGGACCGGGAATTTCAGCGTAATCGCCGGACCATCCAGCATGCCATTGGCCTGCGCGGCATCAATACAGGCCGCAAGCGCGTTTGCATCGAAACTTGTCGAGGAACTTGGCGGCTTGGGGCTGATTGTCAGGAAATCGAGATCGGCAAACCAGTTCTTGGCGATGCTGCCTTGGGTTTCAATCGCGAAGGTAAACCCTTCTGCCTTGCCCATGGTGATCAGGTCCCCCAACGGCTGGATCGCAGGATTGCCGCCCGAAAGAGTGATCAGGATCGGCTTGCCGCCCGACAGTCTTTTGACTTCGTCCAGGATTTCGGTCGCAGACATCGGTGTCCAGTCGGCACGAAAGGCCGGATCGACGGCATAAAGTGTGTCGCACCACGAACAGCGGAAATCACAGCCGCCGGTGCGGACAAACACGGTCGGCATGCCGATCAGCGCCCCTTCGCCCTGAACCGTCGGGCCAAAGATTTCCGAGATGCGGATTTTGCCGCGTGCCTCGGAAAGCTCCGCAAGGTTGGGGTCGTGAACCGTCATGGACGATATTCCGCCCAGGTTTTCGGGGTTTCGGAAACACGTACGGCCGAGACTTCGGGCCAGCGATCATGCGCCCAGTCATAGAAAAACAGCGCGAGTTGTTCGGCGGTCGGGTGATCATGGCCCAACACGTCATTGAGGTGCCGGTGATCAAATTCATCATCGATCAGACGTTTGAGCGGGCCAAGTTCGCGGTAGTCGCGGACAAAGCCACGTTCATCAAGGCTGGCACCCTTAAGCTCCACCTCGACGATATAGTTGTGGCCATGCAGACGCGCGCACGGGTGATCTTCCTCAAGGCCGCTCAGCTGGTGGCTTGCGGAAAAGGCGAATTGTTTGGTGATGGTGAACATCGGTTTTCTTTCGGTGTCGTCTTGTCTTGCTGATGGGTGCGCTTGGCCCGAGGTTCCCGCCTTCGCGGGAATGACGGAATTCGTTTGGCAAAACAGCAGCCAAACGTCATGCCCGCGCAGGCGGGCATCCATGTAGCAAGGAAGTTATCAGGGTTACTCGGCCGCGCTGGTGGCGCTGGCGGCTTCGATTTCGCGATTGGCAAGCTGGCGCACGCGGTGGTCTGCACGGGCCTGTTTCCAGTAATCGCGATCAAGATAAACCGTCGGGTCCTTGACCCGGGCCAGCTCAAGCGCCTCGCGCCGTTCAACACAGGTGCCACACCGTCCGCAATGGGTGTCTTCGCCCTTGTAGCAGGACCATGTCAGATCAACTGGAACCCCAAGGCGTCCGGCTTCAAGGGCGATGTCGGCCTTGGAGACATTGACGAACGGGGTATAGAGTTTGACGTCCTTCACTCCTTCAAGCGCATGGTTTTGCATCGCCTGAAAGGCGTTGATGAAATCGGGACGGCAATCGGGATAGATGAAATGATCCCCGCCATGAACAGCCGCGGCAACCGCATCGGCGCCGGCACTGGCGGCGGCCCCAAAGGCAACGGCCAGCATGATGGCATTGCGGTTGGGCACGACGGTAATGCGCATGGTTTCTTCGGCGTAATGGCCATCGGGCACATCGATATCATCACTGGTCAGCGACGATCCGCCCAAAAGCGCACCAACCGGGGTCAGATCAACAATGTGATGTTTCACACCCAGATCGCGTGCGGTGCGGGCGGCGAAATCGAGTTCCTTTTTATGGCGCTGGCCATAATCGAATGAAATCAGGGAATGCAATTTGTGCTCGTTCGCGACCTTATAGGCCAGCGTGACGGAATCCAATCCGCCAGAGCAGACGACAATCGTCTTCATAATGATAAGTCTTTCGTGTTTTTAACCTGGTGCTACGACAGGGGAAGGATCATCCTTCCAAGGGGGCGGGGTTTGCCATGATGCGCGGGCAAGCGCAAGCAAAAACCCACGCATACGGCCATGCGTGAGGCGCAGGAATGCTTGGGTTTTTGGTGCCAGGCCGCAGCGCGCATCCGCAGGCAATCAGGCGCGCGTTCCGCTAAGTACATGAAAACAAATCGGGACCTGGAAATGGCCGTCTTCGATATAAGGGGCTAGGGTTTCAAACATCGCGGCATTGATCGCGCCGACTTCCATATCCGATGACTTGCGCAGGATATTGCCAAACAGCATGTCCATCTGCGGCTTCCAGAAGGGGGCCGTTTCGGGGATGCGGCCCGCCGGACTGTGGCTGCTATCCGTCACATCGCTAAACCCGGCGTTTTTGAGCCGGTCGGTGGCATGATTGACATCGCCAAAGCAAAACGGATCGAGCCCGGCCTTGTCAAACCCGATGCCAAGGATATTGCCCAGAACCGCATCCATTGCAGCAAAAAGCGGGTTATCCACCAACGGGGCCCAGACCATGAAAACCGCCTTGCCCCCCGGGCGCAGAACGCGGAAGGCTTCCCGCAAGGCCTTGTCGTGATCATCGCAAAACATCACGCCAAAGCGGCATGACACGACATCAAAGCTTTGATCGTCAAAGGGCAGCTTTTCCATATCGGCGGGCGTTGCCGTGATGTTGGAAATTTCTTCTTCTTCGGCGCGTTCGATCAGGGCATCGCACATATCGGGCACGATGTCGGTTGCCGTCACCGTCCCGGTAACGCCGGGAATATTGACCCGGTCTTCTTCGCTCCCCCCACCAAGGGCACGGGCAAATGAAAATGCCGGTTCCCCAACCCCGGATGCCAGATCAAGTATGGCAAGCGGTGCATCATTGCGGCTTTCCGAAAGCCCCTTGAGGTCCGCCGCCTCGATCATGTGGCGATTGATTTTCTCAGCCGCAGGTGCCAGGCGTTCTGCCCAGGTGATCCAGTCAGAGGAAAGATTTTGCCAAGTCTCGGAGGTCGGGGTGGTTGTCATGGTCGGTCAGCTTCCCTTTGGGTTAAGCCACGACCATAGACGTAAACAGTGACCTGTTTAAAGGATGTTTTGCAGCGCAATGCCGGTGAGAAGTCCCGCGCAATGGCGCGGGACTTCCTACACAGACTGAAAGGCGGCTCTTCAACCTTCCAGCAAGCGTAACAGGTTCTGACGCATTTCGCTGATGCGTCCGAGGATCGCAACGCTCGATTTGGTCAGAAGTTGGTTGGAGGCAAAGTCGGTCAATTCGGCCGCGACATCGAGATCAAGCAGGCTTGATCTGGCTTCTTCGACGTTCTGCAATGTCGCGGCAAGGTTGGTACTGGCAACATCCAGTCGGTTCTGGTTGGTGCCAATATTTGTTCGGGCCCGTTGAAGATCATCAATCGCACGGGTGACGGTTTCAAGAGCCTCACGTGCCTTCATGGTCGAGGCAATCGCCTTGCTGCCCAGATCATCAAGGCTTTTTTCCGTGCCATTCTTCCCGCTGCCAAGGGCAGAGCCATCAACAGCAGTCATGAAAATCGACACCTGATCGGCGGCAGTCGCCCCGCTGCCAACTTGCAGATAAACCCGATCAGAAAGTTTGTTGCCCTGATCTTCGAGCACCGAGAAAACCGGCGAAGAGCCAAAGATCTGCGCGCTGGTCGACCCATTGGCCCCCGAACCGTCAGACCCTTGGGTCAGGGCATTGGAGATCGTGCTGCCTATATTGAAGTTCAGATCAACCTTTACCCCGACAGTGTCGAAGTCGAGCTTGACCTGATCACCAATACCAAGCGCCTTGCTGCCGCCCGTGGCATAGTCGGTGATGTCGATAACCTGGCTTCGATCCGTCGCGCTGCCATCAATTTCGGCGATGGCACTTAACATGATCCGGTCGCCGGATTTGACCACATCGAACCGCAAGTGGGTGTCAGAAAGGCCGTCTTCGCCTTCATCGCCAGCCCAATAATTGTCATTGGAAATGGCGACATTGGCAAAGCCGTTGGCATGCGAAAGGGCGCTGGCAGAACCACCACCCTCAAGGTCTGAATAGTCCAGTGATACATCGCTGCCATCGCCCAACAACTGAACGCCGTTGAAGTTGGTCGAAGATGCGATGCGGTTGATTTCATCGCGTAAATCGATGAATTCGTTATTGAGAAAGCCGCGTTCGGTATCGGACAGGTTTTCCGATGCGGCCTGAACGGTCAGGGTCTTCATGCGCACCAGAATGTTATCGATGGTGGCCATGCCACCATCTGCAATCTGGAGCATGGAATTGCCGTGNCCNACATTGACAATTCCCGANGTGATGGNNGAGGCCGTTGAATCCAGCCGCACCCCGATNGCCATNGANGTTGCATCATCNCGTGCNGAAACCACACGCTGTCCTGATGACAGTTTCAGAAGCGATCTGTTNGTCGCTTCTTCGGCGCGTNCCANATTGCGATGTGCAAGATTGGCCGCGTGATTGGATAGAATATTTAACGCCATGTCGCAGTTCCTACCTGAACAAGCAAAACAAATGGTGGCGGCGATTTTTGGACCTCTACATGAGATCAACTGCGCAAGATGTTAATTAGGTAAATCTGAAATGGCAATAGCTAATATTAGGGTTATCTCAATCATAAATAATTGAAATATATAAAGAAAATAGTCTCCTACCCCAAAGAGGGGGCTTTGCGAAAATCCGAAATCCGGCTTTCTTGCGACTCACTCCGGCAAAAAAGAAGGCCTTGCGCGGAGACACAAGGCCTTTGGGAACGAAACAGTTACGGCACGCGGGGCTTCGTGCAACAGGTGGCCCCGGTGCCGGAAAGATGATCATGACCGATGGCTATGCGTGGAACGCCGGACCGGCCCGATCAGGGTTTGTTTGGGAAGTGCGTTTTTGATGCACAATGCAACGTCGTGCAGGGAAAGCACGCCTATCGTTTCAAGCCACAGTGCACAGACGCACGACATTGCCGACCCGAAAACGGGGTACCGGCAATGCAGGGCCGCAGATGCAGCGCATGTAAAATCGATATTCAGAGCCATGTCAAAGTTCCTACCTGAACAAGCAAGGCGTTGATTGCACGTTACGGCCCTCTCTACATGAGAGAACGTATATTAGATTTATATATAGTGTGATGAATTTTGCAAGGGCTCGTTTGACCTAGCCAAACTCAATGAATGGTCAAAAGAAAAAGGCCAGTCCAAAAGACTGGCCTTTCCGAAAAATGAGTATTGACGCTGCAGTTAGCCGTTGGTGCCGTAGCGCGGGGTGTTGCGCTGGGCATTGCTGCCAGCTTCGGCGTAGGCTTGGCTGGCCTGTGCGGTCTGGGTGACCTGCGACTGCAGGACCTGTTCATCGCGTTCCGGCGTTGCTGCTTCGGCGGCTTCTTCTGACGCGCTGCTGTTAAACAGCTCGGTCAGGCGCTGCTCAATGCTTTGCAGGCCTTCATTCAGGCGTTCCTCGGTTTCCGAGATGTTGCCATTGATTTCGTCGTTGAGCGCACCCAGCCCGTCAAGCACGGCGCGGGCGTCTTCAAGACCAGCCTGAATGCCTTCGCTTGCCTGATCGAAGATCTCGCGGGCTTCGGCCTCGGTGCTGGCGTTTGAGGCGATCAGATCGCCAACACGTGCAAGGATGCGATCAGCAACCGCCTCGGGGGTGTAATCGGTCGGATTGACACCCTGGATTGAAAGGCCGGTCGATTGCAGGCTTTCGTTGATTGCGGCAACGATATTGTCGGCCGACAGGCGGGTGGCTGATTCCGAAGACAGCGAAACAGACGTCGCAGCCGCAAAGGCGGATGTGCCGTTATTGCCGGTTTTTTCAGAATCGCTCTGGCCCGGCAAATAGGATTGTGCCGAGCGCGCAGATGCGCCGGATTGTTGGGATGACAGACCACCAATGGTGATATCCATATTCGTCCTCCCTGGACGGAGAGCTTTGAGAGCTGTGCTGACAACCAGCACTTTTCCAAGCAATTCCACGCCTCGATTTCTCGTACGGTTGCTTGCTTGGCAGAATTCAAACTTCAATATGGCATGGAAAGGCGTAAAAATCCAGTCCTGATGTGCAAGTCCGGGTTGATGTGCGGGCAGGGCGGCCATGCGCTTTGGGCTTTGGATCGGGATGTTGGCGATTGGGGGCGAAAGTTTGCTGAAATCGACCGGTTTTCGCCAGAAATCTCGTTATCTGATGTTGCACAGTGATCAAAGCGCGCTTATGAACACAGCCTAAGAATTTTTTTGACCCCGATCCGGGTTGGCTGGCGCGCCGAATGGCAGCACCAAAAGCCGACGATCGGGTTTGACAGGCAGGAGTTGATTGAGCGTGGCGAACTATCAGGAAAGTGCGCGGGAATTTGAAAAGCGCTGGCAGGCATATTGGCGTGAAAACGATACCTATCGTACGCCAAATCCCGGCGATGCCGATTTCGACGCGACCAAGAAGAAAAGCGTCATCCTGGACATGTTCCCCTATCCAAGCGGGGTTGGCCTGCATATAGGTCATCCGCTGGGCTATATCGCGACGGATGTAAAGGCCCGCTTCGAGCGTATGCGCGGCCATAACGTTCTGCATTCCATGGGCTTTGATGCCTTTGGCCTGCCGGCAGAACAGTTTGCCATCCAGACCGGTCAGCATCCGCGCATCACGACCGAAGCCAATATCGAAAACATGCTGCGTCAGCTTCAGGTCATCGGTCTTGGCCATGACCCGCATCGTCGTTTTGCCACAACCGATATCGACTATTACAAATGGACGCAGTGGATATTCCTGCAGCTGTTTAACAGCTTCTATGACCCGACTGTCGAATGGAAAGGCCCGCAGGGGCAGGTGATTGCTGGCCGGGCGCGCCCGATTGCCGAGCTGCGCCCGTTGCTTGAAAGTGGTGAATGGCTTCTTGATGAAGACGGCGTGCCGCAGCCGAAATCGGTGATTGGCGAAGGCATCAAGGCCGAAGGCAAGGAAATTGACCGCGCGATTGATCGCGGGCGTCTGGCCTATGTCGATGAGGTTCCGGTCAACTGGTGCCCGATGCTGGGCACGGTTCTGTCGAACGAGGAAGTCACCAACGAAGGCAAGTCCGAACGTGGTGATTACCCGGTCTATAAACGTCCGCTGAAACAGTGGATGTTGCGCATTACCGATTATGCCGATCGTCTGGTGGCCGACCTTGAAGGCCTTGATTGGCCCAATGGCGTGGTCGAGATGCAGAAGGGCTGGATTGGTCGTTCTGTCGGGGCGCGGGTGAACTTCCCGGTCAAGACCGTGGATGGTGCGGATGAAAAGATCGCGGTTTATACCACCCGCCCGGACACGATCTTTGGCGCGACCTATATGGTTCTGGCCCCTGAGCATCCGCTGGTTGATAAGCTGTGTGCAGCCGACAAGAAATCCGATGTTGCGGCCTATCGCGCGCAGGCGTCCGAGCTTAAGGCCGTCTCGGCCAAGGATGATGCCGTACGTGAAAAGACCGGCGTATTTATTGGCGCGCATGCGACCAACCCGGTCACTGGTGAAGAAATCCCGGTCTGGATTGCCGACTATGTCCTGATGGGCTATGGCACGGGTGCGATCATGGCGGTTCCGGCCGGCGATCAGCGTGACTTTGAATTCGCCCACAAGTTCGATCTGCCGATCAAGGCAACCACCAAGCCGTCAGACGCGTGGCTTAAGGAAAATGCTCCGACGGATGCGGCCGATGCCGATGCAGCGACCCTTCTTGCGCGCTATGAGGCGGAGCCGGGCGCGTTCAAGCTCGCCCAGACCGAAGCTGGCGAGACGATCAATTCCGCCAATGACGAAGTTTCGATCAACGGTCTTTCGACCCCGGATGCCAAAGCCAAGATCATCGAATGGATGGAAGGCAAGGGTATTGGCCGCGGTCGCGTGCAGTACAAACTGCGTGACTGGCTGTTCTCGCGTCAGCGTTATTGGGGCGAGCCGTTCCCGGTTCTGTTCGATAAGGAAACCGATCAGGTGCACGGCATTGCCGAGGCGGCCTTGCCGGTCGTTCTGCCGGAAATGACTGACTTCAAACCGAAATCGAATGAAGACCCGAATTCCGAGCCGGAGCCCCCATTGGCGCGTGCCAAGGACTGGATGGAAGTGACGGGTATTGTCCTTTCCGATGGTTCGGTTCTGCCGGTGGATGCGGCGGTTGGCACCAAGCACACCCATGAGGGTGCGGAATATGAAGTGCGCGCGTTCAAACGCGATGCCAACTCCATGCCGAACTGGGCGGGGTCGTGCTGGTATTACCTGCGCTATTTCGATGCCAAGAATGATGCAAAATTTGCATCAGACGATGCGGCGGCCTATTGGGCGAACAGCACCGATAAGGACGGCAATGCGCTTCCGGGTGCGGTTGACCTTTATGTCGGCGGGGCGGAGCACGCGGTGCTTCACCTGCTGTATTCGCGCTTCTGGCACAAGGTCCTGTTTGATCTGGGCTATGTCGCAACGCCGGAGCCGTTCCAGAAGCTGTTTAACCAGGGCATGATTACGGCCGATGCCTATACCGATGCGCGTGGTGTTTATGTCGATATCCATGATGTCGAAATGCGCGATGTAGATGGCAAAAAAGTACCGTTCAACGCCAAGACTGATGAGCAGCTGATTACCGTTCCGGGCAAGATGGGCAAGCGTTATAAAAACGGTATCCCGCCCGAGGAAATCTGTGATCAGTACACCATCGATACGTTCCGGACCTATGAGATGTATATGGGGCCGCTTGATAGCTCCAAACCATGGCAGTCGGATGCGATTGTCGGCATGATGCGGTTCCTGTCCAACGTCTGGAAGGTCACGACCCAGATGGAGCGGACCGATCACGTTGATGGCAAGATCGAAACGCTTCTGCACAAGACGATTGCCAAGGTGACCGGCGATATTGCCGATCTGCGCCTTAATACCGCGATTGCGGCCTTGATCGAGCTCACCAATGCACTGACCAAGCAGAATGCCGTGCATGATGATCATGCCAAGGCACTTGCACTTATGGTCGCTCCGTTTGCCCCGCATCTGGGTGAGGAGCTGATGAGCCGGATGGCGTCTGACGAGTTCGGTGCCAAGAAATCGGTGATCAAGTTCGACTGGCCGGTATTCGATGCCGAAAAGGCCAAGGATGACGAGTTTGAAGTGCCGGTTCAGGTCAATGGCAAGAAGCGTGGCTCTGTCATGGTGGCCGCCGATGCCGATCAGGCAACGGTCGAGGCGCTTGCCAAGGCCGACGAAAACGTTGCCCGGCATATTGAAGGCAAGGAAATCGTCAAGGTGATCTATGTCGCCAAGCCGACGCCGAAGCTGGTCAATATCGTTGTGAAGGGCTAAGCCCCGGCGACAAAAGATCTACGTGAAGGGCATGTTGCTTGGGCAGCGTGCCCTTTTTGTTTTTGGGTTAGTCGTCTGAGAAGGCGGCGGTGGGGTTGCAATCCTCGATGATCGCGTATGTTGGCAATTCGCGCTCAATGATCATCTGATCGGGCAGCAGGCTCTCGCGGCCATAAAGCTTGCCCAAAGTACCATCGCACAGCATCTCGTATATGGCCTTGTTAAAGGCTTTGCGGTTTTCAATACCATCAAGGTCCGCCTTGAACAGGGTCAGAACATTTTCGGTCGTGACCGGATCGTCGGTGACCGAGATCGCATTTTCCAGCCCAAGCGTGTTTCTGACATAGTGGCCGGAAAAGCGTTCGATGATCGCGGCATCCAGCCGATCATTGGCAATCATGCGCAGCAGGAACGTGTCGCTTGGCACACGTTCAAGGCTGAGTTCCTTGCGATCAAGGATATAGGCCGGGTACTGATACGCCGACAGGCCGACACGTGTGCCGTCAAGATCAGACAGCTTGTCGACGTTGCCCGGTCCAAAGACTTTCGTGCGATAAAAAATCAGGTTTTCCCGGCGGTAAAACGGCACAGAGGCCAGCGACACCGGGATCTCCGCAAGCGACGGATAGGCGCCCAAAGCATCATATTCGCCATTTTTGAAATCCTGCATGGCGCGCTTTACCGGCAGAATATCGATCGTCACGTCCTTGCCGGACCGCGTGGCAATTTCATCAAACATCTCGATAAAAATGCCATGGTCATATGTTTCAGCCATCAGCGGGATATAGGGAAACACCACCCGCATCGGTGACGTTGATTGCGCGGCCAGAACATGACTGTTGAAGAGAAAAATGCAGGCAAGGGCCAGCGAAAATAGGCGCATATCAAAGAAGTCGCGTGTTGCGGGGCGGGAGGCAAAACTAGACCATGTTATGGATGGCGATACAAGGGTGGTGTTTTGTGTTGCTTTGGACAGAGCGCGCTGGCTCCCCTGAAAAAAGTGTAGTGAACCCGCTTCTCCGTGACCTAAGCAATTGACGGGGCAGTAGCGGCTGGCTACAAATCGGCAACCAAGGTATTTGCAAGGTTTTATCGATGGCTCACGGGCGCAAGATTTCAGTTATTGGTTTGGGGTATGTCGGTCTGCCGGTTGCGGTGGCGTTTGGCACTTCGATCGGCCGCACTGTTGCCTTTGATATCAATCAGGCGCGCATTGCCCAACTCAAGGCTGGACATGACGCGACTGGCGAGGTCGATGACCACGAACTGGCCGCCGCCGACCTTTTGCTCAGCGCTGACCCCAAGGATCTGGCCCAGGCCGATTTCCATATCGTGACCGTTCCGACCCCGATTGACAGCTCGAACCGTCCCGATCTGTCTCCTTTGCGTTCTGCTTCGAAAACCGTTGGCGCCATCCTGAAGAAGGGCGATATCGTTGTTTATGAAAGCACGGTTTATCCCGGCGCGACCGAAGAAGAATGTGTTCCGATCCTCGAGGAACTGTCTGGCCTGAAGGCCGGAACGGATTTCACGGTCGGCTATTCGCCGGAACGTATCAACCCGGGTGATCGGGAGCACCGCTTTACCACCATCACGAAGGTTGTGTCCGGTCAGGATCAGGCGACGCTTGATATCGTCGCCGACGTCTATGGTAGCGTTGTCACAGCTGGTATTCACAAAGCGCCGACCATCAAGGCGGCCGAGGCAGCCAAGGTCATTGAAAACACCCAGCGTGATTTGAACATTGCGCTGATGAACGAGCTGTCGCTGATCTTTGATCGCGCGGGCATAGATACCCGCGACGTGCTTGAGGCGGCGGGTACGAAGTGGAACTTCCTGAAATTCACGCCGGGTCTGGTTGGCGGGCACTGCATCGGTGTGGACCCCTATTACCTGACGCATAAATCCGAAGAACTTGGCTATTACCCGCAGGTGGTTCTGGCCGGTCGTCGGGTGAATGACGGCATGGGCGATGTGGTTGCCAACAAGGTGATCCGTGCGCTGCTGCGAGAAGGGGCGACGAAAAACCCGACAGTTACGGTGCTTGGACTGACATTCAAAGAAGACGTGCCTGACATCCGTAATACGCGCGTGATCGACATTGTCCGTTCACTTGAAGAAGCCGGTGTAAATGTTCAGGTCCATGATGTACATGCTGATAAGGAAGAAGTCGCGCATGAGTTTGAGGGACTGAAGCTTTGCTCGGACAGCTGCCTGCAGCCGGCAGATGCGCTGGTTCTGGCCGTCTCGCACAAGGAATATGTTGCCAAGGGCTGGCCGCTGATCAGCAGTCTGCTTAAGGATGGCAAGGGCTTCGTTGCCGATGTCCGTGCGGTTCTGCCGCGTGATGCGGTGCCGACCGGTATCGATCTCTGGCGTCTCTAAGACAACCGATCTATTCGTCTTGATAAAGATTGAGCTCGCGCTGCAGTTTCTTCGTCAAACCCTTTGCGACAATGCGGTGCGAGCTTTTTAAATGGTCCATGAGGTTCGCGTCACTGAGCCCCGGCGCATCATATTGCTGGATCCACTTCATGCCGCGTGACGCGAGGTAAGGGGCAGGCCGAAGACCCGGCATTTCTTTCAGGACTTCATAGCCGATTTCGGATGTCTTGAATGTGATGCCAAGTGTCTCATTTGTGGTCCAGCCGCCAATCGCAAACACCTTGCCGCCGACCTTCCAGACGTCCGCGCCACCCCACTGCACAACGTGGGTTGTTCGCGGCAGTGACTTGCAAAAGGCGTTAAAGGCGTCGCGGTCCATCTGGCGTATCCCGTAAATGCAGCCTGATCGAAATGTTAATCCTGTTCGAGAATGCTGTGAAACAGTCCTGTAAGTCTATTGGCAAACCGCGCATTGCTGAAATCCTCCTGACACATTCGATAGGCCGCATCGCACATTTTCGTGGTCTCGGCGGGTGAATTGATAGCCTCGATGATCGCATTTGCAAGCCCTTCTGGGTCTTTAGGCGAACAAAGCTGCCCTGTTTCGCCATCACGAACGAATTCCGGCAGGGTTGCGATATTGCTCGTAATGACCGGGACATTGGCAGCCATGGTTTCGAGCACGACAAGCGGTTGAGCCTCGTTGGCGTAGTGGCTGGGAAAGATGAAGAGGTCTGAGTTTTCGAACGCCGAACGTTTCTGGCTTTCCGACACAGACCCCAAACAGGTTGTTGCCGTCTTCAACTGATAGCGCCCGAGCATTACATCCAGATCCGCGTCGCTGATGTCGCCAGCGGCCCCGGCAATGGTCAAGGTGAAGCCGATATCTCGTGCGCGGAGAATAGCACAGGCGGTAAGCAGGGTTTCGATGCCCTTGGCATGAAACAGATTGGACAGCCACAAAAGCCTGACCGGAGCATACGGTGTCCAAGGTTTGGTTGGCGGCGTGTGAAAGGCTTCGTCGCTCAGGCAATTGCGGATGATGGTGGACTTGCAGTTCAGGCCAGCAATTTCAGAACGCAAACTTTCACCGAGCAGGATGACGGTCTGATCTTTGAAAACCAGTTGTTGAAAAAGCTCCGCCCATTTTGATCGCCGCATGCTTGGCAAACCACGGCCGTGCAGGTGCAGGGCTGCCGGGACACGAAACATCCGTGCCACAAGCACATACAGGCAATCGCGGTAATAGGCGAAACCAGTTGGGGCAAAGCTGATATAAAGGGCGTTCACCCGCGGTAACGCCCAGATCAATCGCATCAGTAGCCAAAGGGCCAGACCGACCTTGCGAAGGGAAAACCGGTTTAAATCTGACAGTGTCCGGGCAAAGCACATTTCAATGACATGCAGATCGAAGTCTTTCGCCAAGGCCTCAATGGCGAACTGGTTCATTTTGGCCGCCCCATGCATGAGTGGTGGTAATTGAACCATGGCGATGATTTTCGGGCCGTCAGTCATCGTACATCCCTTCCGACAAACATCTCAAAATTGCGGAACTTGGCAACAGTCATCCATATTGATGGCGGAAGGTGAGCGCGATAACGCGCGAGAACGGCTGCACGAGTTTGGCGATAAAGTTCGTCTGGTATCCTTGCGAAGTGGCGGGTGTCCGGTCGAAAGTTGCGTTCGATCAGTCGCGTATTCATCCGTTGCATGGTGGTCTTTGCAAGGCAACAGGCACGCAGATAGAAATCAAGATCAATGCAGCAGGAAAGATCAGTCGTATAGCCCCCGGCGCGGGCCCAGACAGATCGGTGCATGGCAAGGGACGAGTGATGTAGCGGATTGCCAGCATAAAGACGCGATGGCGTAAACTGCTGTGCCTCACCGAAGGTTGGTCGGCAGGGATCGGATACGGCCCGTGCGAAGACAAGTTGATTGGGATTGCGGGTGAGGATTTCGACTTGCCGGTCCAGTCGGCTCGGCATGGAGATGTCGTCAATATCCTGAATCGCAATCAAATCTGTCGGGCTGTTTTCAATGGCGAGGTTAAGTGCAGCACCGCGACCAATCTTGCCGGAATGAAGGAGCGTCAGGTGTGGATCATTTTGCCAGTTCTTTGGTGCGGCGAGGGGGGTAGTCGAGCCATCATCGACAATGACGGCATAATCCTGGGGCCCGAGGATCTGGCACAGATTGTCGAAATAGCGATCCAGAAAAGCCTCGCCGTCCCGCACGGTTGTGATGACGGTTATCGGATCACGCATAGATCTCTCCCCATGAAATGGTCAGGGTGGCGCTGGTCCCGTGCTTTGTTTTCGCGCTAATCCGCGTTGCGATCCCGACTGCGCTAAATGCCGCCTTTGAGGTGATTTGAAGTGGCGTGTCTGCGGTGATTTTGATCCCGAGTTGCGGGCAGATAGCTGTGTCCGGACTGGTTTGTTCGAGCTCTATTGTGCCATCAATCAGAATTCGGAATAGATCTACCTGACCCGGTTCGTAATCGGGGAAGTGGTCCGTGATGATGACGCGCTTGTCTTGAAACTCGATCTGCCTGTGGCCGATGATACCCGTAAGATCGAACGTCACTTCAACCCGGTTGACTTGGATGCGGCGGCCAAGCAGAAAGCGGGAAAAGCTGCTTTCTCCCATGGCGGGAAGTGGGGTTGAGGCATTGTTGTAAAGGCTTGGCACATCCTGTTCGCCGCCGGTTGGCGGTAACAGGATGCGGGCTGATTTTCCTTGGACGGAAACAATCACCGGTGCGCCGGAAACGTCGAAACCCTGTTTGCCACAAAGCGTCATTTGCGCATGATAGTTGGGACATGAAAACTGCGCGACAATTGATGACCTCCTGATTGCTAGCTCAGGATGTTGGCGATTGTCCCCGGCAGGAACTTGTGCGGCTTTGAGCAGCCAATAACCCGCAAAGGCAAGGTAATCGTCATGGCGGTTATAGCTGTACCATCCTGGTGTGTCCGGGTTATCTGGGCCAGGGTGTTCCGGAAGTAGTGCCGGAGCCAGCAGGTTCAGCGGTAGTTGGTCTGCCTCGCGGCAGGCATCTTCCATGCGGTGGAGGATTGCGTCGGCTGCGTCGAGATATCCGTTTTTTAACAACATATAAAGCGCACAGGCTGCCCCGAAACTCTGCCCCGCACCACGTCCGAGCAGGTTTGCATAGCCATGCGTGCCAGTAAGGTGTGCAAGTGTCGCGGTCGCGTGATCGGCAATGCGTCGATGTCGCGGATTTTCGCTATCGGATAGAAGGGCTGTGCAAAAGGCATGGTATTGCGGGGAAAAACACTTTGGCCGATCAAGGAAAACTTGGGCGCGCCAATAGCGCAGCAGGATTAAGGCTAGGTGGGCGCGGTTGATGAGCTTCGACACAAATCCGGTTTGCCGTTTTTGGCGATTGATCAGACCAAGCATCTGCCAGTTAGCAACGTCCGGGCATTGCTGTTTGGTGCCGCGCAGGATTTCGCGAGTGATTTCGGTTTTGAGGCCCGGTGTATGAAGCAGCGCATACTCGATGAATTCGCGGTGGTAGGTTTTATCCTTCGGGTCAGATTTCAGCGATACCAGTGCGCGTTCGATGTTCCGGGCAAATCGGTTCGGATCGATCCGGCTCCAGAGATTGACGCCAAAGGCCTTGGCGTAGAAATCCGGTTGCTCGAACTGGCCGTTTTCGCGTTGACGTTTCGCAAGATCGTCTGCGATCTGGTGGGCGAGGGTTTGGCAACGTTGGCGGATATCATTGTCTGTCAGTCGAAGTGACATGTCACCTCCAGACCAAGAGATTGCCCCGCCTTGAGGTGGTTGAGCGGCACTGCCTGAATCTCTGGACAACGCCGTCCCGCACGTTCGCGCAAGCGCCACAGCAGCTTTTTGATTGGTGAAATGCGCCACAAAAGCCGAGAAACCCCGTTCGGCACGGAGAGAGTGAAAAAGCGATTTGCCCAGCGCAGCCAGACCTGATCAACCGGATCGCGGGGCAACAGGCGAGCATGAATGATCCAGTGATCGTCGCGGTCACGCAGATACATGTATGGATCAAAACGGCCAGCACCGTCGGCATCCTCAAGGCGCACGGTGATGGTCCCGCCATCCTGTCCAACGAGCTGTACCTGTTTGGTGGGATAAAGCCGGTATTTGTCGCTGTTGCAGTGGGTAAACGTCCTGTCCGAAATGATCCCGTATTTGATGGCGCTTTTGTCAAACACCAGCCGGATTACGGCATCTTGCAGGAGAATATCATCGAGCGCCTGAACTGAGAGACGAAGTTGGATTGTGTTCGGCGATGTTTGTTCCGTTTCGTACGTAATCTGCAACCGGCCATCCGATAAGTGCCAGATATCATCTCGGTGAATGGCATTTCGGGGTTGGTCGGTAATTGTGACAAACGAGTGCCGGTCGGAGCATTCCAATCCCCAAGGTTCAAAATGAATGTCGCCATATTGGCCGCTGATCAGTTTGTTGTCGGAGATCAAAGTTGTCAGTTTCTTCATGCCAAGACCTGCTGCTTTATCAGGGCTTTCTGGCAGGCAAACAGGATCAGAACCAAACACGCCATCCGAAACACGATTAGCACCATGATGTCGGTTGTGGCAGCTAGGCTTGGTAAGCCGAATGCAGAAGTTGCCATTGTGACGAGGCACAGCCAGCCAATCCATCGGGCAGCGGGATTTTCCTGAAGGATCAGGATTTGGCGGGTCAGAACTGCAAGCAATATCGGCCAGATTGCGCCCGCCTGAAGGATACCGATCAGATCATCTGATGGGGCGTTATAGACGAGGTGGGCCACGCTGGTGGGGAAGAGGAAAAGCAGACCGGAAATGATTGCCATTGGTGCCAGAAGCCAGATATCGCGCAATTTGCCAGTTTGTTGTTTGGCAAACAGGGTTGAGGCAATGGCCGCAATCAATCCGGCACAGAACAGGAAAATCCGTTGCGCTAGAAACATCGCATCGTTTCCAAACCCCAACAGTACAAAGTCGAGGTTTGGCACGAAGCCCGCCAGCAGGGTGAAGCCGACAAGGCCAAAATGGATGCCTTTATCGGTTGGGACGACTTCAGCGGTTCGGGTCGGTGGTGGTTCGAATGCAAATGCCGTTGAAAGTGCTAGGCTTACCAAAGAGATCGCGGGTGCGATCATATAAAGCGCCCAAAGTGATTGGGTGAGTGAAGCCCAGACCGCGACGGCAATCCCGAAGACCTGACCGGCAACAGCGATTACGCCAAGCCGCGAAAACCGGGTTTGGGCAGTAATAATCCAGTCGGGGGCAAGGGCGGCCGCAAGCGGTATAAGGACCAGCGGCCAGTAGTGGCCCATTGGCAGGCTGGTCGTTGTGGTGATCAGCAGTACTGAGATCGCAGCGATGAGCATGCGAAGTGCCACGACAAGAGCGGCTGTCCGAAAGTGGCGGTCTTGTGCCAAGCGGACCAAAAGCGGGCCGCTGCCAGCTTGTGTTGCAGTGACGGCAAGACCGATCATGGCGAGCAGCCCGAAATAACTCCCAAGATTGCTTTCTGAATAGGCGTGTCCGATCAAAACAAGGATCAGCATGCCGCCGAGCCGTGCGATCATGTTCGCCGCGATCAGCCAAAGCGGATAAAGCCCGGACCTTATGAACGAAAGCCATCTATCCATGGCGCGACAGAATGGATTCGTAAGCCAGATCAACACGGGCTCCGTAGGCATGTAGGAGGTCCCACGCGATTTGATCACGGGCTGTTAGGGCAAGATTGTGGCGAATGGCCGGCTGGGTGATAAGGGCGCTAACCGCTGTCACCAGTGCTGCGCTATCGCGCGGTGGGATGATCAGGCCGCTTTGATGGTTGATGACAGGGCTTCCGGCATCAAATGTCGTGATGACGGCGCAACCGGCTGCCATGGCCTCAATCGTGGCAAGGCTGCTCCCTTCCGTCAGGCTGGGAAAAACGAAGATGCTTGTGGCCAACATGTGATCTGCAACCTGATCATGGGGCAAGGGGCCAAGCCATCTAACACCATCGGGCAGGTTGGAAAGCAATCCTCTGGCGCACGGCTGTGCCGCGCCAATCAGGACCAGCTCGACGCGCAACCGGAACTGACGACGAATGGTTTTCCATGCGGCTAGAAGATGGGCGGTGCCCTTGGCGAGGGACAGGTTGCCGACATAAAGCAGGCGAATGGTGGCGTCGTCACGTGCCGGGCGTTGCCGTGCAAGTAGCGTTTGACAATGCCGCGACATGAAGGGGATCAGGTATATCTTGTCTTGCGCAATGCCAGCCCGTTCCAAGCCATTCGCGACAGCTTCCGACGGGGCAAAGACAGCGTCGGCATACTGCGCCTCTGCCGTGCGCCGGCCGGCAAGGAAATCTGAAATTTCCCGATATCGTTTGCCGTGGGCGGCATACTCGTCGGCGACTTGTGCATGACGGGTTTCAGCCAACTGGCCGGTTACATCCGAGATGGTGATTATATTGCGGGCTTTTGCCCGGCGCATGGCAGGCAGGCTGTAATTGCCTTGACCGTGCAAGATGCTGGCCTTAGGCGGGTTCCAGGCCGCGAGCAATGACAGGGGAATGTCGGAATATAGGTTTCGGGCTGGCAGGCGAAGCCTTTGGGCCGCTTGTCCAAGCAGATCGGGCAGCAGATGGCGACCGGGAATGTCACAGAGTGCAGTATCGACGTTGCGGGATTGGGGTTGAACAAGGCCCGTACCATCGTGGCGCCAGAAACTGTCCCACCGAACCAGTCTTTTCTGGGCTGCCAGATGTTGGGCGAGAATGCTGGCCTGATCGACGCGGCTGATCAGCCAGATCGACGGTACTGAAGTTGATTTGGGGAGTTGCGTGATTATCCCCATTGCCGTGTTTCCGATTTGCGGTGTGCTGCCTGATTGATGGCATTCCAGATCGTCTCGCCGTGATGGACGGGGTCGTTGTTAATGATCGCTTTTGCTTGATTTTGGCGCGTGGTTTCGAGCAGGGCGGGGGTGCCTAGAAGCTGTTCGCAGGCCTTGATCCAGTCGTTGGGGACATCAGTGGGCAGGATTTCCGGCCTGCACAAAATATCGGGTGCACATCCCGTCATCGGACTTGCCAGTGCGACAGTGCCGCATGAGATCGCATCAATCACGCCAACGCCATAGGCATCATTACGGCTGGGGAAAAGGGCGATCTTGCTGTTGGTCAGGATGGCCGGGAGTTGATCTGGCGGAAGTTGTCCGAAAACGTCTGCCTGATCATTGATACCCGATGCTCTTAAAGTCGCGATTGTTTCTGCGATATTCGTGCTGCCGACAATGGCAACCCGAGCGACGATGCCTGCTTTGGATAATGCTTCGGCGACCTGGATAAAGACATCAAAGCCCTTTGAACGTGTCGTGCGACCGCACCAGAGGAGATCATATTGCATCCTGTTGGTGCTGGCCTCAGGCACCGAAAATGACGGTGGAATGGGGGCAATCGAAATGTTCTCGCGGGCGATCCCGTGGCTTTCAAACCACGTCGCTCCACGCGTGCCGGCGGCGATAAACCCATCAGCACGCGAAATCATCATTTGGCGCAATCTACGGCGAACCGGATTTGCGTAGGCGGCGTCAGAGCCTGACCAGCCATCAAATTGCAGAACAGTTGGAATGCCGCGTTTCCAAGCCCAGTTCTGCGCCTGCCATTGCGCGATGCCGAAGCCTGCCAAAACCAGCGCATCGGTCGGTTGGTCGGCAAGGGGGCGCGTGACACCAAATGGTAGGGTGAAGGTCCGGTTTTCTCCCAGCGGGATTTGCACGCCGGGTAAGGTTACCTGTTCGAAGTTCGCCTTGGGCGTTGCCCAATTTCGTTGAGGTTCGCGGTGCTGAGTACATAAAACACGCAAGCCACCACCTGCCGAAATGGCGCGGTGATGAAGCGCGTCATAGGCGGCAAATCGGTAGGGTGGCACAAGGTTTGTCAGTAAAGTCACCCTCACCGCGATGGTCACCTTGAGATGCTGATATTGTTTGTTGCTCAATCATAAGTTACCATTATCTTCAACCAATTAGCCATAACCTAAAATTGCAGATTGCTGGTTTCGCTGTTCTGCAGACGTGTCGGGCGGGGTGACAGGGGTGGTGCATGCGCGACGATATTTCACGGCAAAAATCTGCCTTCTTCGGCTTGCCGCTTGATACGCGACGACGTGCCCAGATCTGCGCCACGATTGGTCTTAGGCTTCGCGAGGGGACTGCGGCGGAGAGCCGAAAGTGTTTCCGCCATCACAGCCTGAATGCGTGCAAACTGCCCGCCGCCTTGCAGGATGACATGCTGTTTGCCGCTCTGTCTCGCGCAGATTGCCTGTCGGCTGATGGTATGGGGATTGTTTGGGCTGCCCGCCTGATGGGCATCAGGGTGTCGGAGCGGGTAACAGGCATCGATCTTATGACCGATCTTCTGGCGCAGTTCGCACAGGATGGCACACGGGTCTTTCTGTTGGGTGCGCGGCAAGATGTTCTCGATCAACTGCAGGCAACATTGCCAGCCCGTTTCCCGGGGCTGATGATTGTGGGCACACACCACGGTTATGAGGCGGATGATGAAAAGCTCGCAAGATGTGTTGCCTCAGCCAAACCAGATGCCCTGTTCGTGGCCCTGCCGTCGCCGCGCAAGGAACTGTTTGTCGATCAGTTTGCGCCCAAGACAGGGTGCCGTTTTGCCATGGGCGTTGGCGGGGCGTTTGATGTTTTGGCCGGTAAAGTTCGCCGCGCCCCGATGATCTGGCAACGGGCGGGACTGGAGTTTCTTTGGCGCATCCTGTGCCAGCCGCGTTACATGATCCCGCGATATGCGCGGGGGCTTCTTGGCTTTGCCAAACTCGTTTTGCCAAGAGTAGTGAGTTATCAATTCAAGCGCCTGCGTGCGACCATTCAAAAGGTTACGACCCTTTTGGCCCTTTGCGCGATGTTGGCATCGGCTGCCGAGTTACAGGCCCAACCGGCGACAAGCATGAAGTTTGATCCAGAAAACCGGCAGGCAGCGATCAGCTGGATTGAAACGGAACTCGCCAAGGTCAATGAGCCAGATGATGTTCCGCAGCTGATTGATGCGCTTGTTGCCGCTGTCTTGTCAGAGGATCCCGGTTCTGAACGACCTGTTATCGACTGGCCGGCCACGGAGAACAGCCTTGAAGTGCTGCTTGGTCTGTTCAACCTCGGTAGCGGCACCAGCCGATTTCTGTTGGAAACCATACTGGGTGGTGTGGTTCTGAGACTGCTTGATCTGCATCCCGAGCCGGATCGACTTGCGGGCATCGTGCGCAGCCGTGCCGCAAATTTGGCAGAGCGTCTTTTTGAGCGTCGCGCGAACCGGCCGGTCATGTTTGATGGCGTGCAATCAGAACTTGCCGTGCGCACTGAAAGCACCGCGTCACCCACCATAATTGGCTTTGTGCAACCGTCGGAAATCGAAGAATTATGGGGGTATCCCTATCTTGCTGTCCGCTTGGAGAACGCGGGTTCCGGGAGCCTGTGGGATGATGAGGAATACGGGAGTCCTGTTGGCGTTCCAGAGCTTGAGGATGGAAGCCCCAGATGACAGAGCATCCCCACCATCCCGATCGTATGGCACGTCCTGCGACAGACCGCTTTGATCCGTCCTTGCGGGATCTGTTAGGCATTCTCTGGCAACGGCGCGGGGTGGCGGCACTCGTCTTTGTTTCTGTTCTGATTGCGCTTTTGAGCGTGATTGCCAACTGGCAGGGCGATTATCGCTCTGTCGCTGAGATCGGTTTTGCGCAGGACAGACAAATCACGGAACGGCTTTCGGAAGATACGGGGCGACGCACCGTCACCGCTCAGGAAATCGAAACCGCGATTGCCGAGGTGAAGGGTCAGGAAACCCTGTCGACAGCACTTTCGGTTTTGCGGGGTGAGGGCGTTTCTCTGACAGGCGGGCACGCGAACAGCAGTATCTTTGGTCAGCTCGCCGCGATGATTTCGGGGAAGCCGGATGCGCCAATTTCAGATGATCCAGAAACAGTTGCGACGCTAAACCTTCGAAACGGCCTGGAAGCTGCCCGGATTGGCAATGCGGCGGTAATCGAAGTTGCCTTCAGCGCAAGGCAGCCAGAAACAGCACAACAGGCCCTCTCGGCGATTGTTGAAAGCTATCTTTGGCAGCGCGAGGACCGGCAAAAGACGACCATCCGAAGGCAGCTTGGCGAGGCAGAGCGGCAATTCAACACGGCACAAGATGAACTGGCGGGGGTGGAAAACAACTTGACCACCGTACAAAGCGGGGCCGGTATTCTTGATGCCGATGAAAGTGCGCGGATGCTGGATCGCATCTATGCCCTGGATGAGCAGGCCGAAAAGCTGGGGCAGGAAGTCGCGAGCCTTCGGCTGGCGCGCGAAAGCCGGATGGACGCGGCTGGCCTTGATGATCTTTTGGCGATTTCCGATGTCGCGGTGCATCCGGTCGTAAGCCAAATCTCGTTGCAGCTTGAAACCCGAAAGCAGGAATTTGTCGCCCTTGATCAGCGCTATGGCCCCAAGCACCCGATCATGCAGGGCAAGCAGCGCGAACTTGATGATCTGCGAAGCGAGTTGGCGGCGGCGGCAGGCAATGTCGCCGATCAGATGGATATCGCGCTTGCCGGGGCGGAAGAAAAGCTTCGACTGATAACTGCCCAACGTGATCGTTGGGAAGATCGGGTGGCGCTTCGTAATACAAGCGTTCAGGGGCAGGCGGCCCTGAACCGCACGGTTGTGATGGCGCGCACTAACCTTCAGGAGCTTGGCCAACAAGTGCAGTCACTTCGCCGCGAAATGGCGGCCTTTCATGGCGATGCGGCGATCCTGCGTGCGCCAACATTGCCCGGGGCAACCGAATTCCCGACCAAGCGCGATCTGGCGATGCTGGCCATGATGATCGCGGTGTTTGCGGCTGTGGTTGCCGCCTTGCTGCGGCATTATTTCGATCAAAGTGTTGATGACGAATTTGATCCGCAAGTGGCTTTGGGTATACCGTTTTTTGCCCGCATTCCGGACCAATCTGGCTCAGGAAATTTGGCAACGGCGCATGATGAGGCCGCGGGGCATTTGGCGGTTCTGATGCGGATCATGGCGCAGGGGCCGGGGACAGAAAGCCAAAGCCAAGCTGATGGACAGGTGATTGCGCTGGGCTCCGCGCTATCTGGCGATGGCAAAAGCCACATTGCCCATGCACTGGCCGAAAAGCTGGCGGGTCTTGGTGCATCTGTGATCGTTCTTGATGCGGATTTGCATGATCCGGCACCGCCAGCGTCGCGGCCGCGTGACAGCGAAAACCGCAATGACCTGACCGATGTCATGTCGGGGGTTGTGGATCTGGATACAGCCCTTGCTGCACACGGGGATGACGAAGGGTATCGATATCTTGGGGCGCGGATGCCGGTGCCGGGAAGCCTTGCGACCGGTATGGTCGACGGCCAGTTGCCTGATTTGATCAAGCGCCTGCGCACGCGGTTCGATCATGTGATTGTCGATACACCGCCGATCCTATCGGTGGCGGATGGTGTGATTGCACTGGGCCTGGCCGATGTCAGGTTGTTCGCCCTGCGCTCAGGCCATAGCAAACGCCGCGACATTGCTCAGGCCCTGTCGCAACTGCGCGCGGCCAACATTATCCCGGAGGGCGTTGTTCTGAATGGTGCCAAGCCCCGTGCCGCCTATGGCAAGGCGCAACCATCCAACGTGATGAAGGGGCAGCTGACATGAAACTGGCCTTGATGGCGATTGCGCTACTGTTGTTGGGCACTGGCGGCTTGGTCTTGTTCTCGGAGGGCAGGGCGCTTTCGCAGCTTGAAAACAAAAGTGCCGGTTTTGCCAATGGGGACGGGTTCGCAACTGCATGGGCCGCACAGGAGTTTCTGCAGGCGCTTGCCTCAAGTGATACTGAATGGCGCCAGTCAGCCATTGGAGCACGTTTGGCAGAGATGCCATTTGATCCGCTTTTGCTGGGGCTTAAGGCTGAGATGTTGGTCGAGCTGGATGTGACCGCTAGTGCAAACCTTCTGGATCAGGCAACGGCGATTGCGCCGCGTGATCCGCGAATTCAGGCATTGCGCGACGGGTTACAAGCGCGCCTTCAAAACCTGCCATCGCCAGCATCACCACTGGCAGAATAAGGGCCGGCATGATCATGACCCAGTCGCCAATGCTGCCCACCACGCACATGACAAACAGTGCGATCACAAGCGCTCGAATGTCCGGTTGCTGGCCGCTGGCGAGAGCCGTTTTAATGGCAAGGAGGAAGCTTGTCGCCAGGATCAGCATGGCCGGGATGCCAAATATGATCGCCCCGTCGAGCCAGAGGTTATGGCTGCTAAACCAGTTCGCATTGGTGTTCAGATTCGGGGTGGCGAAATGAGCAATGACGAGCGCAATGCTGTCTGGACCCCAGCCGGTAACGGGGCGTTCCAAAATTGCCTGCAGGGCCGTGGCCCAAAGATCATCACGCTGGATCAGGTCACTGCGGACAAGGTCGGTGAACCGCGCGAAAAGCTCTGGCGATGCGATGGCAGTCAAGGCAGTGATCGCCATGCAGCCCAAAGTAATTCCAAGCAATCGCATGAGTCTGCTGGTGTGTGTGCGGGGTGTCAGAATGACAAACAGCGCCCCGCCAACCAGCGCCATGACGAAAGCCAGCCGCGAATGGCTTTGAACAAGGGCAACGGCGAAGATCATCGCCAGTGCCAACCAACCGCCGGCCCGATCAAGCTGTTTGGTGAAACTGACCGCACGGGTCGTCTGATAGAGAAACAGACAGGCCACAATGCCAAACCCCATCAAGGTGCCAAAGGCATTGCGATTGGCAAAGCTGCCGGTCCAGTCGCCCAGATGGGCCTGTTTGGCAAACCAGAATGTGGTGTGCCATCCCATCAGTGCGGCACTGGCCCCCAGAACCACCTGAAGGGCGCATGCAAACACGACCGTGCGGGCTATGAAGTGGGGAAGGCGCGGCTGCAGGCGTGCAACCAGTGCTGTCAGGGTGATTACGCCGCCAAGCCAGACCAGATAGGTGGCTATGCTCAGCCAGCCATTAGGTACAAGGGCGATGTGCGGTGCGTTGAACGGGTATGCCTGAACTGGCCAGATGGGCAGGCTTTGCAGGACAGACCAGCCTATCAATGCAGCGATCGCCAGCCAGAGATAGCGCAGGTGTTTGCCGACCAGAACCGGGCCGGGGCGCAGGCAGATCGTAAGAATGCCAAGACCCGTCAGAATAGCCAGAATGGCAAGCGCCCAAGGCCTAAGTCCGCCCAACATCAGCGGGGCGAGAATGATCTGTGCCATCAAACAGCTTTGCGCCAGCCAGAGCATCAAGGTCTGCCAATCTGCTTTGAAATCAGGAGCTTTAGCCTATCTGAATTTGCGCAGCCTGTCGCGTTGCTTGCGAGAGGCAGCAAGCCATGAGAGGGAGCGTTTCTTTAGTCCCGATTGACGACGGGCGAGGCCTGAGTACTGTGGACCATGAGGTGTCTTTACCGCTCTGGCTGGTGCTGCTGGGGAACCTCGCGATGGGGGCGTCGCTCTGGCTGATTGCAGCGGGCGGGATGGCTGCCAAGCTTATTCTGCTGGGGGTCTGGATTGCTGTTTTGTGCTGCTACGGCTATCGGCGCCGGTTTGGGAGCAGTTTTCTGGCGGGGGCGTTGATCCTTGCGGCAATGATCGGTGTGATCGCGACGGGGAGTGGTGCAAACCTCGAAAAGCTGCGCCTGATCGGCAATCTTTTGATGCTGCCTGTCGGGCTGTTGGTTGGGCTTACGATTGGCCGGGGCAGCCTTCGTTTGATGATACCGGTTCTTGTGTTTTACCTGCTGCTTTCGAGTTCGTTTCAGATGACCCATGAGGGTTTGCGTTTTAATCAGCCGTTTCTGTTTCTGGGCTTGTTTGCGCTTTGTTCGGTTGCCCGGTGGCGGGGGCATGGGGGGCTCGCGGCTGCAAGTGGTGTTGCCATCCTGCTCAGCCAGACGCGGATTGCGGTTTTGGCGATGCTGGTCAATCTGATCGGGATGATCCGGTTTTCCCGCGCCATGACGTGGCTTGTTGGGGGCATTGCGCTCGCAGGTCTCGGCTGGATCGCGGCACTTTATCTGCCGCGTCTGTTTCTGACCCACGGCAGTGGCCGGTTGGCCTTCTGGCATGATTTCTGGGGGCAGTGGCAAGGCGGATCAACCGGGCAAAGATGGCTTGGTTTCGGGGCCGGGGCGGTGGAAGAAATCCTGTCGGGCTATCAGTCTTTTGCCTCCTTTGGCGCGCTGCATAACGATCATTTTCGCATCCTGTTTGAAACCGGTCTGCTGGGCGCGGGGCTTTGGCTTGCGGGATGGAGTGTGATGCTGTGGACGGTGCGTCACGCGCGTCTTGCGATCTGTATTCTGCTGTCGGTGATGCTGACCATGGTGACGGATAATACACTGAATTACGGCCATTATCTGATCTGCTGCGGCATGGCTGCCGGGATTGCCGCGCGTGAGGGAACTGAGGATGGATAGAGATCATCTGATTGATATCCGGGATCGCGTACTTGCGCGCATGATCGCCGATGGCTTTGCCGGAGCCGATCCGTTTGACGGGCTTGAAAGTGCTGTATTTCGGGCAAGCGGGCTTGGGCGGTTTCGCTTTGCGCGCTTGGCGTGGCTGCAGGCGATCAAGCGAGGACCGGATACCTTGCGCAAGGCCGTGCTAATTCCGCCGATGGTTAACCCCAAAACGCTGGCTTTGCTGGGCGGGGCGGCGCAGGGCGTGGTGCTTTACGATGTGCGCGATCAGTTGTTGGGTATGCAAAATCCTGATGGCGGCTGGGGATACCCGTTTGAATGGCAGGCGCGGGCCTTTCACGCCAAGCGCCGTCAAAGCAATGCGATTGTCACGAGCTTTGTTGTGGATGCCCTGATCGAAGGTGGATTGGCAGCGGATCATCCCGCCCTCCAAAAGGCGGCAGGGGTTATTGAAAACAAGTTCTGGCGGGATGGCTATTTCGCCTATTTCGATCACACCAATGTTGAAATCCATAATGCCAGCCTGTGGGCGGCCTTTGCGTTGTATCGGATGGTCGGCCCGAATGACAAAACGACGCAGGCGGTGGCGCGCGTTATCGGGGCACAAAAGGCCGATGGCAGTTGGGCTTACGGTACGCGATCCCACCACCAGTTCGTGGATGGGTTCCATACTGGCTATGTTCTTGATCTGCTTGATCGCCTGCGGGCGTCGGGTGCGGACGGGCTTGAGGATGCGATTGCCCGTGGATGGCAGTTTTATCATGAGCAGTGCTTTGATCGGGATGGTCTGCCGCGAGGCTATGCGGGCCGTGACGGCTACCTTGATGCCCATGCCGTGGCGCAGGCGATGGGGAGCCTGATCCGGTTTGGCGATACCGATGGCGCGATGCGGGTAGCGAGCTGGGCTGCGGAAAAGCTTTTTGATCCGGAGCGCGATCTGTTTTTTGCCGGGATCAGTAAGCACGGCAGGCCGGATCGGCGAAACTATATGCGCTGGACGCAAGCCTGGATGGTCTGGGCGCTGTCAATTGTGATAGAGGGAATAGACCCGAATCAGTCGAACCTGACCGATAAAGCCATGCCGATATTTGACCCGACCAAGCCGCTGCGTTTTGCCCATCCCGATCCAACGCGGGCGGCAACCGAGACCGCTTTGCGCAACCTGCCGGAGGCAGAATTTCGCGCGCTTTACGACATCACGCGCGCAGCGGCATCACGCGCCAAGGCCGAAGGGGCGATGGAAACGCTTTATGGGCTGACGCGCGGGATGAAGACCTTACAACGAATTGGTAGTGAGCGCGGGATTGTCTTTAAGAAATCCCAATCGTATTCTGCGCAAAAATAATATAAACTAAGTTAACTTAGTCTAGTTGGAGGATGTGATGGGCATCGTTAACATTCATGAGGCCAAAACACATTTGTCGCGCCTGATCGCGCGCGTCATGAGTGGTGAACAGCTTGTCATTGCAAAGGCGGGCAAACCAGTCGTGCAAATGTCGGCCTATCAGGAAAATGCCACGGCCCCAAAGCGTATCGGCTTCTTGCAGGATGAGGAAATTTTGGTTCCGGATGATTTTGATCGCATGGGGCAGGATGAGATCGACGAAATGTTCGGGGTTGGCTGATGAAGCTCTTGCTTGATACGCAGTTGATCTTGTGGGCGGCAAAGGACAGTGATCGTTTGTCATCTGAAGCCCGCAAGATGATTTCTGATCCTCAGAACGAGCTTCTTTTCAGTCCGATCAATATTTGGGAAATCACGATCAAGAATGCGCTTGAAAGGCCCGACTTCAAGGCGAACCCAAGGCTTATTCGCCGAGCGATGCTTGATAACGGATATCTGGAACTCCCCATGGTGAGTGAGCATGCAATCACTGTTGATACGTTGCCGCCGGTGCATAAGGATCCGTTTGATCGCATTCTGATTGCACAAGCAAAAGCCGAGGGCATATTGCTCCTCACTGCCGATACTTTGTTGGGGCAATATGGCGAGCCTGTTCGCCTTGTTTGATCCCGGTTTTGCCCGATATTAGCAGTACAGGTCGGCGGCCCTGCCAAGAGGCAGAGCCGCAAAGTCAAATAGCCGAACGTGTTTGCCCTAGCGTTGGCGCAGCTCGTCGACGGTCAGTTGGCCATCGCCGTTCTCGTCAAGATAGTTGAACATCCGGTTATGGACGGCCTGGAACTCTTCAAGTTGCAGTTGGCCATCGCCGTTGGTGTCCATCATGACGATCATCATTTCCGGGCCATGCATTTTGCCCATCATGCCACCCATCATCATGCCACCGTTCATCATCCCGGGGCCCATGGTACCGTTGCGGAGGCCCATCATGTTGCCAGCGCCATATCCCATGCCCATACCCTGGCCTTGACCTTGACCCATCATCATGCCGGAACCTTGCATCGTACCTTGGCCTTGCATCATTCCCTGGCCGGTCTGGTTCATCATTTGCGTGCCTTGCTGCGCTTGGGCGACGCCAAGAGCACCAGCAAGCATCAGGCCGATTGCGGTGATTGCGAGAAATCTTTTCATGGTTAGTCTCCTACTCCTGAGGGGTGAGAACATTGTGCGCAGATCGTCCTTCATGTGTTATCAAGCCGAAGGCGGGAAACTGCCCGAATTAACAAGGCCACTGTATCATGATCGGGGTGGCGCGCATTGAGCCGCATCAATCCGATACTGGTTTCCCGACAAGATCCGGCGCAATTTTCATTGCCCCGGACAAGCGCACAGGGATATTGCTAGGCAATGCCCGCAAACAGGTATCTGCCGAGCCAAGCTGAGTATTGAAAACATATGAGTTCCCGATTTCCCGCCCTGCCAATTGATGCCGTCCTGCCAGAGCTTATCTCTGCGCTTGATGGAGGCACCAATGCCGTTTTGCAGGCGCCACCGGGTGCTGGCAAGACGACCAAGGTGCCGCTGGCGTTGCTTGATTGTGCGTGGCGCGGGGATCAGAAGATCATCATGCTCGAACCCCGTCGTCTGGCCGCGCGTGCCAGTGCGCGGCGCATGGCGCAGTTACTCGGCGAGGCGGTTGGCGGGCGCGTGGGCTATCGCGTGCGCTTTGATAGCAAGGTGTCCAAGGATACAAAGATCGAGGTCGTGACCGAGGGTATTCTGGTCCGCATGATTCAGGATGATCCGGAGCTTTCCGGCATCGCCGCAATCCTGTTTGACGAGTTCCATGAACGATCCCTTGATGCCGATCTGGGTCTGGCCCTTGCGCTTGAAACGCAAGGGGCGCTGCGCGATGACTTGCGGTTGGTGGTGATGTCCGCGACCCTTGATGGTGGACCAATTGCCGATCTGATGGGCAGCTGCCCGGTCATCACATCCGAAGGCCGCGCCTATCCGGTTGAAACGAAATATATCCCGACCAAGCCCGATAAATGGGGCAATACCCGCATTGACGCGGAAATGACATCCGCGATCAAAACCGCCCTGCGCGAGGAAAGCGGATCGATCCTGGCCTTCCTGCCGGGGCAGGGCGAAATCACCCGGGTTGAAAGTGCGCTTAAGGATGCGGTGGGAAGTGACGTCATCATCGCCCCGCTTTATGGCGCGATGGATGCCAAGGCGCAGGATATTGCGATCCAGCCCGCACCCGCGGGCAAGCGCAAGGTGGTTCTGGCGACGGCCATTGCCGAAACGTCGCTGACCATTGATGGCATCCGGGTGGTGGTTGATAGCGGCCTGCAACGCTTGCCGCGCTTTGATCCGGCATCGGGCATGACACGGTTGGTGACGGTCAAGTCATCACAAGCCAGTGCCGAGCAACGGCGCGGCCGTGCCGGGCGACTGGAGCCGGGCGTGTGTTATCGGCTGTGGCCGGAAAATGAACAGCGCGCGCGAGCACCCTTTACCGCGCCCGAAATATCTGATGCCGATCTGGCCCCCCTGACGCTTGAACTGGCGCGCTGGGGTGTTACGGATCCCAAAACCCTGCCGTGGCTGGATGTGTCGGACGCTGCCAAAATTGATCAGGCGCGCGATGTTTTGCGCGGCCTTGAAGCACTTGATGAGGATAACCGCATTACGCCGATGGGCACTGCCATGGCCGGGTTGCCGGTCCATCCCAGATTGGCGCATATGATGTTGCGCGGCGCACAGCTTGGTCTGGATGAGGTTGCCTGTGCGCTGGCAGCACTCCTGTCTGATCGTGATTTCATGCGCGGGCGCGGGGCGGATTTGCGCATCCGGGTCGAGGCCATCCAAAAGGGCCGCGCCCCCAAAATGATCACCGAGGCCGCCAAACAACTTGCCCGCCGTTTGCGTGATGCTGCCAAACAAGCAGGGCTTGATAAATCGGCGGGGGAGAAGGTCGATCACGCCGATGAGGTCGGGCTGCTTCTGGCCTTTGCCTACCCCGACCGGATCGGGGAACGCCGCAAGGGGGCAGACGCGCGCTATCGCCTGTCCGGCGGGCGCGGCGGTGTGTTGCCCAATGAAGATAGTCTGGCGTCTGAGCCCTATATTGCAGTTGCCGAACTTGATGGACAAGCGCGCGAAGCCAAGATTTACCTCGCTGCTCCGGTGGCGCGCGCCACCCTTGAAACCCATTTTGTCGATCAGATTTCCGAAGGCACAGAGGTTTTCTGGGATAGCCAAAGTGATGCGGTGGCCGCCCGCTGGCAACGCCGGATTGGTGCGCTGGTGCTCGAGGAAAAAGCCACCCAAGATGAGGCCGACCCCGACGCGATTGCGGCCGCCATGATCGAGGGCATCCGCAAGCTCGGTCTGCATTGCCTGCCATGGGATAAGGCATCAAACGGCCTGCGCGAACGGCTGGCGTTCCTGCATCGGGTGGAGGGGGATGCTTGGCCGGATGTTTCTGATGACGGCCTTCTGGGATCGCTTGAAGACTGGTTGGCACCTTATCTGTCGGGCATTACCAAACGCGGTCAGCTTAAGCAGATCAACCTGTCTGAGGCGTTGCTCGCCGGTATTGACTGGAACCAGCGACAGGAAATGGATCGCCTGGCGCCAACCCATTGGCAGGTGCCGACGGGCTCAAACATCCGCATTGATTATAGTGGCGATACACCGGCGCTTCCGGTGCGCATGCAGGAAATGTTTGGCGCGACCGAAACGCCGAAGGTGGCGAATGGCAAGGTTGCCGTGACGCTTCATCTGCTAAGCCCGGCGCAACGACCCATTCAGGTGACAAGTGATCTGATCGGGTTCTGGAACGGATCCTATGCGCAGGTGAAGGCGGAGATGAAGGGGCGCTATCCCAAACATTATTGGCCCGATGATCCCCTGATCGCCGAGCCAACGCGTCGGGTCAAAAGCCGGATGTAGTGTTACGCCGGATAACTGATCTCAAGGATTTCGAGCTCGTCCTCGCCGGCCGGGGTGCGGACCGTGACGACATCGCCGACGCCCGATTTCATCAGGGCGCGTGCGACCGGGGAGATCCAGCTGATCTTGCCGTTGAGGCTGTCTGCCTCGTCCTCGCCGACGATGCGGATGGTTTTTTCTTCGTCCCGCGCATTCACATAAGTGACGGTGGCGCCAAAGAAGATGTGGGCATGATCGGGTTGTTCGGCGGCGCGGACAACTACGGCATCTTCGATCCGCTTGCGCAGATAGCGCACGCGGCGATCAATTTCGCGCAGGCGCTTTTTGCCATAGATGTAATCCCCGTTTTCCGAACGATCGCCATTGCCCGCCGCCCAATGGACGACGGCTACGACTTCCGGCCGTTCCTTTTTCCAAAGGTGGTCAAGTTCGGATTTAAGGGCGTTAAGCCCTTCGGGGGTGATGTAAATCGGTCTGTCCATGGCCTGCGTTTTAGCGCAAAGCAGATGGTTGGAAAAGAGATCAAAAAAAGCAGCGCCAGATTGGTGTCCGGCGCTGCTTGATATTGGTGAAACGGCTATGTGCCGCTTGCGTTATGCCTTGGCAGTCGAGCGCAGTTCGCGGTCATCAATCGGCATATGCACAAGAGCGGCAAAGACGCCAAGTGCGACCGAGACCCACCAGACAGCATCGAAATTACCGGTCATGTCATAAACAATCCCGCCCATCCAGGCGCCAAAGAACGCGCCGATCTGGTGGCTGAGCATGACGATGCCAAACAGGGTGGCCATGTAACGCGGACCGAAGACCTGCGCGATTAGCCCGCTGGTGAGCGGCACGGTGGATAGCCAAAGCGCGCCAAGTGTTGCGGAAAACAGCAAGATGGTTTCAGAGGTTTTGGGCGCAAAGATAAAGATCAGAATGACCACAGCCCGCATGCCGTAAATGAATGACAGGCCGAACTTCTTGCTAAACCGTCCGCCGGCCCAACCCGCCGTCAGCGTGCCAAAGATGTTAAACAGGCCGATCAGTGCCAGACCTTCGGCCGCAACAGAACTTGGCAGACCGCATAGGGCGGTAAAGGTCGGCAGGTGGGTGGTCACCACGGCTACGTGAAAGCCACAGACAAAGAAGCCGGCATTGAGCAACATGAAGCCGCGATGTTTGCGCGCCTCGTGAAAGGCTGCCATCAGACCTTGCGGGCCAAGGTCGGGTGTTGCTGTCGGGCTATGGCCATCGGCCTTGCCGGTCAGTGCAAAGGCGGCCGGGACCATCAGCATGGCAATGGCGGCCAAAATCATAAGTGTTGTGACATAACCGAGCGAGCCATTGAGCATCTGCGCGGTCGGGGCCATGACAAACTGCCCGACGGAGCCGCCGGCCGAGGCAAGGCCAAGTGCAAAGCTGCGTTTATGGGGCGGGAAGACACGGCTGATGGCGGCCAGAATGACAGGGAAACTGGTGGAGCCAACGCCGGTACCAATCAGGAAGCCAGCCGTCAGGTGCAGTTCACCGGGCGAGCTTGAGGTGCCCATCATGTAAAGGCCTGCGGCATAGATTGCAGCCCCGCCAATCAGGGTTCGTGTGGTGCCAAAGCGGTCGGCAAGTGCGCCGGCAATCGGGGCGGAAACACCCCACATCAGATTCTGAATGGCAAAGGCCAGACCGAATGTCGCAGCACTCCAGCCGGTGTCATTGAGCATGTTTGGAATGAAAAGCCCGAGCGACTGGCGCACACCAAGGTTGAGCGACAGCACAAGGCCGCCACACAGCAATACGATCCAGGGAAACCATTTGGTGGCGCGCAAAAGCGCCATACGGGTGGGGCTTTGAGTGGGGCTCATGACGTTTTCTCCGGCGAGATACCTGTTTTGTTGTTGTGATAGTGAACGCGGTGGCGCTATGCGTCCAATTCATTCGGATTATGAAGCTGATAACATTTCTGCATGATCGATGTTGGATATTTTACCGGCCTCCATCACAAGCTCCCCGACCTTGTCGATAATGTCATCAAGATCGGAACTTGAAGCGCGGCGGATCAGCGTGATCGCCATACCCCAATTCATGCCGGGAATATCAAGGATTTTGATGCGATCGGCTGCCGGGCTGTGCAGGCAGAAACGTCGCGCCATGATGCCATATCCGGCCCCGGCAGCGACCATTTCGATCTGCAATTCAAGGGCGGACACCTCAAGGACCGAGGTAAATTCGACCCCGTTTTTATGCGCCCATGCATTGCCAAGTGCGCGGAAGGTGCAGCCTTCGGGCATCAGGATCATCGGGTTTTGGGCAAGCTCGGCAATATTGGCTGGATGATCGCGGCCGGATTTCGGGCCAATGGCGACGATATGATCATCAAGCAATGTTTGTGGTGACAGGCTTGCTGGCAAATCGCGGCTTTGCACCCCGCCAACAATGCCATTCGGCCCATCAAGCGAGAGCATGGCATCAATTTCGCCCCGGCGCAGAAGCGGAAGAAGCTCCGCCGACCAGCCCATCTTGATCGAAAGCGACATATCCGGGAACATCTGGTGCAGGGCGCGAAGTTCGCTGGCAGCAAGAAGCGGGGCTGCCCCGTGGCTCAGGCCAAGCCGGAACGGGCCGTGGCGTTTGGTGTTACCGGCAACCGAGTCACTGAACCCGTCAAGGCGTCGCAGAAGATCGCGGGCCTCGGTAAGCGCCCGGTGGCCGGCGATGGTCGGTTGCAGTGGCTTGGTCGTGCGATCAAACAGGCTTTTGCCGATGCGTTCTTCAAGGCGCTGGATCCGGCGGGTGACGGCGGGCTGTGTCAGGCCAAGGCGATCTGCGGCACCGTGAAAGGATTGCGCGTCGGCAACAGCGATAAGGGTTTCAAGCTCGCGGGTGTCCATGGGGCTGTCCTGATCATTCCGGGATCAGGGGAGTGTCCGCCAAACAGCAAGGTCATGCAAGGAATCTATTGTCTCGCAACAATTGATGCATTTCATGCATTGGCGGGTGTGAGGGCCGCATTCCTGTCGCGTTTGACCTTTGCCTTGAAGGCGGTTGCGGCTGCCGTATAGCCGCCTTCGCCACCATCAAGAAAATGGAAATGCGCATCATTGGTGATCGATGGCACGATGCAGGTCATGATCGCACTGCGTTGGCGATGGGTGCCGAAATGCACCGCACCGCTGAGCTCGGCGGCGTGCAGGTGTGCCTCGACCTCTTCGGCGCGCGCGGCACTGCACATCACCGTCATCCACAATCCATCGCCAAATTTACGAAAGTCGGTGTTATAGCCGGTGTAATCGCGATAGCGGCGCGGATCAAACGCGCCAAGCTTCCAGCCGGTTTTCATCAGGATGGCCGCGATCAGCGCGATATAAAGCGCCTTGAGCCAGGCTTTGACATAGCCGCCTTCCTTGTGTTTGGTCGCCTCGGCCTCAAGATGCAGGCCGGGCGGCGGAAAGGCGACGTCGGGGCCGCTTGCCGGGATCGGGCTGCTTTTGCGCGGGCTGTCATCAAGGATGGCAAACAGATTGCCCACGGTCTCATCAAACTGCGCTCGGTCATCGCGCGGGGCAACAATGATCGACAGGATCACATCTGATCCTTCGGCCCGGATCGGTGACCAGCGGCATGACAGCCCGGTCAGATCGGGGCGGCTGCCGGGTGGGGCAGGCGGGATCAGGTTGTTGCCCTGCTTCATCTGGTCTTCGGCCCATTGCATGCCGCGGCCGGCAAACATGGCATAGGATACAGGATTGGAGACAGCATAGCGGGCAACACGCACATCACGGTTTGCCGCGCGGATATCGGAAATCCTGACCAGCCCAACCCGCAATTCGAGATCAAGTGTTTCAACCGCCCAGGTCGCAGTTGCGGCCATGGCATCGCGCACGGCATCGATTTTATCAGGCGGGCAGGCGAAGCTTGCGCCATCACCGCCAAACAGGAATGGATAGTCGGAATGGCCAAGCGCGTTACTGACCGCGCAAATAACCGATGCGCCGACCATATTGACGTCCTTGTACCGCCCGGCTTCGACCGCCTTGGTCGATCCGATGACATCGGACGTGCCGACCCACCAGTCATCGGGCAGGGCATGATAAACCCCGCCATCGAGGACTTTTTCAAAGGCGTCAAAGGTGGGTATGTCGAGATAAAGGTTGGTCACATCGGTCTTTCAAATGCGCGGGATGGCAGCCGAAATCGACGGACCGCAATGCCATCAGTAATGCGGTGGTGGAGCGTCGTCTTCTGGTGCTGTACGCAGGAAATCGATCATGCGTTTAATATCAGATGACATTAATTTGTTCTGACGTTCTAGAACATCAATACGATCCCACTGCGATTTGATCATGTCGGACAGGTCGCTGACGACGGTTTCCATGTGGGTAAGCTGTGTTTCAAGCTCTGTGACGCGGCTGTCGATTTCTTCGTGGCTCATGACTTCGATCTTCTGCAAATGACTTTGTTTCGTGCTTTTAGCGCGGCTTGCGGTATATGCAAGCCTGTGGCACGACTGCCCGGAGCGGACCCTAACATATCTGGATGGTTGATGACTGATTTATCCGTACTGGCCCTTGTCGGGATTATTTTGGCGCTGATTGCGGTTTATGCAATCCGTCTGCGTGCTGTTCCGATGCCGACGTCACCCAAGGCGGCCGAAGAAATCATCGCCTATATCCCGAATGATACCAAGGTGGTGACCGATTTCGGATCGGGCTGGGGTGATCTTGCTTTGGCGATTGCGCGCGCAAGGACCGACGTCAAAGTATCGGGGATCGAGCTTTCGCCAATCCCTTATGCCATCAGTCGCATGCGTGCCGTGTTGGCGGCCAAGCCCAATCTTGATTTTATCCGGGCTGATTTTCGCACCCTTGATCGTGATCCAGGGGATGTTGTGGTCTGTTTCCTTGATCCGCGCGTGATGAGCGATGTGGGGGATGTTTTGGCCGAACGGATGGTAAACGGCGGGATCGTGATATCGCGCGCCTTTGCCATTCCGGGGTGGCAGGCCTTTGGCGAAGTGCCGATGAAAACCGGGTCGGATCGACTTTACCTGTATCGGATCGGCAGTCACAAGCCGGGCATTGTCGCCTGATCTTTCGGGGACCTAGGGTCCAAACTCATTCAAATAATCGTCCCGGTCTCCCGGATTTGTGCGGATACGCGAAGCAAAAACGCAGGAAGATATATATCTTTCAATGTTTTGCGACAAAGTAGCCCGTGCAAATCCGGGTGATCCGAAGGACAATTGATGTGAGAGAAAGCCTCTGCGTCAAATCCCTTGGTCGGGGATCACCCCGATCTGCGGGCTTTTCCTTGCCATTTCTCTCATATCAATTGCCGGGTCGGTCATTTGAATGAGTTTGGACCCTAGTTACCGTGTCCGCAACAGCCGCCATCTTTGCTCCGGCCATGCAACTGGATCGGCGGGCAGGGGACGGTGCCATAAGAACAGAAAACGCAGCAGTCGCCCGGTTTGGGTCGCAAAACAGCGCCGCAGCCCTTGCAGTCGTAGAAATACTGGCAGGCATCGGTCGGCATGGTTTCGGTTTCGATATGCCCGCATTCGGGGCAGGTCAAAACCGATGTCAGTTCGACGGAAACGGGATCAGTCTTCTTCATAGACTTTGATCAGGGCGGAGTGATCCAGATCGCCATCGCCCATTTCGATCAGTTCGTCATAAAGTTCCATGGCAAGGCGGGTGATCGGCAGTTCGACACCCAGTTCGCCTTCGGCAAATTCAAGCGCCTGGAACAGGTCCTTGCGTTGGGTAACGACCTTGCCGCCCGGCACGAAATTGCGTTCGATCATGCGTTCGCCGTGCTTTTGCAGGATGGCTGAATCGGCAAAACCACCCGTAAGTGCTGAACGCAGTTTTTCCAGATCGACATTGGCTTCATCGGCCATGGAAAAGGCTTCGGCAACTGCGCCAATGGTGATGCCGACAATCATCTGGTTGGCGGCCTTGGCGATCTGACCGGAACTGACGTCCCCAACATGGGTAACGCGTGCGCCCAGAACATCAAACACACGGCGTGCACGTTCGAAATCTTCCTTTTCCGCCCCAACCATGATCGAAAGTGTGCCGTTTTCAGCCCCGTGCGTGCCGCCCGATACCGGGGCATCAATCCAGGTGCCTCCAGCCTCATCAACCGCATCGGCAAAACGCCGGGTCGCCTCGACCGAGGTGGTGCCCATATCGATGACAATCGTGCCTTCTTCCATGCCATCAATAATGCCGTCTTCACCCAGAAGGACGTTTTCAAGCGCGACCGTGTTGGCTACACAGATGATGACAATATCAGCCTCGGCCGCGGCATCGGCCGGGGTTCCGGCTGTGGCGATGCCAAGGTCTTCAAAGGCATTAAGCGTCTCGGGATTGCGGGTATTGACGGTCAGAACCGCACCGGCCTTTTCAAGATTAAGCGCCATCGGACGCCCCATCAATCCAAGTCCGATGAAGGCAATGTTTTCCCCGGAAAGAGCGGTCATGACAGCAGTTCCTTTGTATGGCGATCGTATTTGGCGGTGGCAAAATCAGAACAGGCAACGCAACCCCGGCCAGCAATGGGTTCACGAAGTCGATAGAAGTTGTCGGTCAGGCCATATCACATTGCGGCATCCGTGAAAGCAGCGAGTTCTGGGCTAACGCCCCAAGCGCGCTTTTGGTTCCGCAATTTTGATCTTACAGGCCATCCAGTTTTTTGTGCTGATGACGCCAGACAAAATGCTGTGCTTAGAAATCACCCGGCCGGACATAGCGTGCCGCCATGGCGCGTTCAATCGCCGACCCGACCAAGCGGTCGATATCAAGGCGGTGGCGCAGCAATTCCAGAATGCGCAGTTCTTCCTGGCTGATTTCGCTGTCGGAAAGGACGATTTCGCAGGCAAAGACATAGGCCGTTTCGCGCAGTTTGCGCGGCAGGGCATCGCGGATCAGATCCAGCGCGCGGTCCATGCCGTCTTCTTCGCCCAGCAGCTTGGCACAATCACGCGCGACACTGGTCACGCCATCATTGTCAAACCCGGCAAAAATCGGAAGGTAACGGACCCGGCGGCCCATCGCGGAAAGTTCGGCATCGGTAATGTCATTATCGGCGGCCGAAACCATAACCATTGTGTAGATCAAGGCGTCCTGATGCGAAATCACGTTGGTTACTCCTTATCGAGAATGGTTCCCTGAAACGCTGTTCATCCAGACATTTGACGATCTTGTCCGGGCAGTGTGAAAACCACCGAGCAAGAAGATGGTATGCTGATAACCCTTCATGGGCAACAGTTAAGCAATGAAATTTCAGCGTTTTCATGGCGATTTTAAGGAATACGTAGTGAAATCGTTGGCATTCTGTTGTCATCGGTCGTGCGGGCCATATAAGCCGCGAAAAACGCGGTGCGCGCGATCCGGATAACAAAAATGAAGCCGCTATAAAAATGCAAGCGGAATGATTGGGGTTATTGGCTCTCGTCGGGGAAAATTTGGCTTTGCACTGCATGGGGTAGCAGTTATGGTCGCGCAGCGACAACAAACATGACGAATAAAGCCGCTATGGGAGACATCAACGCAATCGATTCCGTCGGTACGTTGACGGCGTTGATCAGCCACCTGTGTTTGCCGTCTGGAGCATATGATCCAGACGAAGGGCGAATGCTTGTAAACGCGGCCTGGCGCGACACCTATGATCATGGCGTGCAGGTTGGTCAGTGGGTTTCGCCTGATGTTGTCGAAGGCCTGTGCGATCCGATCAAGGAATTGTCCGAGCGCCTTCTTGAAAATCATGGATATCATCATGTCGCCTGCGGTTTCCGAGATACCGCGCGCATTATCTTTGGCTGGTCGCTGACCATCGGTCGCCGGACTTTTATCCGCTTTACGATTATTGATGCCAATGTGTCTTCGGGGATCGGATCGCTGATCTCCCCGCTGCCGGTCTTGCTGGTTGAACATAATGGTCGGCTCCGCAGTGCCAACCGCGCGGCCGAACAGCTCGCACTTGAGATGGGGCTTTCTTCGCCGCTTGATCTGACGCACCCGAATGACCAGCGCCCATTGGTCAGCGAAAATGGTCCGCAGTTTGATTCTGATAACACCCGGACCATGCATTACGGGCAGCGGTTCTTCTTCTGGCAATATATCACGCTTGATACATCGGGCTGTCTGGTGCTGTTCGGGCAGGAACGCACGCGCGAGGAAAGCTATCGCCGCGCGCTTGAACATGCCGTGCATGGCATTATCGAACTCAATGCCGAAGGCACCATTACCAGTGTGAACGAAGAAACCGCGTCACTGTTTAATTATGATTCCGTGCGCGAACTGACGCAGGCCTATTTCCGTCATCCGGAAACGTTTTATGCCAGCGACAACGACCGCGTTCAGCTCAGACGCGACCTTGCATCGGGCAAGGGGGTGCATGCCCGCGATCTTGAAATGCGCCGTGCCGATGGCAGCCAGCTCTGGGTGCGGGTGAATGCCACCGAAATTCGCGGCGAAGGCGGGGTGTTGCTGGGGTACAGTGTCACCATCACCGACATTACCAAAAGCCGGCAGGCAGAATATGATTTGCGCCGCCGTCAGGAACGCTATCGTGCACTGGTACAAACAGCTGGCAGCGTGATCATGTTCCTCGACGCCGAGGGACGCATTCTTGAATATAACCGCGAATGCGAATGGACATTTGGCTATTCCTGGATGGAGGCCGCCGGGCAGAACTTCTTTGACTTCCTGCTGGTCGAGGATGACCGTGCGCGGGTCCGCATGGCGGTGCGCCGGTTGCTGTCAGGCGAAATCATCAAGGACGAAGTCTTCTCGTTCAAGCGCCGTGATGGTGAAGTGCGTTTGTTGCAATGGAATGCACGCGCGCATTTCGGCGAGGATGGCGATGTTGCCGGTGTGATCTGCATCGGGCAGGACGTGACGGAAAAGCTTTCCGTCGAACGCGCATTGCGCCACGCCGAAGAAAAATTCCGCGGCATTTTCGAAAACTCGGCCGAGGGCCTGTTCCAGAGCATTCCGCTTGGTCGTGTGCATTCGGCCAACCCGGCATTCGCATCGATCCTTGGTTATGAAACGGTCGACGAGCTGATCAACAAGGAACAGGATTGGTCATTCCATTACCTGAACCCGGTCAGCCGTTTGCGCATCACCGGCCGGTTGCTGCGCGATGGGGCTGTGCACGGATTTGAAACCGAAATGCGCCGGGCCGATGGCAAGATCATCTGGGTCGAGGAAAATGCCCGACTGGTCCGTGATGATCAGGGACGCCCGGTTCTGATTGATGGATCGATCACCGACATTACCGATCGCAAACGCAGCGAAGCCCGCATTCAGTTCCTGGCCCATCATGATGGCCTGACGGGGCTTCCCAACCGCACCTTGTTCCAGGAACGTCTGGCAGCGGCAGTCGAGCGCAGCAAGCGCGAACGCAGCCACTTTGTCCTGATGATGTTTGATCTTGATAACTTCAAGGACATTAATGACACGCTGGGCCATCCGATCGGCGACCTACTCTTGCAGGGGGTGGGGGAGCGCATGCGGGTTTGCCTGCGTAATGAGGACGTGGTTGCGCGACTTGGTGGGGATGAATTTGCTGTCCTGATCCATGAACCCGGCTCGGTCGAGGAAGTGACCTTTGTTGCGCAGCGCTTGATCGAACGTGTTTCCGAGCGTTTCATGCTTGATGGCAACGAAGTGCAGGCATCGACGTCTGTTGGGATATGCATGTATCCGCAGGATGGTCGCGATGAAAAGGACCTGCTGCGTAATGCCGATCTGGCGCTTTATTGCTCCAAGGCCGAAGGGCGCAATCGCTATCACTTCTTTGAACCTAAGCTTCAGGTCGAGGTTCAGGAACGCAAGGCGATGGAACGCGACCTCAGCCATGCGATTGAAAATGACGAGCTCGAGCTTTTCTATCAGCCGATCATTGATATTGGCGGTCATCGTATCATCGGCATGGAAGCCCTGGTGCGCTGGTTCAGCCCATCCCGTGGGCAGGTCAGCCCGGTTGATTTCATCCCGGTGGCCGAACGCATGGGCATCATTGCCGATATCGGCAAATGGGTTTTGAACCGTGCCTGCGAACAGACCAAGGCATGGCGTGATGCTGGCTATGGCGATCTGACGATTTCGGTCAATCTGTCGCCGCTTGAGCTGGCCCGTCATGAAGACTTGATCGAAAGTGTCGGCGAAGTGCTTGCGCGCACCGAACTCGATCCCCATCAGTTGCAGTTCGAAGTAACCGAGGGGGCGGTTATGGACAACCCGCGCGAAGCGGCCATCACGCTGGGCATCCTGCGTAATCAGGGCATCCGGATTGCGATTGATGATTTCGGCACGGGCTATTCGTCACTCGCCTATCTCAAACGTTTCCCGGTGGACAAGATCAAGATCGACCGTTCGTTTATCATTGATATCGACAGTTCCGATGGCAATGCGGCCATCGTGCGTGCGGTGGTGTTCCTTGCACGATCATTTGGCATGGCGGTCAATGTCGAAGGCATTGAAACCGAAACCCAGCTTGAACATATCGCCTCCGAAGGTGTTGATGAGGTTCAGGGCTTCTATTTCAGCAAGCCGATCAATGCGGGCGATATGGAAAACCTGCTCAAGGCCAATCTGACCTCGCCAGCGCAGTTCCCGATCGCGCAGTCCTGATCAAGGCGTATAAGGCGCGCACAAACGCGGCTTGAAAGAAAAACGCACCGGAAATTGTCCCGGTGCGTTTTTGTCGTTTCAGGCCGCGGTTTGCTGTTGCGGCTCACCTGCGACCTTACACAGTTTGTCGCGATCAATACGCATGGTCGATGGCATGCGCGGATTGCGCACAATCGCCCCTTCGCGTTTCAGATTGGCGATCATGCGACTGGCCGTTTCGGTCGTGGTGGCGACAATATTGCCAAGCTTTTCGCGGTTGGGCAGTGCTACCAGATCATTATGGGCTGACCATAACAGGAACCGGCAAATCCGGCGCATGGCCGAACCTGTGCCAAAGCTGATCTTGAGCTGCTGGCCATCCATGACCTCGCTTGCCAGAAGCGACATCATTGCGGCTTGCGCGCGGGCGTCATTTTGCTGGGCAAGGCGGACCCGCTGGATCGGGATACGTTTGATCACCGACGGTGCGATGGTTTCAATCACCAATGACGGGTCGGTCACAGCCAGCATTTCAAGGCCGATCGCATCACCGGGACGATAGACGCGACAAACCTGTCTTTCGCCCTGTTCGGTGTATTTGCAGCGCAAAGCCAGTCCGGCCTGCACAATGTAAACATATGTGTGGTCCTCGGCGTGGTGGCCAATGCTGGCATCTGCCGGCAATGTTAAAACGGCGGGTTCAGCAAGTTTTTCCAATAGGTGCAAGGCGTCGTCTTTGTTCATGGGGATCTCCCATTGGCAAATTTACAGATACGCGGCAAAGCCGTCGCGTATCGACACCAGTCTGTGAACCGGGGAATGCCCGGTATGCGCCGGTTTTCGGCTGAAAAAAGGTTTCAGATCGGATGCAGGGCCACGCACTTTAGATACAGCTGTGGCGTCAAAGGACCATCAAGACCGCGGGATAGAGCAGCCGCAATCAGAAACCGGATCAGATCACCACAGGCGGTGCACGTGGCGACGCTGCAATCGGGCAAAAGTCATGCAGGCGTGCGGTGATGTGAAGGGCAGTGACCTTGTTCGATAGGCGCACCCGATGAACCAGCGGCAATTCCGGTTCAACCGGCATGCCAGCCGCATGGTTGCCAAGGCCGCAACTCGCACACTGGAAACCGTCAAAGGCGTCCGAGCTGTGCGGATTGGCAGCGCGATCTTCGGCAAGGTCGGCTGGAACCGAAATGGTCTTGATGCCATTCGCGGTGCAGATGATCAGTGGGACATAGGTTTGGGAAACTTCTGTGTTGGCTGTCGGCACCGCTTCAAGGGCGACCGGCGCATGCATGAAGCCGAAGAACAGCGCGTTAACCAGCAACAACCACGCCACACAAAGTGACAGCGTGCGTCTGGCAGCCAGGCAGTTTAACGGCGTGTAATACACGAGTTTCCATCCCGATTGGAAAGCTTGTGAATTTGAATAAACCCTTGAAAGCGCCCTGTCAAAGCCTGCGATAGTGAACCAGTTATCACCATTTTTTTATAATCGTTTCAGAAAAGGCCGCGGGCGCTTGCATTGCGGTCTTTTGGTTCGTCCGGTCAAGCCGAAACCGGGAACTTGTTCTATTCTCAAAGCGTTGGGTTTATACTTCGAAGCAATTTCAAGTTGATGTTGCTGCGCCCCATAGCAGTCAGGAGCACCTTACCATGACCTTGATCGTCAATGACGGAACGCCGGAAATGCGTGGCCTTTTGGAAAAGGGGCGCAAACGTTTGCGTACGGTCGGGATTGTGATGCTGATCCTGGGGGTGCTGGCAGTGGCCTTTCCCTTTGTGACGACAATTGCCTTTAAAACCGTGATTGGCTGGCTGTTTCTGATCGGGGCGCTTGGCCATTTTTATGGTGCCTGGAATGCCGATACGCCCACACGCCGCAGCCTTGATGTCATTCAGGGCGCTGTCTTTGCGCTGATCGGTGGGTGGCTTGCCTTCATGCCGGAAGGCGGCATTGTGACGCTGACGGTCCTTTTGGCGATTGCCTTTCTCTTGCATGGTCTTTTTGAAACCATGATGGCGCTTTGGCTCAAACAGTTCCCGGGATGGAAATGGATGCTGCTTTCGGGCGGGATTTCGGTTCTGGCCGGTATCCTGATCTTTGCCAAATTGCCAAGCTCGGCAACATGGGCAATCGGTTTGCTGCTGGGCATCAACCTGCTATCGTCAGGGTTCAGTTACCTGATGGTATCCATGGCGATGGGTACGGTTTCGCGCCCCTGATCTGTCGCGCATATGAGGGATAAGGCATGGCAAAGGCGGCACCTGTTGGTGTTAAGGCAGGCGTTCTTGAACGGTGTGACGATGCGCTTTCGACACCTGCCCTGAACCACGCCATTCTGATTGTCACCCTGCTTGCCATGGCGGCCCACTTCGTCCTGATGTTTGTCGGGCCCGAGGTGATGCTTGGCCAACGCACCGCTGATCTTCCGCTTTTCATTCTGTTTGCCTTGGGCGGGTTGCCCATTCTGGGGCAACTGGCGATCAAGCTTTTGCGCCGTGAAATGGGGGCGGATTTTCTTGCCGCAATTTCCTTTGTCACCGGTGTGGTGCTGGCGGAATATCTGGCTGCCAGCCTGATCATTCTGATGCTGACCGGCGGGCAGGTTTTGGAAAGCTATGCCATGCGCAAGGCATCCTCGGCACTCAATGCCCTTGCCAAGCGTATGCCAAGTGTCGCGCACCGCAAATCCGAGGATGGCGAGATTGCCGACATCGCGATTGACGATATCCAGATTGGCGATCTGATCGCGGTCTTTCCCCATGAAACGGCACCGGCGGATGGTGTGGTCGTTGATGGCCATGGCAGCATGGATGAGAGTTATCTGACCGGGGAGCCCTATGTGGTGGCCAAGGCGCCGGGCACCAATGTGCTGTCGGGGGCAATCAATGGCGAGGCGGTGCTGGTCATTCGGGCGGAAAAGCGCGCGAAAGATTCCCGCTATGCCCAGATCATGGATGTCATGGCCGAGGCGGAGCAAAAACGCCCGCGCATCCGCCGTCTTGGTGATCAGATCGGGGCGTGGTTTGCCCCGGCGGCCCTTTTGTTCGCGATCTTGGTCGGCTACATCAGCGGCGATTCATCGCGTTTTCTCGCGGTGCTGGTGGTGGCGACACCCTGTCCGCTTCTGATTGCCATTCCGATCACGGTGATGAGTGCGATTTCGATTGCCGCCCGGCGCGGCATTGTCGTGCGTGATCCGACCGTTCTGGAAAGCTTGCCGACCTGCCAGACGGCGATTTTCGATAAGACCGGCACGCTCACCTATGGCCGACCGGAACTGGTGGAGGTTCTGGCGGGGCCGGAATTTGATGGCGATCTTGTCTTGCGGTTGGCCGCCAGTCTGGAACGTTATTCCAAGCATCCGCTGGCCTCGGCCGTTTTGACCGCAGCACGTGACCGCAAACTTCCGCTTGATGAGGTCAATCACGCCTCGGAAAAGCCGGGGCAGGGGTTAAGCGGGCAGGTCGATGGCCACGAAGTCGCCGTTACCCATCGCAACAAACTGATGAAGTCCGATCCCGAGATCGCGCGGCTTTTGCCCGATACGGCGGCCGGGCTTGAATGCGTTGTGCTGGTCGATGGCAAATATGGCGCGACCTTCCGCTTCCGCGATACGCCGCGCGCCGAGGGCGAAAGCTTCGTCGGTCATCTGGGCGAAATCCATCACTTCAACAAGGTGATGCTGCTTTCCGGTGATCGCGAAAGCGAGGTCAGCTATCTTTCCGAACTGCTCGGCATTTCCGAAAGCCTGGCGTCACAAAGCCCGGAGCAGAAAGTCGCCATCGTCCGCGAAGAAACCGCCAAGGCCCCAACCCTTTTCATGGGCGATGGCATCAATGATGCCCCGGCACTGGCCGTTGCCACGGTCGGTATCGCCTTTGGCAAGGAAAGTGCCGTTACCGCCGATGCCGCCGGTGTGGTAATTCCCGAGGCATCACTGGTTACAGTCGATGAGCTGCTTCACATCAGCATGGCGATGCGCCGCATCCTTTTGCAAAGCGTGATCGGCGGCATGGTGCTGTCCATCGTCGCGATGGGCTTTGCCGCAGGCGGCTATATCACCCCGGTCGCAGGGGCGCTGCTTCAGGAAGGCATTGATGTGATCGCGATCCTCAATGCACTGAGGTTGGCAATTGCGCACGATATTGATGCCGATATTCACGAGGATACGTTTTAGGCGTCGTCATTCCGCAAAAACGCCCGCGTCTGCTCAATCGCTTCACGCAGGCCGACACGCTGGACTTCGACGTCTTCCGGGAAGGCGCCCAGAAGTCGTGATGGCATGCGGTTATCAAGCAGGACAAACACCCCGCGATCTTCTGCGCGCCGGACAAGGCGGCCAAATGCCTGCTTCATGCGAAGCCTTGTGAGCATGTCGTCATAGCGCGCACCGTGGAAGGCAGATTTTCGCGCACGGTGCAGGATATCGGGGCGCGGCCAGGGCACTCGGTCAAAGACGATCAGGCGCAAGCTATCACCCGGCACATCGACACCGTCACGCACCGCATCTGTCCCAAGCAAGCAGGCGTCGCGTTCGACCCGGAAAATGTCGATGAGTGTCGATACATCCATGCCATCAATATGCTGGGCCAGAAGCTGCAAACCCGCATCATCCATCGGCCCGGTCAGGCGTTCATAAATCGCCCGCAGACGTGTGATGGCGGTAAACAGTCCAAGTGCGCCGCCACCCGATGCCAGAAACAGCTCGCGATAGGCGGCTGCAACATGGTCCGGGTTGTCGCGACCAAGGTCATTGACGATGAATACGCGGGTCTGTTCGGCATAGTTATACGGGCTTTTCATTGCCGCCCGGATGGCAGGCAGCGGCATGTGCGATGCCCCCGTGCGGTCCTCGGCCACGGCCCAGTCGAAATCTTCGTCACCTGTGCCATCACGGAGCGTGGCGGATGTCACCACCATGCCATGTGCGGTGGGCGCAAGCGACGTGGTCAGTGGGATGGTTGGATCCAGGTAATGGCGATGCATGCCGACATCAAAATCCCGGCCAAACTGGCGTTCAATCGCAAACCAGTCGACAAAGGTTTTTGGTGTTTTCTCCACCAGCGATGCCAGCATTTCACGCCACGCGCCGACCTGCATGATCGCGCGGCGTTCAAGCGACCGGATGGCGGCGTCAAGGCGCTGGCGTTCGGCTGAATCAAGCTCATCGGCCTTTTCGTCCAACATATGGGCGATGATCTTGATCAGCGATTTGGCGGGTTTTTCCATGGCCTCCAGCGCGCGGTCGAGATCCGCCGCACTGGCAAGAACTTCGTTGATCGCCGGTTTGCAATCGGTTTCGATCGAGTAGCCGCGATCCCCCTCGGCGGACCTTGCCATCACCTGCGCGCGAACATGGGCAAGGAATGTTTCCGCCGGGCCCTTGGCATGTTGTGAGCCGTCGTGAATGCGCGACAGCCACCCCTGTTCGGGCAAGCATTGGGCGGCGACAATCACCGCATTGACCGCATCGCGTAGCTCGTCGCGATCAAGGATCAGGGTTTCAAGCCGCTGCTTGAGACCACGGGCACGCGATGATCCCTTTTGCTCGGCACCCAGCAGCCAGCGACGGAGTTCCTGCCCCTCCATCCCGGTCAGGTGCGATGAAAATGCCTTATCTGCCGCATCAAAAAGGTGATGGCCCTCGTCAAACACATAGCGTGTGGGCATAGAGGCATCATCAAGCCCACCGAGTGCTGCCTGCACCATGACAAGCGCATGGTTGGCGACCACGATCTCGGCCGAACGGGCACGGCGCACCGTCTTTTCAACAAAGCATTTGGAATAATGCGGGCAGGCGGCATAGATGCATTCGCCGCGCTGATCGGCCAGCGCCCCGGTAAAGCGGTTGCCGAGCAGTTCGGTCAGCCAGGCGGGGAAATCCCCCCCGACCATATCGCCATCGCGGGTATGCGAGGCCCAGCGGGCAATCAGGCCAAGCGGGGTGGCTTGATGCGGTTGTTGGGCAAGCGGCCTTTGCGCTTCTTCGAAATTAAGCAGGCAGAAATAGTTTTCCCGGCCCTTGCGCACGACGGCCTTCAGGCGCTTGTCCTTGGGGTCGTCATACAGGCGATCAAGTTCCTGATCGATCTGGCGTTGCAGGTTGCGGGTATAGGTCGAAATCCACACTGCACCGTCATTCTTCTGCGCCCAAAGGGATGCCGGGGCGACATAGCCCAATGTCTTGCCGGTACCCGTTCCGGCCTCGGCCAAGACGATATTGGGCGCGCCATCATGCAGACGCGGGCCAAAGGCGGAGCAAACAGAAGACGCATAGTCAGCCTGTTGCGGGCGCTCTTCCGCCCCTTCGCCAAGAAGCTCCTTCAGGCGTTTACGCGCATCCTTGGGATCAACCGGATGGTTGGCCGGTGGGGGTGGCGGGGCATGCTCGGCCCATTCGCCCAATTTCTTCCAGACCTTGAGCCCCTCATACACCGCATAGCGGTGCGGGCCATCGCCATCGGCACCGAGCGCCGCCAGAACCGACACACCCCACGGCCAATGACCGCGCGCCATCGGCCATGCGATGGATAGTGCCGGACCACGTTTGTTGCGATGAAGGGTGGCGAGTTCCTGCAAAAGGCGCTTCATGGCCTCTGCCAGTGCCTCTGCCTGACCAATCAGGTCATCTGCCGGTTTCTGTCCCGTCGCAAGGGCAATACCGCGCGGGGTCGGCACACAGAATTGTGCCGGGCGGACAAAGGCAAACAATTCCAACAGGTCATGGGCCGGAAACGGATCGGATTTCAGGCGTCGGGCACAGGCCGGGGTATGAACCAGAATGGGGCGCGATGACCGGGCGCGCTTGGCAGCAGCCCCGTGCGGGAGTTCCTCAATCTCGCCATCGGGCGATAAAAACACGGCATGACGCAATCCAACGACCATGACAGGGGCGTTGGGTGGCATGAAACGCGGTTGGGACTCTTCGGAACGATCATCGAACATTTGGGGCACTATAAGCAGACAGCGACAGTGGCGCCACCGGGGAAATTGACCTATCTTGGAATTTATAAAGCAAATACCCGATGACAAGAAGACGGACCGCAATGGCAACCCCCAATACCCGCAATCAGCATTTCTGGCGCGACGACGCCATGCCGTTCGTCGAGCTCAGGCGCGTGGTTGACGGGCATTCGGTTTGTTATGAACGCCACAGCCATGACACCTTTTCGATTGGCACGGTGAAGGGGGGCTTCAGCACCTATTGGAACCGGGGCAAGACCCATGAAACCCAAGCAGGATCGGTTGTGATCCTTAATCCCGAGGACGTGCATGGCTGCAACCCGGTCAAGGGGGCGGATTGGGTTTATGACATGCTGTTTGTCGATCCGGACTGGCTGCTTGATCTTCAGATTGAACTCGATGCCGATGCGGCCGGGAAGTTCGCGATGTTTTCCGACACGCTGAGCCATGATCCGCATCTTTATGACGGCTTGCTGGATCTCGCCGATACGCTGGCCAATCCGGATGTGGATATTCTCGGCAAGGAAACGGCGATGGTGTCGTTCTTTGGTGATCTGCATGTGAAGCTTGATCGGCGCGGGGTGCTGGATGGTGCGGCGGGGGTTACTGGCGCGCTCCATGATCGCAAGATGGCACGTGTGGGCGAATATATCCGCACCCATTGTGCGAAGAATATCGGGCTTGATGAACTGGCCGGGTTGGTTGGCTATTCGCGGTCGCACCTGGTGCGGGCGTTTAAAAAGGCCTTTGGCATGACGCCTTATGCCTATCTGATCAATTGCCGGGTCCAGCGCGCGCGTCATGCGCTTAGGCAGGGCGAAAAGATCGTTGATGTTGCCCTTGAAACCGGCTTTGCCGACCAGGCGCATTTCCAGCGCATTTTCAAACGACTGATGGCGACCACACCCCGGCAATATGCCCGCGCGCAAGCCGCGTAAGTTGGAGCTGTGGATGCCCGCTTTCGCGGGCATGACAGGTAAGGCTCAGTTATACTGTCATTCCCGCGAAGGCGGGAATCTCTCGCCGGATGTGGTGCAGGCGGATTTATCCCAAAACCAGATAAGCGGCACTGGCGATCAAAAGCACCGCCATCGCCCGGTTGAATGCCCGAATGCGTGATGGCTCGCCAAGGAAGCGCGACAAAAACGCGCCGGTATAGGCCCAGCACGCGACCGAAGCAAAACAGATCACGAAATAGATCGCGGTAAATTCCCAGATCAATGCGGGCGCGCCGGACGCAGCATAGGCGCCCATCCCGGCAATCGATGCCAGCCAGGCCTTGGGATTGACCCATTGCATGATGGCCCCGGTGATGGCCTTCGGCCCGGATGCCGCATCGCCCTTGCCCAGTTCGCCGTTCGAGGTCGCCAGTTTCCACGCCATGAAAAGCAGGAACGCCACGCCGGCCCATTGAATGACGGTGGTCAGTTGCGGGAAGGCGTCCAGCATTTCATGCAGACCTAATCCGATCAAAAGCAATAACAGGCAAAAGCCCGCTGTCGCGCCAAACACAAGGCGAAGTGATGGGCGAAAGCCATATTGCACACCCGAACTCAGCACCAGAATATTGACCGGTCCCGGCGTGATGGAGGCTGCCAAGGCAAAGGCTGCCATGGAAAGATAAAGGCTGAGTGTGGCGCTGAGCATGCGTGGTGTTTCCTCATTGATCGGCATTCTGTGGGGAAGGAGCCGTGTTTGTTATCAAGGAGGATGGCAAATGCGCGTCGGGAATTATTGAACGATATTGCTCAGGCAGTCTAAATGCCGAATGCCTCGGCCAGTGCAGATGCGCCACCGGCAATCATGGCATAGCGCGCCGCCTTGCCAATCGTCACCAGAATGATGAAGGGCACAAAGCGTACGCGCATCACCCCGGCAAACAGCGTCAGCGGATCACCAATGATCGGAAGCCAGGCGAGCAACAGCGACCAAAGCCCGTATTTGGCAAACCAGCGCGATGCCCGATCAAGGGCCTCTGCCGATACGGGAAACCAGCGCTTGTGTTTGAAATGCTCGGCATAAAGACCAAGCCACCAGTTCACCAAAGACCCCAAAACATTGCCAGCGGTTGCGATAACAACAAGCAGCCATACCGCATGATCACCAGACGCAATGAGGGCAGCCAAAGCCGCCTCGGAAGTGCCGGGCAGGATGGTTGCGGATGTCAGGGCCGAGAAAAAGAGGCCGGCATAAAGGGCTAGTTCGGTGCTCATCCCCATCAGTTAGCGTGCTTTTGGGGGCTGGTCCAGCAGGATCGGGCGCAAAGAAAAAGCCCGACCGTGAACGGCCGGGCTTTGAGATTAAGTCTTGGCAAGTTGCTGCTTAGGCAACCGGGCCAATTGCCCGATCCTGTGGGGCAAGCTGCACGCCATACCGGATGGCTGCCACCAGGCTTTCGTAGCTGGCGATGCCTTTACCGGCGATATCGAACGCTGTGCCGTGATCGACCGATGTGCGGATGATCCCTCCCTTCAGGCCGACGGTGATGTTGACACCCTCGTCAATCGACTGAACCTTGACCGGGCCGTGACCCTGATCGTGATAGCAGGCAACAATGACATCGAAGTCACCGCGGGTCGCACGGTAAAACAGGGTGTCGGCCGGAAGCGGTCCCTGAACATCGATGCCTTCCTTCTGGGCGCGTTCGATGCCGGGGATGAGTTTTTCCTCTTCCTCGCCTTCGCCAAACAGGCCGTTTTCACCGGCATGCGGATTGATGCCGCAAACCGCAATGCGCGGCGATGTCTGACCGGCCTTGGACAAGGTGTCGTGGGCCAGTTTGATGACCTGATAAGTGCGTTCGGGATTGATGCGACGGATCGCTTCAAGCAGACCGACATGAGTGGTCAGGTGAATGACCTTCATTTTCGGGGTCGCCAGCATCATCGAATAGCTGTCGGTCCCGGTCAGTTCTGCCAGAATTTCGGTATGACCAGGGAAGATATGCCCGCCGGCATGCAGGGCTTCCTTGTTGAGCGGAGCGGTGACAATCGCTGCCACGCGCTCTGCCTTGGCCATATCGATTGCAGCACTCAGATATTCAAAGGCGGCATGACCGGCCTTGGCATTGACCTTGCCAAATGGCAGATCGCCAAGATCAAAACCCGGATCAGCGCACAGAACGGTGCCCATTTCCGGTTCCTGCGGGACCGGGTCGGATGGCAGGAATGTCTTGATATCGAATTTTGCACCAACAATGTCGCGGGCGATGGCAAGTTTGGCCGCATCACCAATCACGATCGGACGGGCCATTTCATAGGTCTGCGGATCGTCCACTGTGCGGGCGACGATTTCCGGGCCTACACCACAAACATCGCCCATGGTGATTGCTACGATCGGTTTCATGTTAATACCTTCTTTTATCTGGGTGCCGGGGACTTAGGCGGTTGTTTCGCTTGTCCCGGCGGTGTCGTCTTCCTTGTCCTCGGTCAGGCCCGTCAGATCGGTGCGTTTGACCAGGAACGAAATATAGATGGGCAACAGGATGGCCGTTGTAACGGTCGAAGCAGCTACCTGAACCGTTGCAAGATCGGCCAGCTGACCAAACAGCGGGTTGGCCGCGGCAATTGCCATCGGGGTCGCAACAGCGTTTCCGGCGGTCGAGCCTTCGGATGCGCCGACGATCGGGTTCCATTTAAAGAAGCGGAAGACCAGATAGCCGACCGTACCGGTGATAAAGACCGTCATCAGGCCGATCAGGATACCGGCAAGACCACCTTCGATGATCGCCTGGAAATCGATGCCCATGCCCAGTGCAAAGGCAAAGAACGGGATCAGCATGTCGCTGCCCTTGGCAAGAAAGCGGCGCAATTCGTGATCAAGGTTGCCAAGAACCATACCGACTACGATCGGCAGCAGGACGGCAACAAAGGAGATGATCGAGAAGAAACCTTCGACAAAGCCCATGGCGCCAAACACGGTCAGTGCAATCATGGTCAGGAACGGGCCATCATTGAGCGCAAGGATCGAATAGGCCGCCTTGTCATCGGCTTTGCCGTACTGGCCAACAATCGCGACGTAAAGACCACCGTTGGAGTTGGTCATCGCTGCGATGATGGCAATCGGCACCATGCCAAAGAACAGACCGCCGCTATCGGCCATGGCATAGGCCAGAAGACCAACAGCGGCACCGGCAATCCATTTCACGACAAGAAGGGTAACACCCTTGGCGGCGGCTGTGCCGACATTGGAAAGGGTGATTTGCGCACCTGCACAGAGCAGGAACAGCGCGATCAGCGCGCTTGCGCTATTGACGAAAAGGGCTTCGGTGAAGTTGCCGATGCGCAAAAGGTCAGGAGCAAAGGTGTTGATGGTGGCGCCAAGCAAAAGCGGCACGATCATCATGCCACCTGGGATGCGTTCAAGGCTTTGTTTGATTCTCATGGTTTCCTCCCGGAGAACAGACTTTGGGGCGATTTGTTTTCCCGTTTGATTTTGATTTCGGGTGGGAGAAAATGACACTAAATGAAACTTATTGGAAGAAAATATTGCCAAAAAGTGGGCGACGTTGCGCTATTTGCACGTTTATGGAAGTTATTGGCTCGTCTTGGCGTGGGGAAATGTGCTATCACTCTGAAAAAATCGAGGAGACGATCATGTTGCCAGCCAAGCGACGTGCCAGAATCATTGAATTCCTCCGCCGCGAGGAAATGGCATCTTTAAAGGAACTGGCCGAACGGCTGGACATGTCTGTGTCGACGATTCGGCGCGATGTGGAATATCTTTGCACGACAGGCCATCTGACGCGCACCCATGGTGGCGCAATGATGAATGTCAGCGACCGCAAGGGGTTCGAGCCGGAAGCGGCAATTTCATCCGAACTTGAAAGTGATGCCAAGCTGCGCATCGGGAAACGGGCCGCTGCCCTGATCCAGCCGGGCCAGACGGTGCTAATGGATAGCGGCACGACAACCGTGGCAGCCGCCGAGGCGCTGGTTGCACGCGATGTGCCGTTCACCGCCGTTACCAACGATCTTTCAATTGCGTCCATTTTCTCCCAAAGCCGTACCATAAATACCTTTGTGGCCGGCGGGAATGTCCGTCCGGGATCATCGACTTTGCTGGGGGCGTCAGCAGTTCGCATGATCGAACAATTGCGCGCCGATATCGCAATCATCGGGGCGCATGCAGTATCGACGGAAGGTCTTTCGGATTCATCGATCGAGCTTTGCGAAGTCAAGCGCGCCATCATTTCGGCAGCGGAGTTCGTGGTCTTGCTGGTCGATAGCAGCAAGTTTTTCAGCCGCAGTTTCAGCCTGTTTGGTGCACTTGAAGACATCGGGCTGATTATTACTGATGACCGGATTGATCCGGAAATCCTCAAAGAGCTCAAACAGCGCAACATACCGGTCGAGATGGTATCAGAAGAGGTAGCCTAATGAGTGACGTGCGTATTCTGGCCGATGATTTTACCGGTGCCCTTGACGCAGCAGCCCCGTTTGCATCCCCGGATGCACCCGTAAAACTGGTCTTGTCGCGCGATGTGGCCAGTGGAGCCAAACTTACGATCAGCAGTGAAAGCCGTGACTTGCCTGTCGCTGAAAGCAGTGCTGCAGTTGACCGGGCCTATCATCTGCTTGGTGGGGACGCGGCCGGGGCGACGCGGGATGCGACGAAGCCGACTATCTGGTTTAAAAAGGTCGATAGTGTACTTCGCGGCAATTCGATTTCCGAAACCATCGAGATGATGCGTCACGGCAAGTTTTCCGCCTGCATCTTTGCGCCAGCCTTTCCTGAAATGGGACGGCGTACCCGCGATGGCATGCATGAAGTCCGCGATGGGGAAAATTGGGGGCCAGCATCGGTTCACGATCTGCGCGCGGCCTTTGCCGAGCAGGGTGTTGATGCCAGTATTTTCTCTGACGACTGTCCCGTTGAGGGTGTTGTCATTGGCAATGCGCTTGCGCAGTCCGATCTTGATGTTCTGGTCGCGCGGTGCCGTGATCTGCCAAATGTGCTGTGGGCCGGAAGCCGCGGTCTGGCGCAGGCATTGATGCCGGAATTCAAAAGTCAGTCCCAACCGCGTTTGTCGGTCATCATTGCCGGAACCGCACATTCGGTGACCCGCAAGCAGGTGGCAAATGCCGTTACCAAAGGACTTGGCAAGCTTGAAGATGGTCCTGTCCTGCTTGATCCCGTTCCGACGGCAAAGGATGCAGCGGCAACGACGGCTGCATTGATGCGTGATGTTCCCAACCTGTCCGTGCGACCAGGCACCGGGCTTATGGTGATTGGCGGCGATACCCTGTCAGCCGTGCTTGCCGCCAGCAAGGCGGAAACGATGGCCTGTCTTGGTGAAATTGCACCGGGTTTGCCGGTGTCGCGTATTTTGGGCGGGCAGTTCGACGGGGTTGAGGTTGTTACAAAGTCGGGCGGCTTTGGTGATGACGCCCTGCTTGAACGGCTAATGGGGTGATCTCCAGAACGAAAAAGAAAAGGCCCGGTGCGGGGTAACACCGGGCCTGAAATTGCCGGTCAGCAGTTTGGGGGGGAGCTGACCAGCAGGGGGGAGCTTGTGCTTTATGCGATCACGGACGCAACATCGACATTGCCGCGTGTCGCATTCGAATACGGGCAGATCTTGTGGGCTTCTTCGACGAGTTTTTCAGCCTCGGCCTTGTCAAGGCCCGGAAGCGAAACCTTGAGCGTCACGGCAAGGCCAAAGCCGCCTTCATCGCGCGGGCCGATCCCGACTTCGGCCGTGACCGAAACATCATTGGGGACCTTCGGGCCGCCCTGGGATGACACGAATTTCATCGCACCGATAAAGCAGGCCGAATAGCCCATGGCAAACAGCTGCTCGGGGTTATTGCCGTCCCCGCCTGCGCCGCCAAGTTCCTTTGGCGTGGTCAGCTTGACATCGAGCGAGCCGTCATCGGTTTTCGCCCGGCCATCACGGCCGCCGGTGGCAGAAGCGCTTGCGGTATATTTTACATCAACAGACATGGTTTCATCCTTTGTTTGAACGTTGGTTCGACTTGGTGAGAACCCGGCTGCGATACCTTCATATGTCGCCGGGGGTGAGCAGGTGTAAGAGCACCTGCCCGAAAGAGGGTGAAAGTTTTGTGTCACTCGCCATGCAAGGCATTGCGCAGATACTGACCAGCTTGGGCGATTGCGCCTTTGGCAGCCGGGGTGTCGGCAAGGGCATTGAGCATGACAAAGTCATGGATTGTGCCGTTGTAGCGGGTGACCGTGACATCAACGCCAGCCTGGCTGAGTTTGCGGGCATAGGCTTCGCCTTCATCTCGCAGCACGTCATTTTCTGCGGTGATCACAAGGGCAGGCGCCTGTCCGGCAAGCTGTTCGGCACTTGCGTGGATCGGGGTTATTTTCGGATCCTTACGATCAGCGCCTTCGGGCAGGTACTGGTTCCAGAACCATTCCATCGCAGGTTCGGTCAACCACGGTCCATTGGCAAATTCGGTGTAGGATCCGTTGTCAAAATCAGCATCGGTTACCGGGTAGAATAGTACCTGGGCCGTGATTTCCGGGCCGTTGCGTTCTTTTGCCAGAAGCGAGACCACCGCGGTCATGTTGCCGCCCACACTGTCACCGGCAATCGCCAGACGGGTCGGGTCAACATTAAGCTGTTCACTGTGATCAGCAACGTATCGGGTGACAGCATAATCCTGTTCGATCGCAATCGGATAGCGGGCCTCGGGCGAGCGTTCGTAATCAACAAACACCAAGGCCGCATTGGCACGTACGGAAAGCTCGCGTACCAGACGATCATGGGTGCCAGTATCGCCCATCACCCAGCCTGCGCCGTGGAAGTAAACGATCACGGGAAGGCGTTCGGTATTGCCTGCCGGGCGGATGATGCGAACTTTGGTTTCACCGGTCGGTCCGACCGCAAAGACGGTGTCAGTGATATCAACGGCCGGCTTGGCAGCCTCGCCGGACTGCGCACCTGACAGAACATTGCGTGCTTCGGGCGGGGTCAGGGTATAGATGGCCGGACCGCCGGATGCCTCAAGCACATTAATGAAGTTCTGGGTTGCGGGTTCAAGAACCGGGTTTGCGAATGCTGCAGTGCTAGCCAGCGAGGTGGACAATGCGAGTGCCGCAGCTGCAACTTTGGATTTGAATGTGGTCATCGGTCTTATCCTTTGCTGGGCCGTCCGATGGGGCGGCGTTGTGTTTTGATGAATTATGTATCGCACACAATTAAATCGTGTACGATATAAATATATGAAACGCAGCCATGCAATAAAATCGTTTGATATTAAATCGTGCGCGATTTAATTTATCCGGCTTTGAAATTTTCAGGCCAGGTTGCGTGAGCCTGTTTCACGAATTATGGTTTGGCATAGAACTGTTGGTTTTCGGGTGGTTTGGTCCCGATGACGCCCCCGAAAATGCCCCAAGGATCAAGGACCCACCCGATGGCAGACGCCCCGAAAGAAGACCTGCTTCAGCTTGAAAAACTTCTGTGCTTTTCGGTTTATTCGGCAAGCCATGCCTTTAACCGCATCTATAAGCCGCTTCTGGATGAGCTTGGTCTGACCTATCCGCAATATCTGGTGATGGTATCCCTGTGGCAGGAAGATAATCAGTCAGTGCGCAGCATCGGCGAGAAGATGTATCTGGAATCAAGCACGCTGACGCCCCTTCTGAAACGGCTGGAGGCTGCTGATCTTGTGTCGCGTAAACGCGATCCAAAGGATGAACGGTCCGTGCGGGTCAGCTTGACCGAGGCGGGTGCCGCCCTTCGCACGAAGGCCGAAAAGATCCCGACCTGTATTCTCGAAGCCACCGGACTTGATCTTGAAACGGCCAAACGCCTGCATCGCGATTTGCGCTCGATGCGCAATCATCTTGAGGCGAGCGCTGTGAAGGGGTGACCCAGCTCAGGAGTTCGTCTTTTTGCGATCAAGATGGTAGGTCAGCGCCCAGCCAAGCGCTGTTTTGATTGCTGGTTCGGGCAAGGGGTGATCAAGCGGCAGGATAATCGCACGGTTGCCTTCGGTGGCAAGATCGGCCGAAAGCAGGCTACGGGTGCGATCAATCAGATCGGTTTTGCAGTCAAAAAAGATCATCACCTGATCAGGTGTTTGGGGTTTCCAGTCAGCCCGGATGGTAGTGCCTGATCCCGATTTCGGCCGCCAGGCCGGTTCACCCCATTTGAGGCTTTCTGTCACCGGACCGACCCCATCGATTTCGCCAGCCAGTTCAAAGACCCAGTCGCGGATCGACATCAATGCCCGTCGGGCCGCAGCCGGGCAGGCATTGAACTTGGCCGCAACCTCGGGGCTGGCGAAATCACCTGATCCCATTACATGCCCGCAGCACTGAGATTGCCAAAGGACTGGATCAGCAGCCAGACACCACAGACCGCAAGCGTGATGTGCTGCATGACCATGGCGGGCGCGATGATCCGTTTGGACCGTTTGAGTGTGCCAATCGCATGCAAAAGCCGACTTGCAATCAAAATGGCCGCAACAATCCAGATAATATCAGAGGTCGCAAGGATCGCCTCGATGGCAAGAATCAAAAGAACGCAAAGTGGTGCATTCTCAACGAAATTGCCGTGCGCCCGAATACGCCGGCGCAGGGTGTTGTCATCACCATCGCCGCTCAGCACCCCGACCTGGGCGCGCCGGACAGAGACCATCAGGCTAAGCCCGGTCAGCATCAAAACAAAAACGGCGGTGATGCAGATGGTTACAGGAAGTGGCAGCATTGAACGGTTCCCGAATTGTTGGGGCAAATTGTAATTGGCAAAGGTAATTCAATCACTGAATGATGTGGGGATCAAACAAAAGGACGACACCAGAAACGATGCCGTCCTTTGTGATGTGTTATTTGAACTTCCCGAAAGCCTAGATGTTCCGCAGGCGATCAAGGAAGTTTCTGACCTGTTCATCAAGATTGCGGGCTTCTTGTGCGAGTTGGGTCGCCCCGGCCTGCACGTTTGACGCCGCTTCACCGGTTTCCTGGGATGTGTTGCGGACAATCCCGATAGAGGATGAAACTTCGTTGGTACCAGCTGCTGCCTGTTGGACGTTGCTGGAAATTTCGGCGGTGGCAGCGCCTTGCTCCTCGACTGCCGAGGCAATGGCTGTCGCGATCTCGTTGATGTTGGAAATCGTTTCCGTCACCTTTTCGATGGCACCAACCGTATTCTGGGTTTCCGACTGGATCGACCCGATCTGTTGGGCAATGTCGTCGGTTGCCTTGGCTGTCTGCGTGGCAAGGTTTTTGACTTCCTGTGCCACAACGGCAAAGCCTTTACCTGCTTCGCCTGCGCGGGCAGCCTCGATTGTGGCGTTGAGCGCAAGCAGGTTGGTTTGGGCAGCGATGTCGTTAATCAGGCTGACGACTTCGCCAATACGATCGGCGGCCTCGGCAAGGCCGGTGACCATCGCATTGGCGCGCGATGCTTCCTCGACGGCTGTGGAGGATATGTCGGACGATTTTGCCACTTGGGAGCTGATTTCCTGAATGGAGGCGGAAAGTTCCTCAGTCGCGGATGCCACTGTCTGGACATTGGCACTGGCTTCGTCGGCGGCGGCTGCGACAACAACGGCCTGTTCGGAGCTTTCATCTGCGGCCCGGCGCATCTGGCGCGATACGCTTTCCATATTTTCCGAACTATCGGAAACATTGACCACGATGGACCCAACCGACTTTTCAAACTCGTCGGCCATCTGCAGGCGGGCGCGATTGCGTGCTTCGCTTGCCTTCTGCTCGGCTTCAAGCTTTTCACGTTCGGCCTTTTGCATGCCGGCCGAGGCCTCCTTGAAGGCCTCAAGCGCCTTGGCAATGGCACCAATTTCGTCGTTTCGTTTCAGATAGGGGATCGATACGTCGAAATTACCACTCTGCAGATGATCAATCACGCCCGCGACACGGGTCATCGGGCGGGAAACAAGGCTTCTGGTCGACAGAAGAACCACGGCAATCACGATGGCAAGCAGGATGATCCCGCCGATTAGCGTGGTGTTGCGCAAGCTTTCTGCAGGCGCATAAACCGTATTATGCGGGACATTGACGACAACGCCCCACTGGTTGGGATAGCCGGCGATCTCGACAGGGACAATCATGTGCAACATCTCGTCGTCATCGACCCGCGTCGGATTGCCGCTTTTCATTGCGTCAAGAATTGCCGCCTGCACGGTGTTATCAGCACTCAGCGTCGTACCACGGATTTCCGGGTCCTCATGGGCAACCCATGTGCCCTGGGCCGAGACCAGGTTGACTGTTCCGGTTCCGAACGGGGTCAATTCGGCAAAGCGTTCCGAAAGCGCATTCAGTTCAAGGTCGACGCCAAGAACCCCCAGAAAATCGCCAGCGGGATTCTGGACGGGATAGACGAACGAGGTCAGGACCACATCGCGCCCCTGAATGTCATAGGTAATGGCGTCGGTGACATAGGGCTGATTGGTATCGCGCGGGGCGGTGTAATACTCGTTGATTTCGGGGTTATCGAGGCCGGTCAGGTGATAGGGCGTGATGCCTTCGCCAAAATTGTAATAGTAGGTAACGTACTGACCGCTGCCATCGCCAAACGGTTCGCCTTCGTCCTTATAGTCGGCATCCTTGCCATCAAGGGCATTGGGCTCGAACCCGGACCAGGCCCCGGCAAGGGTCGGATTGTCGATCAGGGTACGATTGAGAATTTCGTTATAGGCCTTGCGATCAACGCCGCCTTGATCGCGGATGGCGCGAAACGCGCCGGCAAGATTTTTGGCGACCCTCATGCCGCTATTGAGAACACTACCAGCCTGTTCCGCGTGATGGTTTGCAACCGCGCGCGCCTCACCAACGGTGAGTTCTTCGGTGGTCTGGTTTGTCTGAAGCGTTTGAAGCGAGATGCCCGCAATGAGGCAGATGGCAATTGCCAAGGCGCTGACAAATGTAAGTTTTGCGCCAAGTGACAGAGAGGAGAAGTTCATTCGGCTGTCCTTCTGACCTATGCGTTCGAGGAGTAAAACGCATTTTGACAAAGCACCAGCCAACTCAATGGCTTGGTGGGGCAAACAGGCACGGCACGTCAAAGTGCTATTCTAAAGTAGAATATCCTGTAAGGAAAGCGCCTCAGAAGGTTTCGATTGTGAAAATTAAAATACTCGAGACTTGCCAATCACCGGGGCAAAGACTTCGTCGGCGGGGATAGGTTTGCCAAACAGGAAGCCCTGTAATTCGATGCCGGGCACGGCGCGCAGGAATTCATACTGCTTTTTGGTTTCGACCCCTTCGGCGGTGATCTGAAGGCTCAGCGCATCGGCCATGGCGAGCATGGCGGTGATCAGGGCAACATCGTCACTGTTGCCCGGCAGGCCTTTGACAAAGGCGCGGTCAATCTTGATGCGGCTGATCGGAAGGCTTTTGATCGACCGCAGGCAGGAATAACCCGTGCCGAAATCATCAATCGCCAGCGATACCCCGACCGCGCGCAAATCATGCAGGGTCTGGATCATGCTGACTTCGTCCTGGATCATGCTTTCGGTGACCTCGATTTCAAGGTCCTCGGCCGGAAGGCCTGCCATGGCCAGTTCATGGGCAACCGTATCGGCAAAGCCCGGTTGTTGCATCTGGCGCACCGAAACATTGACCGCCATGCGAAGCTTTTGACCATGTTCATCCTGCCAGCGGCGCGCCTGACGGCAGGCTTCACCCAGAACCCAGTCGCCGATTTCCAGAATAAGTCCGCTTTTTTCCGCAATTGGGATGATTTCATGCGGGCCGACAAGACCTTGTGTCGGATGGTTCCAACGCAGCAACGCCTCGACCCCGACCATATCGCCACTCGCACCATCAATTTGCGGCTGGTAATGCAAAACGAGTTCTTCGTTTTCAAGACCGCGCCGTAATTCAAGGGAGCGGGTCATGTAATGGGTGGCATTGGCCGTCATTTCCGGTTCATAGAGCGCACAGGTCCGCCGACCGCGGTCCTTGGCGGCGTACATCGCGGTATCGGCAAGGCGGATCAGGTCGTGCGATGAATGACCGTGGATCGGATAAAGCGATATGCCGATACTGGCCGAAATATTCATCTCATGGCCGCTGATATAGAACGGGCGTTGCAATTCCTGAATAATCTTCTGCGCCAGATTGGCGGCCGCCGTTTCATTGGGGATGTTTTCGCGAATGATCAGGAATTCGTCACCGCCCAGCCGCGAGATGGTATCGGTGCGTTCGGTAATGCCCTTGATCCGGGTTGCGGCAATCAGAATGACCTGATCACCAGCAGCATGACCGAGCGTGTCATTGATCGTTTTGAAATTATCAATATCAAGAAACAGGCAGGCAACCATGGTGCCGCTGGGCTCGCACCGTTCAATTGCGCGGTTCAGGCGGTCGGTCGCAAGCAAGCGGTTGGGCAGGCTGGTGAGCCCGTCATACTGGGCAAGATAGTGCAATTCCTGTTCGGCCTGCCGGATGGCGGTACGGTCCGAGACGATCATCACAAAGTGGGTCAGTTCGTTTTCTTCGTTTTCAACAGCGATCACCTGCAGGGCCAGCGAGATCGGATTGCCCTTCGCATTGCGGGTATCAAGATCGCGGTGCCAGTGACGGCGTGCGCCGACGCCAGCGAACAGTTCCTGAAAGAACTCGGCGGGATGTTCGTTGGGCGAGAAGAAGTAGGGGGGCTTTTGCAGGGTGTTTTGTTCTGTATCGCCCGTGATCCGGTAATAGGCCTTGTTGGCGTTGGTGACGTTGAGTTCCGGATCAAGGATCAGAATGCCGTCCTGGGTGGTTTCAAACACGGTCATCGCTTCGCGCAGCTTGTCCTGCGTCAGGCGTTGATCGGTGATGTCCTGCATCATGCCGATGATGCGCCGTGATCCGGTGCGTTCATCGCCGAACGATTTCCCGCGTGCCCGAAGCCAGCGATAATTCTGATCGAGATCAAGACTGCGGAAAACGACGTCATAAAATTCGCCATGGGCAACTGCATAGGCAAAGGCCTTATGCACCATGTCGCGGTCTTCAGATGCAACACGTTCAAGAAACGCATCCCAGCTTTCGGTGACGGTTTCGGCATCCTGATTAAGATCGAAATTGCCAAGACCGGTGCAGTGCATCTGACGCGTGCCGACATCAATTTCCCAGCAGCTCATCTGTGCAGCGGTCATGGCAAGAGATAGACGGTGCTGACTTTCCGACAGGGCACGCTCGGCCGTGCGCCGTTCAAGTGCCATCTGGATGGTGGCATGCAATTCGCGATCGGAAAACGGTTTGATCAGATAGCCATAGGGGCGGGTCTTTTGCGCGCGCGCCAAGGTTGCGTCTTCGGAATGGGCCGAAAGATATATGACCGGGATCATCAGATTTTCCGGGATACCCGCCGCCGTTTCAATGCCGTCAATATCACCGTCAATCCGGATATCCATCAGGATGATGTCAGGCGGATCTTCGTTGATTGCGGCCAGCGCATCCTCGCCGCGGGTATGGGCGCTTGTGCGTTCGTATCCCAGTTTTTCGAGCTGCTTGCGCAGATGTAGCGCAATAATGCGCTCGTCCTCGACAATCATGACATGGACAGGATGGGGCATCGCGTTCAGCTCCCTATCCTGAATGAGATGACGAAGGTTGTGTCTTGATCGGTCAGGACATCAATGTCGCCGCCAATCTGATCGACAAGCAGTTCGATCAGTTGCAGGCCAAGGCCTTCTGTGGTGCCGAGCTTGAAGTTATCGGGCATGCCGCGCCCGTTATCGGACACCCGAAGCTCAACCACATCGGCATCGATCATTTTCGTCGATACTTCGATCTGGCCTTCTGTACCGTCCGGGAAGCCGTGCTTAAGCGCGTTGGTGATCAGCTCATTGGCAATCAAGCCGCACGGAACCGCCTGATCAATGGCAAGCTGTACATCAGCCAAATTGCTTTCGACCCGAACCCGGGTGATGTCGACATTGAAGGTCGCAAGCAGGGAAGAAATCAGGCTTTCACAGAAATCTGCAAAATTGACCTTGGCGATGTCTTCGCTTTGATAAAGCGACTGGTGAATTTGCGCCATCGACCGCACGCGGTTGCAGCTGTCGATCAGCGCTTCGCGGGCCTGCACATCAATCACCGAGGATGTCTGCATATCGAGAAGGCTGTGGATGATCTGCAGGTTGTTTTTAACCCGATGGTGGACCTCTGACAGCAGGGTTTCCTTTTCCCGCAGCGATCGCGCGATCTGCTCCTCGCGGTGTTTGCGTTCGGAAATGTCGGAGATCGCAGCAAGGATTTGCATGTTTTCCCCGTCTGAAATCGGATTGAGGCCGATCTCGACAGGGAACTCACTGCCATCCTTGCGCAGCGCATAAAGATCACGACCCGCCCCCATAGGACGCGGGTTGGGATGATTGGTGTAGGAGCCGCGCAAATTGGGGTGGCCTGCGCGAAAGCGTTCCGGAACCAGCATCTCGATCGGTTGGCCGAGCAACTCGCTACGGGCATAACCGAAAATGATTTCGGTCTGGGCATTGACCATTTCCATGGTCCCGTCCGTGCCGATCAGGATCATGGCATTTGGCGCGTATTCGACAACGCGCTCAAACCGTTGATCCGGACTTCCCGTCGGAAAGGCATGTTCGGTGATCTGGGCACCGGTCTCTCCAAACGACATCAATACACTCCAATCTTCGTGCTTGGTTCGTCGGTCGGGTTTGCCTTGGCCTTCATTCGCAAGTGCGTGCAGGTATTAAGTTAAACTAATTCTGCATTGCAGTTCAACTCTATGGTTTTGCATAGAAAGATTATCACGATTTAAGCGTGCGACCCCTCTGTCGGATATTTGACCGCGATTGGCTAAATTCAACTACACTTAGGGGTAGCTGCGAGCCCGGCTCTTCAGGGAACAAGACAGCCATTGCTACCGGTATTTTTCCCACCAATTCCGCGATTATTTGGCTGCCATGCGCAACAGGTGCTTGATCTTGGCCCGAAGTGGGGTATAGCTTCGCGCAAACATGCGATCAGAGTGATCGCGTGTGAGGGTTCTGGCCCAACGTATATTTCCCGAGAATTAAACGATACAACTGACAAACAAGGTTTCAAAAATGACAGCCGATCTTCGAGATGCCGCACTTAACAGCAACGTCTGGGCTTTTCAGGAAGCCAGCAAGCTGGTCAAGCGGTATAAACAGAAGGCGCCTGAAAAGGGCTATGTCCTTTTTGAAACCGGTTATGGTCCGTCGGGTCTGCCGCATATCGGCACCTTTGGCGAAGTTGCGCGCACGACCTATGTCCGTCGCGCGTTCGAGACCATGTGCGATATCCCGACCAAGCTGTTTTGCTTCTCCGATGATATGGATGGCCTTCGCAAGGTCCCGGACAATATCCCGAACAAGGACATGGTTGCCGAGCATCTTGGCAAGGCCCTGACGTCCGTTCCTGATCCGTTTGGCACCCATGAAAGCTTTGCCCATCACAACAATGCCAAGCTGCGTGAGTTCCTTGACGGGTTCGGCTTTGAGTACGAGTTCAAATCTTCGACCGAATGTTACCGCTCGGGCATGTTTGACGAAGCGCTCTTGCGTTTGCTGGAACGCTATGATGCGGTCCAGAAAATCATGCTGCCGACCCTTGGTGAAGAACGCCGCGCGACCTATAGCCCGTTCATGCCGGTTGAGCCGGGCACCAACAAGGTCCTGATGGCCAAGGTGACCGAGCTTAAGCCGGAATCTGGTAGCATCGTTTACGAGCACCCGGAAACCGGTGATCTTGTTGAAACGTTGGTCACGGGCGGGGCTTGCAAACTGCAGTGGAAGCCGGACTGGGCGATGCGCTGGTACGCGCTGGGTGTTGATTATGAAATGGCTGGCAAGGACCTTATTCCGTCGGTCGAACTTGGCAACAAGATCGTCAAGGCGCTTGGCGGCACCCCGCCGGAAGGCTTCAACTACGAGCTGTTCCTTGACGAGAACGCCCAGAAGATTTCCAAATCAAAGGGCAATGGTCTTTCGATGGAAGACTGGCTGAAATATGCGCCGGAAGACAGCCTGTCGCTGTTCATGTTCCAGAAGCCGAAAACCGCAAAGCGTCTGTATTTTGATGTCATCCCGAAAACCGTGGATGAATATCTGACCTTTGCTGAAAAGCTTAAAACCGAAACCGATCCGACCAAGATCCTGCAGAACCCGGCCTGGCACATTCATGCCGGTACCGCACCGGATCGCGACATTCCGCTGTCATTCGGCATCCTGCTGAACCTGGTTTCGGTGTGTAACACCGAAGACCGTGACCTGCTGTGGAAGTTCATTTCGCGCTATGCCACCGGTGCGACGCCGGAAACCGCGCCGTATCTTGATAAGCTGGTCAGCTATGCGATCAACTATTACCGTGATTTCGTCAAACCGGCGAAATCGTACCGCGCCCCGACCGAGGCAGAGCAGGCAGCCCTTAAAGACCTGCGCGATGCGCTGTCGAAAGTCGCACCGGGTACGGATCCGTCCGACATCCAGACCGAAGTTTTCACCGTGGGCAAAAACCACAATTACGAAAACCTGCGCGACTGGTTCAAAGCACTTTACGAAGTGCTGCTTGGGCAGGAGCAGGGCCCGCGCATGGGCTCCTTCATCGCGCTTTACGGTCTTGATGAAAGCGTTGCCCTGATCGACCGCGCGCTGGCGGGTGAAGACCTGTCGGCATAATCAGCAAAAGATCTGATGAAATCAAAAGGCCCGCATCCGGTGATGCGGGCCTTTTTGTTTGTCAGCTTGGCGGCAGGTAACGCCGCAGCGGATGGTTTTCAAACGGTGCCAGAAGAACATGGCGTGCGCGTTGCCAGCCAACACCAAACGCCATGACAAGTCCGCCAACGATGAAGCAGACCAGAACGATGGTCATGGACGGATCGATGGCAGCGCCTTCGAAGCCCGATTGCAGCAGATAGCCGACATAGATCAAGCCACTGATGATCGGCGACCTACGATCCAGGATGAGGGACAGCAACATCGCAATAATGATCACCGGGATCATGGCAATTGGGGCGGCCTCAAACGTTGCGGCAATTGAATGGATGGTCAGCGGTGCGCCAAAGACATAGAGCCAGAACGCACATTCCGCCCAGCCATTGACCCGGTTGGGATCGCGACTGTCGATAAATATCGCAAGGGCGAGCAACAGGATGCCGGTCGCCGTGATCAGATAGGGGATATAGGGTTCCGCCGCCGGGCCGAATGTCGCCAAAAGGGCCGTCCAGAAGACGCCAATGATCCCAGCGGCAATCAGGGCAAACGATACCGGCAGGCGATAGCGCAGGAAGAAGCCCAGCTGGAAGGCAAAGCCGATGACGGCAACAAACACCAGCACGTTCATCGAGCGTTGGCCAAAATCAATCACGGTATCGAGGTCTGAAAGCTGCCCGGTCGGTCCGGCAAAGGACATGTAAAGCGCAACCGCATAGATCATCAGCGTCGCGCCAAGGGCAGCCATGATGGCGATCGAGGGCAGGGATGCCTTGAGCTTTCCGGCGATATATTCCGCCAGCGCGACATAGGCGATCATGGCAAGCGGCGGTGCGATCCAGAAGGCCGGACCATTGGCGAGCAATCCCCACAGCACAAACCAGCCGATGGTCAGGGCGCATATGCCAAGGGCAATGAAGATGTCATTCATACCGCGAAACAGGGTGAATTTTTCTGTTTCAGGGGACTCCTGGCTTTGCTCCGCCAGATACCCTTCGAGCCGTGCAAAGGCTTCTTCGCTGAGCACGCCGGCCGATACCGCATTTCGGATATCGGCAAGGGTGAATTGATTGTTTTTCACGGTTGCTCCGCATCATGTTGTTGGTTTTGTGCCGTTTAGGCGCGTGTCCGATGCGTTTATTGATACACGCCACGCGTTCGGCTTTCAAACATCTGTGCATGGGTAACGCCGGAATAAGACGATGAAAAGGCGATTGACAGATAGTTATAATCAGTATTAAGTGAGTTAACTTACTTAATTGATGGTGATGGTCATGGCCTCAAAGCTCAAACCCGAAGAAAAGCGGCAAAAGCTTGCCCGTGCGGCAATGAATGTGATCTGGCGCGATGGTTATCACGCTGCCACCATTCAATCGGTTGCGAACGAGGCCGGTTTGCCCGCAGGCGGGGTGTTTTACCGTTTTCCCAAAAAGCATGATCTGGCGCAGGCAGCGCTTGAAACCATGCAGGGTGAGTTCATCCCGCTTCTCGGCAGTATCAAATCCAAGGGTGCGGTCGGGGATCGGTTATCGGTTTTCTTTGATTACCTTGATGCCATGACGCCAAGGCGCGTCAGTCATGGCTGCCCATTGGCGCGCTTGATGCTTGATATGCCGAGCGACGCGGATTTCGATCCGGCGCGCAAAATCGGGCAGGGCGTGTTTGATGCCCTGATCGACTGGGTCGCGGAACAGCTTCGCGAAGGCGGGCTTGATGCAGGCCGCGCCGCAATGGAAGGTCGCCGGATTGTCCTGCGCTGGCAGGGTGCGATTGTTCTGGCCCATTCGATGAATGACCGCGCCATACTTGATGACGAGATCGATGATCTGCGCCAGACAGCAAGTGCCTTGATCGCCGGGAACTAAGCCAACCCTTTCTGGATCTGCCACCCGTTTTTCCAAAACATGAAAGTGCCTGCCATGCCCCGCGCACTGACCGCAGCCCTTGGGCGTGATCCCAAGGCGGCGTTGATTTTCAATTTTGTCCGGCTTGGCATTCGCGACAAGTTCTATGCGCTGCGTCAATCGGTCGGGATCGGGCGACCTGATCGTTCTGTGCTCGATCATCTGGGCGTGCCTGATAGTTCCATGTCGCAAAAGGCAACCGCATGGGCGGCCAACCTGCAGCCTGATTTTGTGCAGTATCACGGCTTGCGCAGCTTTGCCTTTGGTGTGGCGCTGGCCGATTATCACAACGTGCGCTTTGATGCGGAGATGCTTTATATCGCAAGCATCCTGCATGATATTTCACTGGCATCGCCTGCCTGTGACGGGCCGGGATCGTTTGAGGTCGAGGCTGCCGGGTGCGCCCATCGCTGGCTTGGTGAGCAGGGCTATGATGCCGATAAGGCCGATATCATCCACGAAGCCATGGCCCTGCATTCCGCCGTCTGTCACACCGGTCCGCGCGACCCGGAGGGGTTGCTGCTTCATCTGGGGGCCGGGGTGGATGTGGTCGGCATGCAGGTGATGAATATCCACCGCGATGTCCGGGCAAAAATCCTGCGCGATTATCCCCGCACCGGCTTTGTCCGGGATTTTGGAAAGCTGGTGGCTGATCAGGCTGAACGCAAACCGCAATGCCATATCGCCGGGTTGGTCGGTGTTGGGTTTGCCAAGGCACTGGCAAGCAACCCGCTGGATCGCACCTGATCACAAAAATCTGCAGCTTTTGGTTGTTTTGCCATGATCAGTTCATTTTCTGATGATGAAATCAACGCCATGAAACGTCATACTATTATCAGAGCAGCGGCGTCACAGGCCGCGCCAAACGATAAAGGACACGGGCAATGATCGGGCTTGGAACAGTAAAATTTGCACTGGTCGGGGCGATGGCAATGGTTCTGACTGCATGTGCCAGCGGTCCGCGCATCTATACTGATGCCGATCCGGCCTCCGATTTCGGGCAGTTCACGACATTTGCCTTTGTCGATGGTGCTGGCAAGGATGCCGAGGCAGAATATAAAACCCTGTCAGGTCAGCGGATCGAGGATGCGATCAATCTGGCAATGGTATCGCGCGGATATCAGCTTGATATCCATAACCCGGACCTTCTGATCAATTTCCATCTCAAGACCCAGGAAAAGACCCGCTCCTCACCGCCGGTCTATATGGGCGGGTATTATGGTTATCGCAGCGGGATGTATGTTGGCTGGCCGGGCTATGTCGAGCCGGGCTATGTCGATAGCTACACCGAAGGTACGCTGAATATCGATCTGGTAGATCGCCGCACCCGTCAGATGGTGTGGGAAGGAACCGCGATTTCACGCGTGACCAGTGCGGTGCGCGAAGCCCCGAATGAAACGGTACGGGCCGCGGTGGCATCGATCTTTGCCAAGTACCCGTATGTTGCGGGAAATCCTGTTCCTCAGCCGTTGCCGCAGCAGTAAATCGCTTGAACACAAAAAAAACGGGCCGGATATCCGGCCCGTTTGCATTTGCGGTGATGGAACGCGCAATCAGTCTTTGCTGGCATCAACAAACGTCATGTAAAGGTCCTGCGCGCGACGGGTGATCGGACCCGGCTGCAGGTTGCGGTCATCGAGTTTGATGCACGGGGCGACCTTGTAATAGTTGCCGGTACCAAAGATCTCGTCAGCTGCTTCGAGTTCTTCGTATTTGCAGGTCTTTTCGACAACATCGACACCATCTTCGCGGAGCAGTTTGATCACGCGCTGACGGGTCAGGCCATTGAGGAACGTGCCATTGATCGCCGGGGTATAAACCGTGCCGTCCTTGGCAAAGAACAGGTTGGCATAGGAAAACTCGGCCACATTGCCAATCGGATCAAGCATCACACCGGTGTCAAAGCCAGCCCCGGTTGCCTCGGTCACAGCACGGCCGACATTGGGATACAGGCAGGATGCCTTGGCCTCGGTCGGGGCACTTTCCGGTGACGGGCGGCGGAAGCTTGATTTACAAGCGCTAAAGCCGGTCTGGATGGCTTCGGGCATTTCGGTAACCGAGATGCACAGCACGAACTGTGCGCTTTCGGGGGTCGGCGCGATGAAGCCTTCGCCGCCAAACACGATCGGCTTGATGTAAAGGGCCAGTTCCGGGTCGAACTTCTGCACGCCTTCCTTGACCAGTGCGACGATTTCATCGGTGGTGATGGCCGGTTTCATGCCCATCAGTTCGGCCGAGCGGATCACACGTGCGCAATGCGGATACAGGTCAGGCATTTTGCCGTTCATGCGGCGCGCGCCGTCAAACACGGTCGAGGCCATCCAGACACCGTGGGTTTGCGGGCCCATGATGTTGGGGTTGCCTTCGTGCCATTGACCCTGATGCCAGGTCCAGGTGGTGACAGTGCTATCGGTGGCGGCGTGACCCATTTTTATGCTCCTGATTCTATCCGGGGAAGGCGCCTGTGGGGCGGCTATTCAAGCGGCGCATAGCATAGGAGTTTTGCCCAAGGATGGTCAAAGAAAACATCGCGCCTCCAACCGCCTTTGAAATGTCATGAAAGCTTGCAACAACTTATGCGATAGGTTTTTCTATAGATGATTGATTTCGAGACGTTTTCTGTCGACAGGTCATTGAGGCTGATCGGCACTTTGAAAGGAATACATGATGGGTGATGACATCAAACTTGATCTCGACGCACGGTTTGAACATGCCCGTGATGTGATCCGCCATGCCGGCGAACGCGCCATGGAATATTTTGACGGCACCGCTGGCGATCTTGAGGTTGAGGCCAAGGAAAACCCGCTTGATATGGTCAGTATCGCCGATAAGAATGTCGAGGCGATCATTCGCGATCAGATCGGCGATAGCTTTCCCGAGGATGGCTTCCTTGGCGAGGAAATGGGCATCGAAAAGGGCGACAATGACTGCCTTTGGGTGATTGACCCGATTGATGGCACGGCGTGCTTTGTCAATCAGATGCCAAGCTGGTGCATTTCCATCGGCCTTGTCGTCAAAGGCAAGATCGAGCTTGCCCTGATTTATCAGCCGGTCGGTGATGAGCTGTTTACCGCAAAGCGCGGCGAAGGTGCGTTTGTGAATGGTGAGCCGATCAAGGCTAGTGATGCCAAAACCGTTGGTGACGGGCCGATGGGGCTTGGCATGTCACATCGCACGACGAGTGACGCCATCACACCGTTTATCAAGGATCTGCTGGATCGTAAGGGCATCTTCATGCGCAACGGATCGGGCGCACTTTCGATGGCCTATGCGGCTGCCGGACGTTTGATCGGCTATTACGAGCCGCACATTAATCCTTGGGACTGTATGGCCGGTATCCTGCTGATGCAGGAAGCGGGCGGTTGGGCCAATGATTATCTTGGTGTCCCCAACGCTCTTGAAGACGGCGCACCGATCCTGACCGCCGGGCCAAATGTTGCCGAGGAACTCCGGACGATGACCGGCATCAGAAAATAGGATCGCGCGATCAGGCGTTGCTCGGATCAGGCGTCGCTCGGGTCGTTTGCGCCCTTGCGATTTTCCAGTTTGCGGTGGGTCAGGCGGGCCAGTTCGGCGTCAATCATCTCGATATCCAAGGGCTTGGTGCAGTAGGCATCAAAGCCGGTCTCCTGGAAGGTTTCGAGATTGTCGTTTGAGATATCGGCCGTCAGGGCGAGGACCGGAATGGTCGCCTTGACCGGATCTTCAAACATGCGAATGCGCCGTGTGGCTTCGATGCCATCGAGAACCGGCATATGCAGATCCATCAGAACCGCATCGAAATCGGTCGCGGCAAGGATATCAAGCGCGATCTGGCCGTCTGCGGCGGTGGTAATCGTGTGGCCCTGTTGTTCAAGCAGCTTCTGGGCAAGGATGCGGTTGATCTCGATATCCTCGACCAGAAGCAGGTTCCATGTGCCGGGTTCAAGCTGTTCGGCCTGATCGGGCTGGGTTTCCTGATCCTGGGCGTGAAGGGCCTGACCGTCATGCTTGGCAACGGCTTCTGCGGTGCTGCGCGGCAGGGTCAGGTCGAACCAGAATGTACTGCCGCTGCCTTCCTGACTTTCGACCTTCACCATGCCGCCCATTTCCTGAACCATGCGCTGACAGATCGTCAGACCAAGGCCGGTGCCGCCATAGCGGCGGGTCGTGGTGGTGTCGACCTGGGTAAAGGCATCAAAGATCGCATCAAGCTTGTTGCGTGGAATGCCGATCCCTTCATCCCGGACAGAAATGCGGAAGGAGACCTTGTCTTCGTCAATCTGAAGCGGAAGCGCCGATACCTGTACCTTGCCATATTTGGTGAACTTGATGGCGTTGGAAACAAGGTTGGTCAGGAGCTGTTTGAGGCGCACCGTATCGCCAATGACATGGCGCGGCAGCTCGGGATCAATATCAAGTTCCAGCGTATTTTCCTGCGCACGTGCGGGCACCAGCATCATCGACACCACCTCTTCACACAGGTGGTGCAGATCAAGCGGCGCTTCTTCAAGGACAAGCTTGCCCGCCTCGATCTTGGAAATATCAAGGATATCCCCAATCAATGATAGAACATGGCGCCCGGCCCCGCGAATGGTCGTGAGGTAATTACGTAGTGTGTCGGTATTGCTGGTACCGTCCTTGTCCAGACTGTCCGATGCCAGCTGCGTATAGCCCAGAATGGATGTCATCGGCGACCGGAATTCGTGGCTCATATGGGCGATGAATTCCGATTTCGCACGGTCGGCCTGCTGGGCCTGGTTCATGGCGTTTTCGGCGGCCGCGCGTGCATCTTCAAGTTCGGCCGTTCGGGTCGTAACCAGATCGACAATGTGTTTTTCAGTGCGGTTAAGCGAACGCAAATAAATCAGAAGCAGGACACTGATCGTGCTGCCAAAGACAAAGATCGCCCAAGGCTGCCAATAGACCAGCGTGTTATAGTCCTCGTGCTGATGATGTAGAAGGATCGTCCAGTCACGATAGCCAAACGTGAAATTCGAAATATTCGGGTTGAACGGAATTGCAAGCTCCGCCTCGATCTCATCGAGTGCACCTTGGGAATCATTTGATGAATACAGCAACCCGGCTCGACCCGGCGTTCTCGCATCGGCAAGATGCAGGGCGTAATCAAGGGGAATGCGCGCCACCCGGGCCGCACGCGTGATCATGTCGGTGATGCGAAGCACCCCGACCGCAATACCCAGCGGCGGGCCATCCGGATCACGGCGATTTTCCACGGCCAGAAACGCGAGTGAGGCAACAAGCGATGCGTTTGACTGCACGGAATTAAGCGGCTGGGTCAGGGTTACGTTATTGGTCTTAATCGCGGTTTCAAGCGCACGTTTGCGCGCCGGTTCGCTGGCAAGGTCAAAGCCGACGCGCTCTTCATTGCCCGAGCGCGGAAAGACATAAAAGACCGGGTAGTAACTATCGCGTTCCTCGGCCGGGCGGGTAACGCCATCAATCACTTCGCGGATGCCAAAGTTTCTGACCCCGCGCAGTTCGGCGGTTTCCTCAACCAGGATGCGGGCGCGCCGTTCGACATAGGGCGCCCATTCAAGGGCTGCAACACCCGGACGGCGGTTGATCCAGGGCGCGACCATCGCGTCATAGGTGGTGGCAGAAACACTGCCATGCACATCAAACAGTGTGCGGACTGCAATCAGGGCATCGGTGGCACGGCCAAGTTCTTCACGAAGCGACGCCTCAAACGCCAGCCGGTATTGTTCTGTGGTCAGACGATCAGCTTCTTCGAGCTGGTCATAGGTGTACCAGGCGGCAACGCCCGACACCCCGAAACCGATCACGCCGATCAGAACCGCCAGTGCCCGACGCAGACGGTGGACTTCGCCCGATAGCCTGCCATCGCGTGCACGCATGGTCACCGTCGTGATCCGCTCCAGACCAACCGCAAGCAACAGCGCACCAATCGAACTGGCGATCAGATAGCCAAACAGGTTTTGAATGCCCGACTGCAACTCGATCCCCGCAAAAGTCGAGTTGCCAAGCGCTGCAAAGGCTATGACATCGCCGGCAATCAGGGCATTGGTAACAACCGCCCCCAACAAGCCATAGCGGATCGCGCCCCAGATCACGCAAGGCAGAGAAACAAAGATAAACAGAAATTCCGGGCGGGCGGTCAGGGGCGTTGTTTGCACGGCAGATGCCAGAACGATGCAGGCAAGACCGATAAAGCCAAGCTCCCAGTAATGCATGATCGGGCGGGGCTTGATGCGCCAGTGGAGCAGGCGCAAGACCAGCGGGCCGACAACAAGGGCGCCAATCACATCGCCCTTGAACCAGCCCTGCCAAAGCAACTCGAACCGGCTAAAGTCGCCGATGTCAAAGATGCTGACATTCAATGCGCCAAAGCTTGCGGCAAGCGCCGGTCCGAGAACGCCACCCGCCAGAAGATAGATCGCGATATCACGCAAACGGGAAAAGGGATAAGGCCCGGCAAAACGCGAAATCAGAAGGGCCGGGATCACCGCGGCCAGTGTCGTGCCGACGGCGACAAAGATCATCGCGCCAATTGTTTGGGCGATGACGACGTTTAACAGGAACGCCCCGATATAAACCGCCGGGAAATAGCGCCAACCCCAATATACCAGTGCGGCAAGGATGATCCCCGCTGGCGGCCAGATCAGTGTGATGTTGGTGGCAAAAAACGGCAGATGGATACCGGCATAGCCCGTGACGAAATAGGCAACGATAATTACCAGATAACGCACAATGTGATGGCGCTGCAGCGTCAAACGAGTTTCCTTCTCCCACCGGGCTATCGCCGTTTTTGATCTGATTTAATGTAATATGCCGGGAAACGGATTTGAATAGGCCAATGATCGAATATGTCTGCAAAGACAGTTACTAAGGACAAATTGGCGCAGAGGTTATTGGCTGCACCACAAAACGCGCGCCACCCAGTCAATCTGATCGGCTGGAACAAACCGGTCTTCGAAATCCGGATTAAAGGATTTCAGCTCCACGCCCAGCGCGCCGCGCCGGACAAGTTCCTTGGCCATGACTTCGCCGTCAACGGTTTTGACGACCACGCGGTCCTTGGGCCGGATGTTTGATGCCGGGCTGACAATGATCAGATCGCCATCACGAAAAACCGGCGCCATGGATTCTCCTGAAATCCGCAATCCATAGGCGGTCGGGTCATGAAGCGCCGGGAACGTGATGTCTTCCCACGAACCGCCGACGGGATATCCCGCATCATCAAAAAAGCCGCGATTGCCTGCCTGAGCAAAGCCGATGACGGGAATACGCCCGGCACCATTGCCATCGACCAGTTCGGAAAATTCGCGGAAGCTGACATCGGTGACGGAAAGCACCTTGGAAATGCTTTCGGTCGAGGGCCAGCGTGCCTTGCCCTGGGCGGTGGTGCGCTTGGACCGATTGAACGTGGTCGGGTCCAGTTGCGCCAGCCGCGCCAGTCCCGACGGTGTCAAACCGTGGTCCTCGGCAATCTGGTCAAGGGCGGCCCAAATTTGTTGATGTCGGATCATGGCGCATCCTAGCAGGACGCAAGCGCCAAGCGAAAGGAATTAATTCCTGAAATGGCCCGGCTTCAAGCGCCTTTGACGGGCAGGGCTGCGATGTTGTCAAACAGGGTCGGTTTGCCCATCTGCCCGCCTTTGAGCAGCATCGGCATTCCATCAAGAATGGTACTGGTTGAATGGGCGCGAATGATCGGCGCACCGGCATCGAAATCGGCCGCAAAAGACAGGCTTTCGATACCAAGTTTCTGAACCGCCAAGCTTGAGGTGTCCCCACCGGCAATCAGAAGGAACCCAAGGGCGATTTCGTTGCTGATGTGGCTGATGAAATCCGCACTGGCACGCGCCAGATCGTGGCTGGCAATATCGTGATCGCGATCATCAGAAAGTGCGACCAGCAAGTTTTTGTTTGATGCAAGGACAGATAAGCATTCATCACGCAGCTTTTCGGTGGCCGTCGGATCAAGCAGATCGGTCGGGCGCACACTGCGTTTTTCATAGGCCTTGGCGTGTGCCACCTGATCGGAGGTCAACGATGATCGGCTGCCGGCAAAGGCAAAGACCGGGCCGTCGCGACGGCTTGGTTTCGGCTTGGGATCATTGGCCGTCTCAAAGGACGGGAACATCGCCTGTGCGACACTGCTTGCGCCGACACATAGTACGGGCATGTCGGCCGTAATCTCGCCAAGGGCTTCGCCAATGGTCAGAAGGTCGGTTGCCTCTGTCACGTCAAACAGGGTTTCGGTTTCCCCGCTCGCGATGCGACGGCGGATTTCATTGACCAGGGTCGCGCGGCCCTTGCGGATGATGGTGAAATCAATCAGGCCGACATTGCCCCAGCCCTGCTTGGCAAGATGGCGACACAGGTCTGCCTCGTCCATGGGCGTTACCGGGTGCATGGCCATGACCGGATGGCGATCAATGCGATAAATCTTGCCATCACCGGCCCCGGCAAACAGGTTGCCCAGCAGGCAAACGCGTTTCAGTGACGGCTGCCCGCCAATGATCGCTTTCCACGGCGCACCAACCGCCTTGGCATAGCGATCGGCAATGGTGGCGATATTGCCGGTGGTGGGTGAACTGTCAAAGGTCGAGCAGACCTTGAAATGATACAGGTTGCAGGCGGGTGATTTGAGGTGTTCAGCCAGCGGAGAAATGGTTGCAACGCCGTCTTCGACCCCCAAAGCACGAAGTGACGTTGCAACCCCGAAGGCATCAAGGCTGCCAAGGTCGGGACCAAGCGACCCGTGACCGGTTTCATTTTCTGTTGCTTCGGATTGCGGGGCACTCAGATAAAGCCGTGCAGACAGACCGGAACGGGCCACTGTTGCAAGGGTATCGGATGCCCCGGTGAAATCATCGGCACAGAAAATGAATTTGGTCATCGTCAGCCTCGCGCCCCGTAAAATGATAGCGCCTCGGCCAGGGCAGTATTGTCCTTGGCATGTTTTTCAAGGCTGATACCGGCTTCGCAGGCTTCCCATGCCTGACGCAGGCTGGTGATACCGGCCGCAGGTCCGGACGGATGGGCAAGGATGCCGCCGCCGGCAAGGAACATGAAATCAGCCGATCCGACGGCCTCATACGTGGCCGGAACCGTGCCCGCCCACTGGCCCGATGAGAAGACCGGCAGAACGCGGTCCTCGTCGCCATTGCCTTCGGCAAGCGGTTTGGCGCAAAGCTCGGCCGATGCGGCGACTTCGCTGTCATCGTCACAGAATTTGCCGCCCATGCCATGCACATGCATATGGTCCATGCCGGTCAGACGATAGAGCGTCTGATAGGCCGGGAAACTCATCCCGATCAGCGGGTGACGCGACAGTGCACCAAAACCGTTGCGATGCCCATGCAGGACAAGGTTGGTGGATTTACGCAAGCTCTGAAGGGCGGAAAGACCGGCCCAGTTCATGCTGACCATGGCGCACGACCCGCCTTCCTTTTCGATCAGATCGGCATGGCGGCGCATGGCATCGGTTTCATCGGTGATGTTAAAGGCAATCATCACATCACGACCGGTTTTGTCGCGATAACGCCGCACCCGATCCATCACGGCCGGAATGCGTTCTGCGAGCGGTGCGCTTTCCGGATTGGCGCAGATTTCGTCATCCTTGATGAAATCAACACCGGCTTCGCACAACTGATCGACAAGATCGGCGATCTCGTGGCTGCGTAAGCCCACATTCGGCTTGATGATGGTGCCAAAGAACGGACGCCCATGGACATTCATGCGATCGCGGGTGCCCTTGATGCCAGCCACCGGATAATCATAAAGATCGCGATAGGCCTTTGGCACGGTGACATCAATCAGCTTAAGGCCGGTGATCTCGCCCAGATCATAAAGATTGCCCGAAACCGTGGAGGCCAGCGTGGCCAGATTGCGCCCGATATTGCCCGTCGGGAAGCCGATGCGGATTTCCGCCCGGCGATAGGGGCCCTTGACCCCGCGCGCTTCGAGATAGGCACTCGTAAGGCTTGGCTGATTGACCGGGGTCAGTTCACGGATGCCCAGAATGCGGGCCGCACACCGTTCGCGCAGCTCGTCGGTTTCCCCGGCAACGCGCACAAAGGTGCCACTGCTTTGTTCGCCCGCCATGATACCGGCGATCTTTTCCGGGTCCATCGGGGTCTCGATAAGGTAACGGGATTCGATCAGGTCCATGGCTCAGATTTCCGAAAGCGACGGGAACGGACGGATCGGATCAGCACCATCCCAGTCGATGGAGGCTTCATAGATGGATTTGAACAGGCGGCCTTTCGGACCGACAACTTCGGAAAGTTCGATCACGGTGCCCGGATGGTCTTCCTTGTCGAAATAGACAAAGCGCCCATTGTCACCGACCTTGCCGCTCATCTTGACCTTGAAGCCCTTGCTTTCCATCAGTGCCAGATCGTCATCGAACTTTTCGGTCCAATAGGCGACATGCTGCAGGCCCGTATTGCCAGCCTTAAGGAAGTCACGATACATCGACGGCGCATCGTTGCGGGTCTGGATCAGTTCGACCTGGACATAGCCGGAATTGGCAAGGGCCACAGAGTTATGGACCTCATAGGACTGGCCGTCATAACGGTAATCCTCGATCGGAACTTTCGGGTTGTAGTACCAGGGGCCGACACCCATCGTTTCCGACCAATATTCCATGGCGGCTTCGATATCGGGCACGACGTAGCCCAGCTGGCGAATTTCACCAAGAAATCTGCTCATAGTTCCTCACTTAATCCAGAATGTTGGGCAACCAGACAGAGATTGCCGGTATGCAGGTCACTGCGAGCAGCGACAAAAACAGCGGTAACAGGAAGGGAAGGGCGCCGCGGATCACCCGGTGCAGCGGCATCTTGGCGATGATGCTGACCATATAAAGGCTCATGCCAACCGGCGGGGTCAGAAGACCGATCATCAGGTTAAGCACAAAGACAATGCCAAGCTGCAGCGGATCAACACCGGCTGCTGTCATCGCAGGCGCAATGATCGGTGCGATGATCAGGATGGCCGCGATGGATTCAAGGAACATCCCCACCACCAGCAACAGCACATTGACGATCAGAAGCAGCACCAGCGGATCACTTGAAAGCCCAAGCAGGAACTCACTTGCCGTGGCTGGCAGGCGATCCATGGTCAGAACCCAGGCAAACAGGGCCGCGGTGGAGACGATAAACAGAACGCTCCCCGTTGCATCGACACTGTCGCGTGCTGCGGTCAGGACGCGTTTGAGATCAAGCTGGCGATAGATGAATTTGCCGATCAAAAGCGCATAGGCCACGGTGACGCCGGCCACTTCGGTCGGGCCGAAATAGCCCGATACCAGACCGCCAATCAGAATGACCGGGGCGGCAAGGGCCGGCAGGGAAATCACGAACTTGCGGGCGAAGGCAGCGATGTTGAATTTCACTTCATCGCGCGGCAGCTTGTAGATGCGCGCCATCACGCCGACCTGCAGCATCAAAAGGGCAGTGATCAGAACCGCCGGAACAATTCCGGCAATCAGAAGCTTCACCGCCGACACATTGGCGACAGAGGCAAAAATAATGATCGGAATGCTGGGCGGGAAGATCGGACCGATGGTGGCTGCTGCCATGGTGATGCCCGATGCAAACTCGGCCGAATAGCCCTGCTTGCGCATCATCTTGATCTGAACCGCACCAAGGGCACCAATATCAGCCAGGGCCGCCCCGGACACGCCCGAGAAAATCAGGCTGACCAGAACACTGACCTGTGCCGTGCCGCCACGGATCCAGCCGACCATCATGCGGACAAGCTCGAACAAATGGTTGGTGACACCCGACAGGCTTAAAAGGTTGGCGGCAAAGATAAACAGCGGGACGGCCAGAAGCGGTGTTGAGTCCAGTGCATTGACCGTGCGCTGGGCCAGAACCGTCATCGGCAGGTTAAACAGGATCATGACAACCGCAGATGACAGGCCAAGGCAGACCGCAATCGGCAGGCGGATGATCATCAATGCCAGAAACAGGATAAGGAGGGTTGCGCTCATCATTTGCGGGAATCCTCCGGGCGTTGGCTTGCTGCCATTTCTTGTTCAATTGCGTCGGCAATCGCGTTGCCGCCGTCATCAGTGTCATATTCCGTGACCGGCTCGGTCCGCGAAATCAGGCGATACAGCGCAACGGCGAGTAACAGCACGATGGCGATGACGACAGGCGCGTAAACCGCGTAATTGGGCATGGAAAGCGAAGGCGTGGTGAACTTGCCCGCACGCATCAAAAATTTATAAAGACCAAACAGGAAGATCGCGGAAAAGGCGGTAATCAGCGCGTAATTGGCAAACCGCAGGGTCGCCTTGCCGCGTGCGCCAAGTGCACTGAACAGCAGATCAATCGCGATATGGCGGTTATGGAGCATGAGTGCCGGGACCGCGAAAAACACCAGGGCTATATTGGCAATGCGCGACAGCTCATCCGCCCAGGGCAGGCCAAGATCAAAGAAGTTGCGCAAGATGACCTGACCAACCACCAGGACTGACATCAAAGCCAGCATCACCATGGAAAAGGCGGTCAGAACCCGGCATATCCGGTCCAGCCCCTTATATATCGGGGAGTTCCTGTAAGGCATCACGATACCTGAAAACAAAGGCTTGGAAAAAACGGGCGGCATCCCTGAACGTGTCGTTCCCTGATACCGCCCGAAGACGATCGATCCTGCTTATTTTACAGCAGAGATCTGCTCGTAATATTTGCCGAATTTTTCGTCAAAGCGTTCGTGCACAAGCTTTTCAACGCCTGCACGGAAGGCCGCAACATCAAGTCCGTCATCCGGACCGATGATGGTCATGCCGGCTTCTTTGAGCTTGGCAAGATCGCCTGCCTCTTTATCAAGGATCGTCTGGGACGCTTTCATGCGCACCGTCTCGGCGGCCTTGGCAATGCCTTCCTTGATGTCATCGGGGAAGCTCTGCCACAGGTCTTCGTTGATCACGACGATTTCGGCGGCTGAAATATGGCCGGTCAGCATCATGTGCGACTGAACGTCATAAAGCTTGTGATCGACGGCCACGTTGACCGGGTTTTCCTGGCCCTGAACGATGCCGGTGGCAAGTGCGGTCGGCACTTCTGACCAGTCAACCGGAACCGGGGCGGCACCAAGGCCTTCGACCGCGGTCAGGTAAACCGGCGACGGAATGGCGCGGATTTTAACACCCGAAAGATCTGCCGGGGTTTTGATCGCGCGATCAGCGGTCAGCTGACGGGTGCCGAAATAAAACGCATACAGAACGCGCATGCCGGTATTGTCGATCAGACCCTGGTTCAGCTCTTCCATGACCGGCGAGTTGATATCAACCACATTCATCAGGTGGTCGTAATCGCGATAAAGATACGGGGTATCAAGCACACCGAAATCTTCATAAAGCGAGCTCAGCGCACCAGCCGTGTTATGCGACAGCGCGATGGAGCCCATGGAAACGCCTTCGGCGAGTTCCTGGATCTTGCCAAGCTGGGATGACGGATAAACGTCGATCTTGACGGCACCGTTGGTGTTTTTGGCGATTTCCTCGGCCAACCAGTCAGCCTGCATGCCGACAACAGAGGTCGGTGAATTCATGTGACCGTAATTGAGTTCATATTCCTGTGCGCTGGCGGCATGCGCCATGACAGAAAGGGATGCAGCAGCAACGAAAGTTGTCGCGATATGGCGAAACTTGCTCTGGATGACCATTGGTTTCCTCCCGTGATGGTCTGTGTGTTTTAGTCTATTTCAGGACTGTCTTGTTGTTCTTTTCCCTTGAATGATCCCAGAGTACGTGAAACATATTGCCTCATCAAACATCATAAAATGATGTGTTTTGATGTTTTTGAGGGTGCAATGCCAAAGACAAGCGGGCCGATCATCAAGGATATTGCCGACCTTTCCGGGGTGTCTCCGGCAACTGTCGACCGGGTGCTGAACAAGCGCCCCGGCGTGCGTGAACGCACGGCAAAACGCGTGCTTCAAGCCGCAAGCGAGCTTGGCTACCTGCCCGAAACCGATACCCACGAAGTCTTCCGGCCCAAGCCGATGCGTGTGGTGTTTCTGCTGCCATCTGGCACCAACCCGTATCTCAAGCTGCTCGGCGATCGCATCAAGACCGCGGCCGAGGCGACAACGGGTTATAACATCCGCGCGCGTGTCTATTTCATCGACAGTTTCAATCCGCAACTGCTGTCTGAAGCACTGCGTCAGCACGGCGAAAAGGCCGATGGTATTGCCTTTATGGCGATTGATCATCCGCTGGTGCGTGAAACTGTGGCCGATCTTCAGGATGCGGGAAAACACATCATTACCGTGGTTTCGGACATTTCCGGTGTGCCGCATGCGGCCTATGTCGGGCTGGATAACCGGGCGGTCGGGCGGACGGCGGGCTATTTGCTCGGCCGGTTCATGGGGCCTGCTCGCGGTCGGGTGGCGATGATTGCTGCCAGCCGCACCTATCGTGCGCACGAAGAACGCGAAATGGGCTTCCTGTCCCTGATGGAGGAAGATTTTCCTGACATCCGCGTGGTCGCAGCGCGTGAAGGTCATGATGATCGCAGTGAAAACTACCTGCACACCAAATCGCTTCTCGAAGAATATCCCGATCTGGTCGGGATTTATAACGTTGGCGGTTCGTCAGACGGGGTTGCGCGTGCGCTGCGCGAAAGCGGCCGGGGACGTGACATCATCTTTATCGGTCATGGCCTGACCCCTGATACGCGGCGCTTCTTGCTTGAAGACATCATGGATGTCGTCATCACCCAAAGCCCCGGTGTGATCGTGCAAAATACCCTGCGGATTTTTGAAAACCTCCGCAATGGGCGTCACGCCGATGACGACGTTGCCAAGCTCACCATGCAAGTCGTGGTGAAGGAAAACCTGCCATAAGGATCAGGTTGAAGGTCTAGCGCGGGCCGGGGATGGTGAAGCCGCCATCAACCAGGATCGACTGACCGGTGACAAAGCGGGCTTCATCGCTGCAAAGCCAAACGGCCACATCGGCGATGTCTTGCGGGGTGCCGATCCGGCCAAGGGCTGCGCGCGCGGCAAGGGGCGGGATGATTTCGTCCCCATGGGCGCGCAGCATCGGTGTATCAATGACGCCGGGATTGATGTTGTTAACCCGAATGCCGTCATTGCCGACTTCTAGGGCAATTGCACGGATCATCGCATCGAGTCCGGCCTTGCTGGCGGAATAGGCCGATGTGCCTTTGGTTGCTGCGGTGGACAGGAAAGATGATGTGTTGACGATCGCACCGCCATTGCCTGCCTTGATCATCACCGGCAAGGCCGCACGGGTCAAAAGCCACGGGCCTTTCAGGTTGGTTGCAATGATCTCGTCAAAGCTTTCTTCGGTCATGTCGGTAATGGCACCGCCATTCCCCTGAATACCGGCATTGTTAAAGACGAAATCAATCGTCCCGAACCGGGTGGCCGTTTCCTCTACCAGATGGTCGACCTCATCAGCCTTGCTCATGTCAGCGGTGATGACCGTTGCCTGCCCGCCTTGGCTTTCGATGATTTCGGCATTGGCGTAAAGCGGGGCAGAGCGGCGCCCGGTCAGCACGACTTTCGCGCCGTTTTTGGCAAAGGTACGGGCTGCTGCTTCGCCGATGCCTGTGCCTGCGCCCGTGATGATGGCCACTTTGCCGGTCAGGCGTGCGGTTGCATCAGAATTCATGTGTTTTATCCATTTATTGTGTCGCGGTTTACGATTTGGTGTAGGGTAAGGCAGGTGTGTTGCGGGAAGAATATGGGTTTCTCCACTGCATAGATGGTTCGTATTCATGAATGAGGGTGCCGATGCGTGCCGGAGATTTTGCCGAACTCAGAGCGTTTTGCGCCGTTGCCAAGGCACGCAGTTTTCGCCGGGCTGCGACCGAGCTTGGCCTTGATCCATCGACACTCAGCCATTCAGTCCGGGCGCTTGAAAGACGGCTGGATGTAAGGCTGCTACATCGTACAACCCGCTCTGTCTCCCCGACCGAAGCTGGGATTCGCTTGCTTGCGCAGGTCGAACCGGCATTCTCGCAGCTGGAGACGGCGGTTCAGGATGTCGGAGATGCCAAGGATGTGCCGTCAGGCAAGGTGCGTCTGGTTGCGCCAAGGTTGGCGATCCGCACGCTGATTGCGCCAATCGTCGCCAATCTTGCCAAGGCCTATCCGGCGATTGAGCTTGAAGTGGTTGTTGATGATTATCCCGGCGACCTTGTCCGCGACGGCTTTGATCTGGCGATCAAGCTGGGCGCGTCGGTGGATCGGGATATGGTTTCGGTGCCTCTGGTTTCGCATTTCACAACCGCAATCGTTGGTGCGCCGTCATATTTCGCCGAAAACCCTGCCCCGGTGACGCCACAAGACCTGTTGAACCATCAATGCATTGGCTGCAGAAGCGGGCCGGAGCGCAGCATCCATCGTTGGTCCTTTGAAAAGGACGGGGTGGTTGTGACGCCCGATGTCTCGGGCCCGTTGCTCACCGATGATCCCGATCTGATGATACAGGCGGCCCTGGACGGGGTCGGGTTATGGCACGGGGTGGTGCAGTTGATTCATCAACAGATTTCAGCAGGACAGTTGATCCGTGTCCTTGCCGACTGGTCGACAGATTATCCGGGATTTCATCTGTGCTATACGACCGGCGTGTCGCTTGCGCCGTCGGTCCGCGCCGTTGTTGATGCGCTGAAAACACAGGCCAAAACATCCTTTCCGCTCTCGGAAGTGCAGGCCGCATAGGGCTGCCTGTACCTTGTTATAGGAAATTAATCCTTTACAATGAGAACAAAAAGGGATTATAGCTTGCATATCAACACCGGAATTGCATCTGGAAGTAAGTCGGGCCTTCGTAAGGCCGACTGACAAGGCGGCGGTCAAAGCTGCTGATAGGCGCGGGCGGAAAACGCCCTTGGGGACATCACAAACCATTCATCGCACCGGCGTGCATTGCCAAATGCGCGGTCGGGATTGCTGTATCCATTTTCTGGATTTGGCGCGGTGATGGCGCGCTAAAGGTGCGGTTGCAGGCCCGGTGGATTGAGCAGGCATTACCTAGCAGGAGGGCGACGTGACCGAACAACGACTTTTTCCCAAACCACTCTCTGCGCGCGACATCACCCCTTTTTCCAGTGCCCGGCAGGCATGGTTCTGGTTCGTGCGTTGTCAGACCGCGCGGATCGAAGGCGCGCGTGTGGTGGCCGACGCGGGCGAGGTGGTCCGACCATGTGACCCTGATGATGTTTATAACGCGGTGATGCGCCTTAAAAAGGGCGGCATTCTCGGCGATCGCCATTTGCAGGTTCTGGAATATTTCGGCCTTGTCGAACGCGAACCCGATCCCCGTGATCCGCGCGAAAAGAGCAAGGGTGATTTGTGGCGTCACGCCATGGAAGCCCTTGAAAACGTGCTGGTCACACGCGGCATCGTCAAACGCGGGCGTGATGAAAGTTTTCATCATGATGATGTTGCCGTGGAACTGGGTGGGGACCTGTCGCCATGCGGGATGTAACACGCCTGATCACACCGGGCGAAACCGCCGGGGAAACCGTATCTGAGGCCGCCGACCCATGGATCGATCACTGGACCAACCAGTCCTCGACAGGACGGGAGGTTTCGGTGCTGGTGGTGTTTGCCGATGCGCCGGAAAAGCGTCTGTTGCGGGTTCTCAAACCGGGATTTCGCCATTGCTTTGTGCTGGTGTCCGGGGTGCGGGCAGGCGAGTGGATCTGCCTTGATCCACAAAGCCATCGGGTGCGTTGTGAAAGCTGGTGCTATTCGCCGATCTTTGATCCGGCGGCCTATTATCGCGGCCTTGGCTATCACTGTATCTGGGCGCGCTATCCGGCCTCCATTTCACGCAAGGTGCAGTTTGGCCCGATGAGCTGTGTCGAACTGGTCAAACGATTGCTTGGCATTTCGGCAATCTGGATCATCACCCCCTGGCAGCTCTATCGCCATCTGCAAAAGGGGTTGGAGCGCGATCAAATCGGGGATGTGTTTTTTTCTGAAAAATGTTCTTGATTTGTTCTTTTCGATGTGCCATAAGAGACAAATCAACGCCACAGATGCGCCCGCAGGGTTCCGACCCTTGCGGGCGTTTTTGCGTTTGGCTGTGAGCTTGTGGATCGAGTTTCCCGCCTGCGCGGGAATGACGTTCGTTCCTTGCAGCTAGTTTGGGCACCGTCATCCCCGCGAAGGCGGGGAACTCCTGCAACGTGCTCTGTCGAAACCATCACCAAACTTCACCAACCGGAGGCCCCGATGGGAAGTCTGTTTTCCACGCCGAAACCGGCACGTGTTGCGCTGCCCGGTCAAACGCCAACCACTACCAATAGCGAAGACGATAACAGTGCCGAAGACGCCGCGCGCACGGCCCGGACCGAGGCGCTTGAACGTCGTCGTTATGGGCGCACCAGCCTGATCGGGACAAGTTATCGCGGACTTTTGACGGATCGCATCGCCAAGGCGGGCGGTGGCAAGAACCTGTTGGGGGAATAGGCATGGCGAAATCGCAAAAGGCGGTGACTGCGGACAAGGCAACCGATGGTGCCGACATCACCCAGCTGCGCGCCCGCTTTCAAAAGGCGATGGAACGCCGGCGCAATTGGCTGTCGCACTGGCAGGATTGTTATGAGTTTGCCCTGCCACAGCGCAATGCGGCGGCAAGCCATCAGACAAGCGGGGGCAAGCGCCTGGATCGGGTGTTTGACGCGACCGCATCCGATGCAGTCGAACAGCTTGCCGCCAGCCTGATGGCCGAGATTACCCCGCCCGGCGGTGGCTGGTTTGAGCTGGAACCGGGCGGCAATGTCGCCAATGCGGATCGGCAGGTGCTGACCGAGCAGCTTGGTCGGGCCGTTCGGATTTTGCAGGGGCATCTTGATCGCTCCAACTTTGCGGTCGAAATGCATCAGGCATTTTTGGATCTGGTGACGGCTGGCACCGCGTGTTTGCAGCTTGAAAAGGCTGATTTGCACAGCCCGTCTGCATTGCGCTTTACCGCCGTGCCCTTGCGTGATCTGGCCTTTGAAGAACGATCGGATGGCAAGATGGATGCGGTGTTTCGCAAACTGGCACTCACCCGCGATGAGATCACGGCGACCTGGCCGGGGGCCAAGGGCTTTGCCGATGATGGCGATGACAAGGACACACCAAAACGCATCACCGTGATCGAGGCTGTGCTTCCGGCAGGCAGCGGCAAAACCGGTTATGAGCTGTGTGTCTTTCGCGAAGACGGCGATGCCACGACCCATGATCTGATCTATCGCGACCGCTTTGATGTGTCGCCCTATATCGCCTTTCGCTGGATGAAGGCTCCGGGCGAGATTTATGGCCGGTCACCCGTGATGAAGGCTCTGCCCGATATCAAGACCGCCAACAAGGTGGTTGAACTGGTGCTTAAAAACGCATCGATTGCCGTCACCGGCATCTGGCAGGCCGATGATGACGGGGTGCTCAACCCGGCCACCATCCGATTGGTGCCGGGCAGCATCATCCCGAAAGCAGTGGGATCGGCGGGGCTCAAGCCGCTTGAAGCACCCGGTCGGTTTGATGTGTCGGATCTTGTGCTGTCTGATTTGCGCGATCGCATTCGGCGGTGTTTGCTGGCCGATCGCTTGGGCCAGAGCGATCAACCGGGTATGACAGCGACCGAGGTGCTTGAACGGGCGTCCGAAAACGCACGGCTTCTGGGTGCAACCTATGGCCGGTTGCAGGCGGAATTGCTCTATCCGCTGATCCGGCGTGCGCTTTATATCCTGACCCAAACCGGCGAACTTCCCGACATCCCGCTTGATGGCGATGTCGTCGTGCTGCGTCACGCGGCCCCCTTGGCACAATTGCCAAAACGCGTACAGGCGGGGCAGGCGCTTGATTGGCTATCACGGATTGCCGCCCTTGGCCCAGAGGCATTGGCGGAGGTTGAATTGCCCGTGATGGTCCGCTGGCTTGCCGATCAGTTTGGTGTGCCCGACCATCTGTTGCGGCCAAGCTTGCCGTCTGAAATCGCGGAGGCTGTGTGATGAGCGATAACGGATGGGACTGGTTTGAAGTTGAAAACGAGAGCTTGAGCGAAGACGACACCGACCACTGGCAGGCCTGTTTTGACTGCGATGCCGGAACGCAGGTTCTTGCCGATCTTGAACGCCATTTTCTGCACACCGCGCTTGGTCCGGAGGCCAGCAATGCGGCGATCTGGATGCGCGAAGGGCAGCGGGCGCTGGTGTTGCAGATCAAGCGGCTGGCGGAGCGTTCTGCAGCAGATTGATCCCCGCCTTCGCGGGGATGACGGTACCCAAAACGGGTGCTTGGAACGAACGTCATCCCCGCGCAGGCGGGGAACCCGAGCCGCATATCCAAACAAAGTTTGACCCATTTAGCGGAGTGTTCGCATGACAACCGAACCCGACCTTCTTTCGCCGGAAGTCGCGGCATCTGACGTTCCGGAAACACCGGAAACGCAGGAAGCCGAAAATATCGGCAACGAGGCACCTGAAAGCAGGCTTGATCCCGAAGCCGCTGCCAATCTGGTGCCCGAAACGCCGGATGCCTACGCGATCACGCTTGCGGATGGTTTTGGTGAGATCGATGTCGATCTGAACCAGCGCCTGCATGAGGCCGGCTTCAGCAACGCCCAGGCACAGCTGGTCTATGATCTGGCGGGTGAGGTTCTTTCACCGCTTCTGGGTGACCTTGATCAGGCGGCCCGGCGTGCCACGGATCGCGCAGCCTTGGCGGCCGAGTTCGGCGGGGCGGAAAGCTGGAAGAAGCTCGCGCCGAAAATCGAAAGCTGGGGCAAGGCCAATCTGCCGGAAGCCGCCTTTGAAACGCTCTGTCAAAGTGCCGATGGCGTGCGGGCCATGCATCGCATGATGGCGCAAAACAATGAGGCCGCGCTTGGCAAAACTGACGGCGGGGCGGGGGAGACAAATCTGCGGTCCGAAATTCGGCGCAAGATGAATGATCCGCGCTATTGGCGTGATCGCGATCCGACCCTGGTGGCCGAGGTGCAGGCGGATTTTGCGCGGCTTTCCAGCGCGTCCTAAAACAACTGGTTTGCCCGGTCCATGACCGCGTGGACGTAATCGGGGATCGGGGTCAGCGGCAAAAGGAAATATCCCGCAACCCCCAGCCCGATCAGGCTGAAAACAAGCAAAACCGACTTCTTCACGGCAGACACTCTTTTTCTTGTTTGTAACGCACAGGCGAGCCCTTCGGGTGCAACAGGTCGGGGCAAATCCGGTGCGTGTCCCAACGTGAGACGGCTTTCTTAAAACATCAAACCATGACCGGAAAATGACCGGGTTTGGGGCAATTGTGGCAGATGGCGCAATTGAACCCCGGCGGCTGCTTGTGCGCGCGACAAAATCATATCTGAAACAAGGGGATAAAAGGCGATGACAACCACGATTGATCAAAGCTTCATCGACCATTTTCAGGCCGATGTGCATCAGGCCTATCAACGCATGGGGTCGAAACTTCGCAACACGGTGCGGGTGAAAAATTCCATCAAGGGCGCGACCACCGTTTTCCAGAAGGTCGGCAAGGGCACGGCCACCACCAAGGCCCGCCATGGCAAGGTGCCGGTGATGAATGTCGATCACGAGGCGGTGCGTTGTGACCTGCGTGATTATTATGCTGGCGACTGGGTCGATGCGCTCGACGAGCTCAAGATCAACCATGATGAAAAGATGGTTCTGGCCAATGCCGGGGCCTATGCACTCGGCCGCAAGACCGACGAGCTGATCATCAATGCACTGGTCGGGACCAGTGATGTTGTGCCCGATAATACCGAAGGCATGACCCTTGATAAGGTGATGATGGCGTTCGAAAGCCTTGGCGATCGCGATGTGCCCGATGACGGTCAGCGTTATGCGATTGTCGGCTGGAAACAGTGGTCGGAGCTGCTGCTGATCGATGAGTTCTCGCGATCTGATTATATCGGTGATGACGATCTGCCGTGGAAGGGAACGCAGGCCAAACGTTGGCTCGGCACCCTTTGGATGCCCCATTCCGGCCTACCGGTGGCGAGCGGTATTCGGTCCTGCTTCTGGTATCACCGCACCGCCATTGGCCATGCGATTGGTTCGGACGTTCAGTCCGACATCACCTGGCATGGCGATCACGCAGCGCACTTTGTGAACAACTCCATGAGCCAGGGTGCCGCGCTCATTGATGGCGACGGTGTCACCTGCATCCAAGCGCAGGAATAGGCGATTTAGCCGCTTGCAACCCTCACCCTTTGACATGACAGGAGCCCAAAATGGCAGAAGGTTTCAAAGCCAGAAACCTCAGTGTTCTGGCCTATGCCAACGGCTTTACGCTGTGGCACTACATCACCCCGGACGTCGCCGCTGACGTCGATACCGTCGACTATTTTGCCGACGCCCGCGACATGTTGCGCGTCGGCGATTTCATCGTCGCCAACACCAACCGCGACGCCACCATGTCCGGCGGCCTGTTTGTTGTCGCAAGTTCGGGTGCAGGCGGTGTCGATGTTCGCGACATGACCGCTGTCGGTACCTCAAACACCGACTGACCGTCCACCGCACCAACCCAACCCTTTTCATCCTCCCTCAACCTCGCCCCGGTGACATTCGTTGCCGGGGTTTCTTTTTACCAAACAAGGAGACTGCCCATGCAGGGTTCAACCCCAGTGGAATGTGAAGTTCTGAACGTTATTCAGGGGGCCGGCATCTGGCCCGATTGCGATGACAAGACCCAGCTGCTTCAGGCCATTCAGAAGCTTGCAACGACCTCCCTGCCGACCCGTCAGTATTTCACCGAAGACGGATCATTTGTCGTGCCCGAAGGTGTCACGAAACTGCGTGTAACCGTATCTGGTGCCGGTGGCGGCGGTGGCCTCAACGGCAACAGGGTCAGTGAACAGTCGGAAGACGGTCAGGCGTCCAGTGTTACCTATCAACAGGTCGTTGTCGTTGCCGAGGGCGGCACAGGCGGTTGGTCTGCCAAAACAACGGCAATTTCCGCGCCACATGGTGGTGCTACCAACGGTGACGTAAACCTTGTCGGTCAAGGTTCACCGGGGGGTAATGGTACGACTTCCCAAGATGGCCTGACCGGTGGTGCAGGCGGCAATGGCGGATTGGCAATAAAGGAACTCGCCGTGCTGCCGGGCGAGACGTTGCAGATCGTTGTCGGTGCGGGCGGTACTAGTACTGCGGACCCGGCACCTGATTACTCAGGTAACTTTGGTGTCGATGGTTACGTGATCATCGAGTGGGTTTGATTGAGCTATCCCCGGCAGGGCTTCCTTGCCGGGGTTCTTTTTTTGCCAACGTTGGAGAATACATATGCAGTGCACTACTCCGGTCGAAAGTGAAGTTCTCAATGTCGTTCTGGCGGCAGATATCCAGCCTGATCGCATGGATGATACCCAGTTGCTGCAGGCGATCAATGCGTTGATTTCTGGTGGTGGTTCCGGCGGTGGGGGCGTCGTCGCTGGCAGCGAAATCGGTTCGGTTTCCGCCTTTGCAATGCCGACCCCGCCGACCGGCTGGATGGTCTGTGACGGTTCGGCTATCTCGCGGACCGAATATGCTGATCTGTTTACTGCTATTGGGACTGTGTGGGGGCATGGCGACGAAATCACGACCTTTAATTTGCCCGATCTACGTGGCGAATTTATCCGTGGATTTGATGCCGGTCGTAATGTCGATAATGGAAGGGCTTTTGGATCATCTCAGCTTGACCAGATGCAGCGGATTACGGGCCAGACTGACACGACCTATGCTGCTCTCAATCGCACATTCGCAGATGGTGCTTTGACAGGAACCTCGGGTATCGGCGGTTCGGACCAGACTTCTACGGAATACGGTATCTTCCGGCCCGCAGGGCTTCTGAATTTCGATAGTGCAAATAGCCCGGGCGCTCGAACCGGTGACGAGACCCGCCCGCGCAACATTGCAATGACCTATGCGATCAAGGCGTTTTACCCGACAGCAAGCTGATAGATGCCAAGGCATTCTCAAAGTTGTCCTCCCCGGTAGAGAACTCTGCCGGGGATTTTTGTTTTCAATAGGAAGAGGCTTTAAAATTGAGCGAAACAATCACGATCTGTTCCGAAACCGATATCAGCCAGTTTGCTGCGATTGCAGTACCGACCGGGACGATCCTGCCATTTGCTTCGAGTGTTGCACCGAGCGGTTACCTTCCGTGTGACGGCGCGGAGGTTTCTCGGACAACCTATGCCGCTTTATTTGGCGTGATCGGGGCTGTTTGGGGTGAGGGGGATGGTTCTACAACTTTTGCCCTTCCGGATATGCGCGGCCGTACTCCAATCGGTTCCGGTCAGAGCGCTGGTCTGACGGATCGCATTATCGGTGAGGCTAGCGGCGAAGAAAATCATCAACTGACCGTCGCTGAGATGCCGTCTCACACGCATGATTGGGAGAACGGCTATCGAACGCTCGTTATGACTGCGTTGAGTGGCGGCGTTGAGGGTAGTGGTCAAGGTTCCACTGCAATTGCCCCGCTTACTCAAACGGGTTCGTCGCAAGGGGATGACGAAGCTCACAACAACATGCAGCCGTTCCTGGTGGTGAATTACATCATCAAGGTCTGATTGCTGCGAGCGACAATCTTGCGGGGTCCGGTTTTCCGGGCCCCGTTTTTGTTTGGGGGCGAAACTGATGGCGTTGAGTGATGTGGCGCTGTGTGCGCGGGCGTTGGTGATGATCGGGGCGGCGCCGATTTCTTCTTTTGAGGAAGACGTCGCCGAGGCCGAGATTGCCCGGATGTTGTATCCGAGCGTGCGGGACGGGATGCTGGCGGGCTATCCGTGGCGGTTTGCCGGGCGGGGGGGCTGGTTGTCTCGTTTGGCGGATGGGGATGCGGCAAGTTCGGCAAGGGATGGCAGCCATCTGTTTGCTTTGCCGCGCGACTTTATTCGTTTGCTGTCGCTTGAAGATGATGGTGGCAAGATTGCCGCGTTTGAGTTGCGCGATCAGGCGATCAAGGTCGCGGGCGACAGTGCGTATCTTGCCTATGTCGCGCGCTTGCCCGAAGGCAGCTTTCCGGCCTGGTTTGATCTGGCTTTGATGGCACGGCTGGCGGCCGAGTTTTGCCTGCCGCTGACCGAAAGCAGCACGCGGGCGGAGTACCTTTTCAAGCGTGCCGAGGACCAGTTGCGCGAAGCACGGCTTGCCGATGCGCAGCAATCAACCCCGCATGCGATTGATGATTTTTCGCTGATTGCGGCGCGGGGGTAGGGCGGCGGGCCGTGGGTTTGGAGGCTGCGGTGCGAGGGTAGTGCGGGCGCGGAGCATGCCGCCATAGATCCCCGCGAAGGCGGGGATCCCGAGCCGCAAGTGTATTACCATAATTCAACGAGGGAGCCGCCATGGCACGCCGTGTTCTGGAGAAAAACACCTTTTCGACCGGCGAGCTGGCGCCTGAATTGTGGGGGCGGTCGGATCTGAGTGCCTATGCCAATGGGGCGGCGCGCCTGCGTAATGTGTTTATTGAACCCTCGGGCGGGGTGCGTCGGCGTCCGGGTATTCGATTGATTGATGAATTGCCGGGGCGTGCGCGTCTGATTCAGTTCGAGTTCAATACCGAGCAGACCTATTTGCTGGCCTTTGGCGATAAGCATGCGCGCGTGTTTGAGGATGGGGTCGAGACGGTCTGGTTTGAAACCACTTTCGGGGCCGAGCAGCTTGATCTTCTGAACTGGACGCAAAGTGCCGATACGCTTCTGGTCGTGCATCCCGATGCGCCGCCTGTGCGGATGACGCGGACAAGCGATGGCAGTTGGCAAACAACCCTTTGGGCCTGGCGCAAAACCAACCTTCGGACCCGACAGCCCTATTACAAGTTTGCCGAGCCCGCCGCGACCCTGACGCCATCAGGTGCCAGCGGCACGATCACGATCACCGCAAATGTCGATTTGTTTGTAGCAGAGCATATCGGCACCCTGTGGCGAATTCAGGGGATCGAGGGTGAAATCACTGCGGTTGCTGATGCGCGCACCGCCACCATCGCACTCAAGCAGTCACTGCCCGATACCAACGTGACCGTCGATTTTGTCGAGCAGGCCTTTTCGGATGTACGTGGGTGGCCGCGCAGCGTGACGTTCCATCAGGACCGGTTGATCATTGGCGGATCGCGCGATCTGCCCAACCGGTTGTGGATGTCAAAATCGGGTGATCTGTTTAATTTCGAGCTTGGCGAAGGCCTTGATGACGAGGCGATTGAATTTGCCCTGCTGGCCGATCAGGTCAATGCGATCACCGGTATTTTTGCCGGGCGTCATTTGCAGGTTTTCACCAGCGGATCGGAATGGATGGTGACGGGTGATCCACTGACCCCGGCCAATGTGCAGGTCACGCGCCAGACCCGGATCGGCAGCCAAAGTGATCGTACCGTGCCGCTGGTCAATGTCGATGGTGCAACGCTTTTTGCCGGGCGGAGCGGGCGCGAAATTCGCGAGTTCCTGTTTACCGATGTCGAGCAGGCCTATGGATCAGCCGATCTGGCCTTGCTGTCGCGCCATCTGATCAATCATCCGATTGATCAGGCCTTTGATCCCGATCGGCGTTTGTTGCATGTGGTGATGAAGGACGGATCGCTTGCGACCCTGACCCTGTATCGGTCTGAGGCCATCACCGCCTGGTCGGCGCAATCGGTTGCGGGCTGTGCCTTCAGGTCGATTTCGGTATCCGGCGGGGATGTCTATGTCGTGCTGGAGCGCGACGGGCGGTATTTCCTGGGCGTGTTTGACCCGGAATGCGGCTTTGATCTTTATCGCCGGCAAGCGGTGGCGGATGGCGAAGAACCGCGTCGTCATTGGGGTAATCTTGAGGCGCTGGATGGTCTTGAGGTCAGCGTCTGGGGCGATGGCGTTCTTGCCGAAGACGTGCCGGTTGCCGGGGGCACGATCACGGTGCCCGATCACATTGGGGCGGTGTCGGAGATCGAAGTCGGCTTGCCCTTTATCCATGAAATTTTTGCCCTGCCGCCGGCCGCATCGGATGGCAGCCGCCCGCATGGCGGCAATGCCGTGCGGCTGGTTTCGGTCACCCTGCGTTTGCAGGAAACCGGGCAGCTGCGGGTTGATACCGGCCGGGGATTGCGCGATGTCGCACTACCGGTAACTGTATCACCCGATAAAAAAGATGCGCTTTATAGCGGGGATATTACGCTGCGCGCGCTTGGTTGGCGGCGGGGCAGTGGCGGGACGGTTAAAAGCGGATTGTGGCGCATCGCCGGGGCATTGCCCCGGCCTTTTTTATTGCTCGGCGCGGCCAGTGAAATGGGGGTGAATGACTGATGGGTGGATTTACATCAATCGTACCGATGGCGGCATCGGTGCTGCAAACCGGACAACGGATCAGCGCCAATCAAAGCGATGCCCAAGCGCGCATCAATCAAGGCGAAGCGGCACGGCAGGCCGAACTGGCAGAGCTTGAAGCACGCCAGCGCGAGGATGCCGCCAAACGCGAAGAAGACCTTCGTCGTCGTCAGGCAACGGTACGTGCCCGACAAGGGGCATCGGGCCTGATGACGGGTGGATCCGGGTCGGCCAGTGCGGTTCTGGCGGGGTTTGAAAAGGCGGCGCGTCAGGATGCCGATCTGGACGCCGATGCCGCCAACCGCAAACGCACGCGCATCAATCAACAGGCCGCCTGGCGCGAAAAGTCACTTTTGCGATCAGTTGAGGATGACACGGTCGCGCGGCTGAATGCCTGGTTTTCCAAGCGTGATGGTTGGGGTTGAGGTTTAAAAAGGGGAAGAAGCTATGGGTGCCGTTTTTGCCAATCAGATCCGGGCCGCCATCGCCTTTGTCGGCGACGGTGCGCGCGAGACGTTTCCGTTTGATTTTGATGTGTTTGATGCCGGTGATGTTCGGGTCAGCATTGATGGCAGTGAAACCGAAACCGGGTTTCACATTGCCCTGACGCCCGCTGATCAGGGTGGCGGTGGCGTGGTGCGGTTTGAAACTCCGCCGGCAAATGGCAGCACCATCAGCCTTGCCCGGCAATTGCATTTGCGCCGGCTGAGTGCCTTTGACGCCATGTCGATCCCGCGCGGGGATGCGCTCGAGCGTGATCTTGATTTCATGACGGCGGCCCTTGGCGATGTTGACCGCGCTCTTTCCGGTACGCTGCGCTTTGGGCCGGATCAGGATGCACCGGCGTCGGCGGAATTGCCGGTGATTGAGCCCGGTCGGGCGTTGATCTGGGATAGCGATGGCAGCGGGCTTGCCAATGGTCCAACCGGTGATGAAATCGCGCAGGCCAGCACCAAGGCAAGTCAGGCACAGGATGCCGCCAACCGGGCCGAGGCCGCCGAAAGCCGGTCTGAAATCGCAGCTGCGTCGTTTGAACGATCAAACGCATCGGCGATGCTCAATCTTGATTTTCGCAGCGGTGATCTGCTGGCGTGGGAGGATGAGCGCCGCATGCCGGTGATTGATGCCCCCGTCAGTCGGATCATGGATATCCGCGAAACCGGATCGCTGGTCAGGCTTTCTAGCGGGGCGCAATTGACCTTGCCGGTGGCATCGCTTGCGCGCAATGGCGTGCGCTATCGCGTTTTTAACGGTGATGGCACGATGGTTGATATCACGACGGCAGCGGGCAATGTTATTCGCCCGATCCATGGCGGGGCGGAGGTGACGGTATATCCGCTTCCGACACGCGGCGATATGGTCGATCTGATCTGTGATGGCACGTGCTGGTTTGCTGCGCCCATTCATGAAAGCGGTCCAGTGATCAAGCTTTCGCGGGTGGCGAGCCAATCCATCCCGGCGGGTGGTGCGTTTCTGATTGAATGGGATCAGGTGATTGAGGACAGCCACGGGCTTTATGACAGTGGCGTGCATGGCGTGACAGGGCTTCCGCCCGGTTTCTATCATGTTGATATCGCCGTGCGTTTTCCCATTACCGACCAGTCGGTTTCTACGACATTGTCGCTTGAACGCTTTGATGGCACCGACTGGTCCAGCCATTTGCAAAGCAATGACATCACCGCGATGGGCAGCGGGGCGTCACACAGTTTGCGCCTGAATGGCATTGCCCGGATCGGCACCACGCCGGGGACGGGATTACGCCTGCGCCTTTGGCACAGCGACAGCGAAACGCGCGAAATCGGCGACCATGATCTTTTGACCTGGTGTCACATCCATCGCATTGGCGGCTAGCGCGCCACTATCAACCCACTGCCAAATAAAACGGAGATGCATCCAATGGGATTGCGTTATCAGCCGCTTGCGGCCGGCATGAGCGTCGCGCGCGCCAGTACCAAGCTTGTGCGTGGCCCAAACGGCCTGCTTGAAATCCGCGCGGTGGATGAACCCGCCTATGATCATGACGGGCTTGGTAGGCGTCTGGGCCTTCTGATCGAGGGGGCGGCGACCAATTTGCTGCGCTACTCAACCGCCTTTGACAATGCGCTTTGGGAAAAGAACAGCGGGGTGACGGTTACCAGCAGCGCCGTTGCTGCCCCGGATGGCAGCCTGACCGCGATGCAGCTTGATCTGCCCGGCAGTTCTGCTGGTGCGGACGGGCTTTATCAGAATGTCGGTGGGCTTGTTGCCAGCGAAACCTATAGCTTTGCCGTCTGGATGCGGGCGGTATCGGGCACGGCCGATATCACGTTGGGCGGCATTGATGGGCCGTCCGCACATGGCTTTACGGTGGATGAAAACTGGCAGCGGGTGTGGATCGCGGAACCGGCATCCGGCACCACGCGCTATCCGAAAATCAGCACGGCGATCAGTGCGCTTCCGGCCTCGATCCTCATCTGGAATGCGCAGCTTGAAGCCGGGCCTGCGCCGACCAGCGATATCATCAGCAACGGCATCCCGGCCGCGCGCGCCTGTGATGATGTGCGCATTAAACCCGGCGACTGGTTCGTCCAAGGGCGGGGGACATTGGTGTTTGATGTGCATACCGCGCGCGACTGGGCGGGTATCTGGCGGATCGTGCAGCTTTACGCATTAAGCCTCAATGATGATCATCTTGATCTTGGCTATGACAGCGACGCCGATCAGCTACGCATTTCGCTCCGCGTCGGCGGTGTGCCGATCGTCACCCAGTCGCTTTACGGCCAGCTTTCCAAGGATAGCCGCCATCGCATCGCGCTGGCGTGGGAGGATGACGGGGTTGCGGTGGGGCTTAATGGCGTGGTGCTGTCCTCACCCGATGGCTTTGCCATGCCGCGCAATTTTTCCAACATCGTGTTGGGATCGTTTGGCGGCACGGAAAAGGCGATGAACGGGCATTTGCGCAATCTTTCTTATTGGCCGGAAAAGCTTTCCAATGCGCGGTTGTCTGAGCTTTCAACGATCTAGGGATAGGCGATGCGTGAGACGGAAAATACCGATCCAATCGTCACCTTGCGGGCCGAACTGCTCCGTGATTTGCCCGGTGATATCAAGCGCGTGCGCAATGCCTATCGCCGGGCGGCACAGCAGGCAGCACTTCTGCGCGAGGCCAAGGATTTCAATGCGCATCAGGCGGCGTGCAAGGCGGCACTCGGGCATCTTGAGGGCTTGATCAAACTGCTGCGCTGGGCGTCTGAGGGGCAGGGGGGCGGGGAAGATAGCGCGGATAGTCCGAAAGAGACGCCGGTATCGGATCTGATCACCACGGCCCGACAGGCACTGGCTGAAACTAAATAAGCAAAGCGGAGGATGCGTTTCATGGCTCTGGCCCGCTTCGCAGAATTCGTCTGGATATGGGATCAGATGTTGGGGCTTGGTCTGCCTGCCCATCATCGCAAGATGGCCGATTGGCTGGAGGAGTGCTGGGAGAACGGCAAGCGCGAGATGCTTTTGATGGCGTTTCGTAATTCCGGCAAATCAACGCTGGTCGGGTTGTTTTGTGGCTGGTTGCTGTATCGGGATGCGGACTTGCGTATTCTGGTTCTGGCCGCCGATCTGGATCTGGCGAAAAAGATGGTGCGCAACGTCAAGCGCGTGGTTGAGCGCCATCCGCTGATGGCATCGCTTTTGCCCGAAAAGCTTACTGATTGGGGGAGTGAGCGGTTTACGGTGGCGCGGGCGGCAGTATTGCGTGATCCGTCGATGCAGGCGGTGGGGATTGGTGGCAATATTACCGGGTCGCGCGCCGATATCGTCATTTGCGATGATGTTGAGGTGCCCAAAAACAGCGACACCGCCCATAAACGATCCGAGCTGCGCGAAAAGCTTTCCGAGATTGCCTATGTGCTGGGTCCGACCGGCGCGCAGCTTTATGTCGGAACGCCGCATAGTTATTACTCGATCTACGCCAAGGAGGCCCGCGCCGAGGTTGGCGAGGTCGCGCCGTTTCTCGCGGGTTTTTCACGCTTTGAGCTGCCCATCGTCAATAAGGACGGGACATCGAACTGGCCGGAGCGGTTTGATATCGCGGCGATCACGGCCATGCGTGCTCGCACCCCGGAGCGCAAGTTTCAAAGCCAGATGATGCTTGAAATGATGGCGCCGGTGGCAGGCATCCTCGACCCCGCAAAACTGCGGTTCTATGACGGCGCGGCCGAGATCACCCAAGGCAATGGCCGCATGACGCTTCGCATTGGCGGGCGTACCATGGTTGCCAGCGCCTGTCATTTCGATCCGAGTTTCGGGTCGCTTCGCGGCGACGGCGCTGTGGTGGCGTGCGTTTATATCTGTGATCAGGGTGAGTACTGGCTGCAGGATATGGCCTGGTTGCGGGCATCTGATCCGGCGACAAACGGCGATATGCCCTGGCGCGATGAGGCCAGCCAGCTTTGTGCGCAGGTCGCAGATTTTATGGCGCGCCACCATTTGCCGTCGGTCCGGGTCGAGACCAATGGCATTGGCCGGTTCCTGCCCAATATCCTCAGGCGTGAACTGAAATCAATCGGATGGGCGGCCAGCGTCGTAGAACATTATGAAACTACCAACAAAGCCACCCGGATCGAGGATGCCTTTGGCGCAGTGATGGGGGCGGGGTTGTTGCATGTGCATGAGGGCGTTCGCCGCACACCGTTCGTGGGCCAGATGCGCGATTGGCATCCCGATGGCAATGGGCTGGATGACGGGCTTGATGCGGTGGCGGGCTGCATCTTGCATGATCCGGTGCGCCTGCCACGGGTCGACATGCCGATCAAACGGGCCGACTGGCGGGGGAAAAGCGAGATTTTCCGGGCCGAGAGCCAATTCAATCCGTGAGAACGGGTCTTCAATCCGTGAGGGAAGAAAAACTTTCCCACAATGCCAAATGGTTAGCGGTGCCCTTTATCACATTTGTGAAATGTTCATGGAAAATTCAGCTTTGAACCCTACGTTTATTATATGAAAGAATAGTAAGGAATTTTTCTTCCTATACCAAAGTGAGTATTTAAGCCAGATAAGCAGAGGTCCCGGCGCACAGATGCCGGACCGGGAAACGGCCAAAGATCATTTGTTGATCCATTTCGCAGTACAGGAAAACAAGACGTCCATGTGGGCGCACCTGACTGTCAGGAGGCCTGACCATGTTGAAAACACTGAGCTTGATCGCTGTGGTGGCAGGTGCCGTTGCAGTTACCATTCCCCAAGCCTCGGCATCCCCGGTCTGCGGGGATCGATCCAAGGTGATCGATAGCCTGAGCGCGAAATATTCCGAAGAACCGGTTGCGGTGGGTGTTACGTCCAATGGCGGCGTGATCGAGGTGCTCAAAGCGCCCGATGGTCAGACCTGGACCATCCTGTTTACCTATCCGTCCGGTCCAAGCTGCCTTGTCGCCTCTGGCGAGGCCTGGCAGGACCTGGAAGAAAAGCTTAAGGGCCCGGCAGCCTAGATTTGATGCCGGTCGCCTCCTGAATGCTTTGATCGCTTCTCCAGCCCGCGGGGTGTTGCCCCGGGTGGAGGCGCGGTCGACCTGACCCGCAAGCCGTTGGTTTGCGGGTTTTTCTTTGTCTGTGATGAGCTTGAGCAAAACACCCCTGTTTTTCGTCCTGAATGGATCCCCGCCTTCGCGGGGATGACGGTTTTGGTGCCCCTTTATTCGTCATGCCCGCGCAGGCGGGCATCCATGGCTGATTTTCCTGTTCTGACTTTTTCCAAATCGAGGCCCCCATGACCCTGCCTGTGACCCAGACGGTTGATGTGATCTGGTGGATCACGGCTGTTGAAATCCCTGCTGTCGCCAGCCTGTTCTGGCTGCATTGGCGCATGCGATCCGAGCTGCTGGGTCGTGTTGAACAGCTGCGCACCCGCGCGGAAACCGATGCCAGCGATCTGCGCGATGCCTTGGCGGCGTTTAAGCTCGATGTCGCGCGCAACTATGTCTCCATCCCCTATCTCAAGGATGTCGAAAAACGCCTGACCGGCCATTTGCTCCGGATCGAGGCCAAGCTCGACATGCCCCCAATCCCCGGCAAAAAGGATCTGAGCCTATGACAGAATTGCAAACCCTGACAGCACAGCCACTCACCGATCCCGATGCCCTGTCCGAGGTCGAAGTGCTGGCCCGAACCCTTTATGGCGAGGCACGCGGCGAAGAACTCGCCGGGATTGAGGCCGTGGCAGCCGTCATCCTCAACCGGGTGGCGTTTGCCAAACAACGTGGGCGTTATTGGTGGGGCAATGACGTGAAATCGGTCTGCCTGAAACCGGCACAGTTTTCGTGCTGGAACAAAGCCGACCCCAACCGCAAGAAGCTTCTGGCACTCAGCCCGCGCGATCCGGCCTATCGTCTGTGCAAACGCATCACCAAGCGCGCGGTGGCGGGGGAGCTTCCCGACCCGACCGATGGCGCCACCCACTATCACACCCATGCGGTCGACCCGTTCTGGGCGCGCGGCCATGTGCCGGTGGCCGAGATTGGGAACCACCTATTTTACAAAGATATTGGATAGGGAGGTCCCTCATGATCCCAGCATTGCTTGCCCAGATCGGCCTGCCGCTTTTGATGAAGGCGGTGGGGGCGGGGCTTGATCATATCGACAACCCGATCGCCAAAACGGCGGCCGAGGGCCTCAAACAGGTCGAAAAAGCGGTCACCAAGGGCGACGTCACCCCGGAGCAAATCCATGCTGCCAACCGTCACACCGAACGCATGGCCGAAATCGAACTGGCCCGCGATACCGAAACGCTTAAATCGGTCAACCGCACCATCCGGGCCGAAGTCGCCAGCGAAGATGCGTTTGTGCGGCGCTGGCGCCCCAGCTTCGGCTACGCCGTCGCCCTCACCTGGATCATGACCATGGGCGCAATTGCCTACGCCATTATCCTAACCCCACTTCAAGCCCCGTCCATCATCGCCGCCCTGGTCAATACCAGTCCGATCTGGGGCATTGCACTCGGGGTTTTGGGTGTGAGTGTGGTGAAACGAAGTGCGGATAAGAAGTTGAGTTAATTATTGGGTTTTGGGGAAGCCTGAAGCCGGTAGGCTTCCATCGGGTAGGACATAAAATATACTTCAGAAAAACCCCCGAGATCGAAAAGCTTAGCAATAGGTGAAGTTAGAATTAGTTTGCCACTATGCTTAGTTCGGTTCGCTGAGAGAAGGAGGCGAATATCCGATCCAGCATTGTTCCTGTAGACATCAAGCTTGCTGCTTTTCATGTCTATTGCAGATTGGATTAGGTCTCCCGGGGCATGATGCACAAGGCCGACCAAATCGTTTACCACATACCAACGTGAATGAATTTCCTTGGTTAACCAGACTTTAGTACCGCATTTCAGTTCGACCTGATTGTGATAACCAATTTCTTCAAGGTGGAGATTTTCAGAGATTAATGCTTCCTCAAGCTGATTTAATTCTTCAACGGATATGTTGCCGTGTTGAGGGCGCCGAACCAATCTTACGTGTAATGCAAACCCAAGTTGTTTCTGAAAGTTATGAGCGAATTTTTCGAGCTCTTTGCTGCGATAGTTTTCCGCTTTCTTAAGTTTAGAACCTGAGTTTCGTCGGTTGTCGTCCACGAAAATTTCGCGAACTTCTAGTCCGAATACTTGTGACTTTTCTTTCAGGATAAAGTCAGGTTGCTCACGCTGCTCAATGATCTTCCATTCTGTGCCCAACAGTTTTGACGCCTTTAGTACGAATTCTTTTTCGCGATGCTTTTGGTGTTCTCTTGTCATTGGTTGCTGCTTAAGTGGCTAAGAAACGCCGCAACGTCTTTTGCCGAATACCCCAACAACTCCCCCATCCGCGCCGAATCTGCATCATGATCCTTGACCGTTCCGGCGCATAGATTGCGGCACATCACCAACGCTTCCTCGATCCGCCATTCCTCGCCGGGCAGGGCGAAGAACAGGTAGCGCATGGCATAGGGTGGGCGGGGGATGATTTCCTCAACGCGGATGATCCGGCCTGATTTGACATGCGGGGCGAAATCGGCGTCAGGGAAATAGTCGCTGACATGAACCGCGTCCGAGAACATCGCCATCGGCTTTGTTCCGGCCAGCATTAGCTCCAGTTCACGGTCATTGTGCGGGCCGATGCCCGGCGGGAGTTCGAAATCATCATCCATGCTTCAAGTTTGCCATGAAAGTCATTTGAAGCACAGGGAGGACGTTTCTGCGGGCATTTGGGATTGGCTTGCCCGCAGAAACGCTTGTTTCGGGTGCTGATTACAGCGCAATCTCAAGGTTCTTCATCACCTTGCCCTGACCGCCTGCCAGAAGGCCGGTGATGCGGTTTTCTTTAAGGTCGAGGGTGACCTTGATCTGGCTGGGGGACGGTTCCGTCATGAATTCACCCTGGGCGATCAGGAAGGTGTCCTTTTTGATGTCCAGCAGATCATGGAGCACGCAGGCCAGCGGGCCGGCGGCCATGCCGGTGGCGGCTTCCTCGGCAATGCCATAGCGCGGGGCGAACATGCGGGTGGTGGCGTCAATGCCTGCGTCGTCAGCGTCACCGGTTTCGGTGGTGAAGATGTAATAGCCGATCAGGTCCAGCTTCTCGCTGATCGCGTTGATGGCGTCCTGATCGGGTGTGATGTTGGCGAGCGTCGCCTGATCTTTCACCGCAATGACGATGAAGTTATTGCCCGTGTTGACCAGCACCGGACGGGCGCGGTCATCAAGGTCATCGGACGTGATCGCAAGCGATTTCAGCACATCGCACAGCGTGACACCGTGATCGGGCCAACTGCTGGCCGGGGTGTAGGTTGGGGCGAGTTGCTCCATATAGGCCATGCCGTGATCAAGGATGATCTTGCGCGGGCCGTCGACGGTTTCCTTGGATGTTTCACCATCGCCAAAGCGTTCCAGTTCGGCGAGGTAGGAGAAGGTCGCGATGGTCGCGTGGCCGCAATGGGCGATGCGTTTGGTCGGGGTGAAGAAATCAAGCTTGATGCCGCAGCTCTCGGATTTCGAGACAAAGGCGGTTTCCGACAGGCCGACTTTCTGCGCGATCAAAAGCTTTTGCGCGTCGCTATATTGGTCGGCATCGAGCACGACACCGGCCGGGTTGCCGCCCGTTCCGTTTTTCACAAAGGCATTGACGATCTGGACCGGGACGGTTTGGGTATTTTCTTGAGATGTACTCATGACTCTATTCCTGCTAAAATCTGTGTTGAAGCTATTTTAATCGTTTCGGCAGGGATTCTGGACTCATATATAGATGAAGAAATCTCATGAAAGTTCTCGCGAATATCTGATTGCCCGGGCGAGCCATCTGGCACCGGTGCTGGCGGCCATCGCCAGCGAAAACAGCTTTAGCAAGGCGGCCGAAAAGCTGGGTGTGCATCAATCCGCCGTCAGTCACCGCATCACGCAGCTTGAAGAGGCGCTTGGTTTTGCGCTGTTTGAGCGCACCACGCGCCAGATCACGCCGACCGAATATGGCCGGGTGCTGTGTGCGGCGGCGATTGAGTCGGTAGATGTCTGGGACGCGGCCTTTGACCGGCTGGAGAAATTCAGAACGAGCGGCACGGTGCGGCTTTCGGTGGCATCGGCCCTGGCGATGAAATGGGTGTTGCCCAATCTGGCGAGCGCGCAACAGGCCGGGCTTGAGATTGCTTTGGATGTCAATGACCGGCCGGTGGATTTCAGTGCTGGCACGATTGATGCCGCCATCCGCTTTGGCGTCGGGCCGTATCCGGGGCTGCATTCCAGCTTGCTTAAGAAGGCCGAGATCGTGCCGGTGGCGAGCCCCGGTTATTGTGCCGGGGACCGCGTGTTTGAAGATGCTGTTGGATCGCCCGATGTCACCTTGCTCAAGGATGCGGTGGGTGAACGCGATGGCACGGATTTCAGTTGGGGCTATTACGCCGGGCAGGCGGGCGTGCAGATCAACGAGGATGCCAACGCACTTGCGTTTGATCGTGCCGATCTGGTGTTGCAGGCCGCAATCAATGGCATGGGCATCGGGCTTGGTCGTACGCTTCTGATCGAGGGTGATATCGCGCAGGGGTTCCTAAAGGCTGTCGGCAAGCCGGTGCCGATGAAATCGGCCTATTGGCTGGTCTGCAGCCCGGAATTTGCCAAGACGGAGCGCCATGGGTCGCTTCTGGGGTGGTTGAAAACCCAGATGAAATAGGCTTGCTGTTTCGCGCTCGGCTGCCTAAATTCCGGCCATGACAAATATAACAGATAAAACAATCTACCGCGTTCTTGGCGCGGATGAGTGGGCGGAAGCGATCAGCGTCGGACAATATAACGGTGCGCCGCATGATATTGCCGATGGCTTTATCCATTTCTCGACCCAGGATACGTTGGCAGCGACCCTTGCCCTGCATTACGCCGGGCGGGATCATTTGAAATTGCTCCATGTTCCCATCACCCCGATTGAGGGGAAGATCAAATGGGAGCCGGCCCGTGGCGGTACGCTGTTCCCGCATCTTTACGATGCGCTGGCGGTGGAACACGTGACCCGCGTTGATGACATCCGCCTTGACCCGGACGGGGTGCACATCCTGCCGGAAGATTTGCGTTAAGATCCGGTACTGCGATCACTTTTCCGTTTCGGACGGGCGCCAGTAATCCTGTCGCCCGTGTCGGACATGCAGGATCGAAACCTGCTGATCGTTGACGGAATAGAAAATCCGCCACGGTGTGCCGCGCCCGTATAAAAGCTGGCGGATATCGACATCGAATTCCCTGCTTTCCGGTGCGATCGGATTTTTTAGCGGCAGGGGTTCAAGCGCCATGATGGCATCCCGCAGACCATCCCGCCAGGAGTGGGCATAAGCGGGATTTTCCATGCGCAACCATTCAAAGGCATCGCGGATATCTTGGGCTGCTTTGGGTGCAAGGATAACCCGATAGTGCTTCATGCCCGGCTATGCTGCCGGATCAGAAAGCGTATCAAAGAAGGCTTTGACGTCTTCGCCTTCGCCCTGATCAATCTGGCTCAATCCTTTGCGGATGCCCGTAACGCTGTCGGCATATTCAAGCCGGTTTTGCATTTCCTGCCATGCGCCAGCATCCATGACCACAAGACTTGCCTTGCCATTGACTGTCAGAAAAGCCGGTTTTCCCGTTTCCTTGAGCCGTTTGGTGAATTGTGCCGTTTCACGTTTGAATTCGGTGAGCGGGCGAATGTCCTTGGTGATATCCATCATCGCACCTTTAAAACATCTTTTATGATGCGAATTTAGCATGTTTTTGATGTAAAGGCGATAGGGGTGCTGGTTTCTACAGTCCGCGCGGTTTCCAAAGATATAACCGCCCGCCGCCTTTCTTGGTGCCGGTATCGATCACGCCGGGGAGTTTCCCGGCGCGCACGGCATTGAGGAACGCGTGGCCGAGTTTGACCTTGTCGCCGATATAAAGCCCGTCCCAATCGGCCCCGTAAATCTCTTGGAAATGAAAGGGGCCGGGGTCTTTTGCGGCAAGGTTTGCTTTCAGTTTATCGATATCAAGCTGTGTCATCAGGTGATCCAACCATGATGGCGATTGATCTGCATTGTTCTGGCGCAAATTCCGGGAAACAACTGCGGCAGCCCCGCGTTATGGGATCATGCAAATCAAAGTTTTCAGTTGCCGAAAGTTCGGGTGATGGCGGAACAAAAACGCTCCTCCGTTACGGATATCATTGCGCGGATTGATCGCTGTGCGGCGGACAACCGGCATGTTTCGGTTGGTGATATCGTGGCCGAGTTCGGCCAGCGCAGTCAGGGGCCGTTTCTTTTGGTGCCGGCCCTGATCGGGATTTCACCGATTGGCGGTATTCCGTTTGCGCCGACTTTCTTGGCGGTGATGATTGCCGTGTTTTCGCTGCAGATCATCATCGGACGCACGTCGCTGTGGTTGCCGGATATCCTGTCTCAGCGCGAAATCGAAGGTGATAAGGTGCATGTGGGGCTCAAGCGGATTGATCCGGTGGCCGAGCGCATGGATCGCTGGTTTCACGGGCGGCTTGAAAGCCTGATCAGCCCGGTCGCGGTAAGGGTGGCGGCGGCCATGTGCCTCCTGCTTTCGCTGTCTGTGCCGGTGTTTGAACTGGTCCCGTTTGCGGCCCTGGCCCCGATGACAGCGATTGCGGCCTTTGGTCTGGCGATCCTGGTCAGCGACGGGCTTTTGATTCTGGCCGCTCTTGGTCTGACAGCGGGCACGATGATTTTCCTGATCCAAATTATTTGAAGCTCAAAGGGCAAATGGTCAGGCAAAACTTCCGTCTTTTGGTTCGCCCATCGCTAAAAAGTGCTTTCTTGCATGTTTTGGAAGCTTTAGCTTTCGGCAGGGGGCTGTCGCCTTTGTGCGCTGTGGTGATTTTGTTTTGGTGACTGGATTTTGATGAAGATATTGCTGACCGGTGCGACCGGATTTTTGGGAAGTCGTCTGGCCAATGTTCTGGTGAACTGCGTGGATGTTGACTTGACGGCAGCGGTGCGCCGTTCCGTTGCAGGGCTTCCCGGGCGAAGTGCTAAAGTTGATGCGCTGGACGGTGATACGGACTGGCGTGCCGTCTTAAGTGGACAGCAAATCGTCATCCATGCAGCAGCCCGTGCCCATGTCATGAAGGATAGCGCGCCGGATCCGCTGGCCGAATACCGGCGCATCAATGTTGACGGTACCCTTAATCTGGCGCGTCAGGCAGCAGAAGCGGGCGTTAAGCGCTTTGTCTTTATCAGCTCGATCAAAGTAAACGGGGAAGAGACCCCAAAAGGGCATCCATTCTCAGCTGATAGCATTCCGGACCCGCAAGACGATTACGGCATCTCCAAATGGGAGGCAGAGCAGGGGCTTGCGCAAATTGCTTCTGAAACCGGGATGGAGTTCGTTGTCATACGTCCGACCCTGGTTTACGGGCCGTCGGTTAAAGGCAACTTTGCCAAACTGATCACGCTGCTTGATAAGGGTTTTCCGCTGCCGTTCGGGGCCATTCACAATCAACGTTCGCTGGTCGCATTGGATAATCTGATTGATTTGATCATGACCTGCGCGGATCACCCCAAAGCGAAAAATCAGGTTTTCCTGGCCAGCGACGGCGCGGATGTCTCGACAACGACGCTGTTGCGTGAGTTGGCTTCAACTATGGGGAAATCAGCCCGGTTGGTGCCTGTGCCAGAGTCCTGGCTAATGTTCGGGGCGAAACTTCTCGGCAAAGAAGCTGTCGCCCAAAGGGTTCTGGGATCGCTTCAGGTCGATATTTCCAAAGCCCAGGATCTTTTGGGGTGGCAGCCGCCTTTGACAGTACGCGAAGGCCTTTCGAGATGTTTCGAACCCAAGTGAATAAAGGAAACAGCCCGCCGGGGAAAGAGGCGGGCTGTTTTTGCGTGGCACAACA
>NZ_PAQR01000012.1 GCF_002709775.1 Thalassospira sp.
CCTTGGCCGCGTGTACGCCGCCAAAGAACATGTCCTCACAATCCCAGCGTTGTTGATTGGCAAGGCTTAAGCCATCAAGCAACGCGCAATCAAACCCCGGCTCAACCGATAAAAGATCATCTTCCACATGCATGCGCGGCGCCGAAATCGCCCCGTGCAAAGTCATGTCAAAAGCATCGATGTTAAGCAAAACCTGCAGCATGGTTGACCGGATACGGTTTGATCCGCCCGAGCCAAGCGCAACCGATGCCCCGTCTTCGCCCAAATACAGCGATGGCGTCATCATCGAGGTCATCCGAACGCCGCATGGCCAGTTATGAAAGCCCTCCGGTGAAAGATCTGCCTCGCCCAGCATGTTGTTCAACATGATGCCGGTTCCGGGCACAACCCGCCCGGAAGTGGATCCGTTTGAAATGGTCGCTGCAGCAAGATTTCCCTTGGCATCCACGACAGAAATATGGGTCGTACCCTGCTGACTAAGCGGACGTTCGCCAATCATCGATCGATACCGCTCGCAAAGCTCATCGCCCAGAATCGACGGGCTCGCCCCGTGATCCCCACGCGCAAGACCTGTTGCATGAATGATCCGCGATATCGCTTCAAGATGGCGTTCAGAACCAAATGCCCCCAGCGCCATTTCACGCGCCAGCTTCAATCCAAACCCGACCAAAACCCCGCCCGATGCCGGTGGCGGGTTTAAAACAAACCGCCCCTTGCGCCCGGTGATCAGCAAGGGATCGCGCACCAACACGCGATAGTCCGCCAGATCCTGTGCTGTCAGGTACCCGCCATGGTCAGCACATTCACGAACAACCGCAGTACCAAGGTCCCCCTGATAAAAGCCCTCTGCCCCGCTTTCGACCAAATAGGCAATGCTGTCAGCTAGGTCGGGTTGACGATGGGTCACACCGGCATCCAGCAACTCGAAATTGTCGGGATCGGTTTTACCTGCCTTGCCAAAGACTTTTCGGCTATCTGTGGAAAAGGCCAGAAGCGGTTCGACAATCCCCATGACATAGCGTTGAAATGCATCAAGTTTGACGCCATTACGCGCCGCCTCAATGGCGGGCTCGGCCAATTGTGCCATTGGCAGTTTGGCAAGATCGTCATGAACCGCGAACAAACCCGCGACCACGCCCGGTGTTGCCACCGATCCATAGCCGCCATGAAATTCCTGCGTCACACCACCGGCAAAGGTCGCAAGGCGGCTTTCAAATTCAAGGTCTTCCCGTGATCGCTTTTCAAGCGGGGTTTCAACAAAGAAATCATAAAGCCTGGGCGTCTTCCCGGCAGGCCTGGCCATGACAAAGCCACCACCGCCAAGGGAAGCCAGAACCGGCTCTGCCACACAGGCCGCCCACATTGCGGCAATCACCGCATCAAAGGCATTGCCGCCTTCTTCAAGCACACGGGCCGCAGCACGTGCGGTAACTGAATGTCCTGCAGCAACGGCCCCGTGGGTTTTCATGATTTTGATTTCCCGTCAGTTATTGGCGTCTGCCGTCTTTCGCACTTCTTCCATCGGCGGGACCAGCAATTGGGCATCAATTCTGGCTGGCCCAACATTGACCCGCCAATCCAGATGCGGACCGGTTGACCGGCCCGATGATCCAACCTTGGCGATCACATCGCCCTGCCGCACGACATCACCGACCTGCACATCTATCTCCGACAGATGCAAAAAGGCCGACACAACGCCAAGGCCGTGATCAACAAACAATGTCGCACCGGAAAAATACATATCGGGGTGCGCCAGCGTCACAATACCATCCGCTGGCGCAATGACGGGCGTGCCAGCCGGAACCGCGATATCAATGCCCCAATGCGGCGCACGCGGCTCGCCGTTCAGAATCCGTTGTGATCCATACACGCCACTGATCGGGCCCACTGCCGGCCAGACAAAGCCGCTTTGCAGGAAATCCTCGGCAAAACGTTCGGTTCGCGCTTCGCGCGCCTGGCGCGAATCATCCTGAATGCGGCTGATGACGTCCGGGTCGGGGTTGACCATTTTGGGTGCCAGGCCGTCAATACGCTGAATATTGAATTCACGATCAGCAATGTCGTAACTGAACGACTCAACACTGCCGTCGGCATGGCGGACACTGACCCGTGCTGGGCCTTCGTAATCACGCGGGAACCCCAAAACGAACCGGCCATCCGATGCGATAGTGTCAATCGCCACATCATCAAGCAACACCTTGGATCCCGCATCGGTTTGCCCAAAAACAATCCCGCCCTGAACAAACTGGCCTTGATAGGTTGGCTCGGCCGCCTCGGCAGACAACCCAACCATCAGAAGGCCAGCTGCGGCCAGCATGCCGGAAATGGTCATACGCATCACAAGAGGCTCCCTTGCCTGTCATCGTCCTTGGGACTTGGGTTTTTCTTCTTTGCCGGTTTTGGCCTGGCTGGCTTTTCGGCCTTCGCGGTCGCTGGCTCTGAGGATGTCTCTGTGTTGGCAGCACCCCCAGTTCCGCCCGTGTCAGAAGCGGGTTTGACATCGACACCCGCGCCTGCCGTCACCCGTGTCACGCCATCGCCCATTTCAAGATCATATCCTTCACCCGCAACAATATCAGCCGACTTGCCAATCAGATTTCCTGCGCTATCACGCACCACGGCGAAACCGCGTTTCAGCACATTGCGATAGGAATAACTCTCCAACAACCGGTCGTAGCGGGCAAGTCCCTCTGCCTCGCGGTTAAGCGTATTGCGAATGGCAGCTTGCAGACGGGTACCAAGATCAATGATCTGTTTGTCGGCCCTGGCAACGTCACGCTTGGCATCACTTGGTCGCAGGCCCGCAGTTGCCCGATCAAGGCGGGATTGCTGCATCTGAAGAGCGGATTTCATCGCACCATCCAGACGAAGCGCCGCATTGTCCAGACGCCCGCGTTTTTCCGAAAGCTGTTCACGCGGGCTGACCAGTCGCGCGCTGGCCTCGTTCAACCGCGCCCGGGCTTGTTGCGTGACATTGACCGCTGCGTGCGGCAAACGATCCGCCCAGTTATCAAGGGTCTGGCTGCGTTCCTCAAGCATGCGCTTGGGATCGCCCAAACCACGCGCCAGACTTTCAAGTGCCGTTTTCTTTTCAACGCCCAAACGCCGCACGGCTTGGGCCAGGCGAACACCATCTTCCTCGACCTGGCCGATCAGCTCGCCGCGCACTGGTACGGCCTTTTCCGCCGCCCCGGTCGGGGTGGGCGCGCGCAGATCGGAAACAAAGTCAATCAACGTGGTGTCGGTTTCATGCCCGACGGCCGAAATCACCGGAATATCGGACTCGGCCACCGCCCGGGCAACGATTTCCTCGTTAAACGACCACAGATCTTCAAGCGATCCACCACCGCGCGCAACAATCAGCACATCCGGGCGCGGGATCTGGCCATAAGGCAAAAGATCATTAAAACCGCGCACGGCTTCGGCCACCTGATCGGCTGCCCCCTGTCCCTGCACAAGGACCGGCCATAGCAAAACCCGGCGCGGGAAACGATCGCGCAGGCGATGCATGATATCGCGGATCACGGCACCCGTGGGCGATGTGACAATCCCGATGACATCGGGCAGGAACGGGATCGGCTTTTTGCGTTCGGGCTCAAACAGGCCTTCGGCAGCCAGTTTCTTTTTGCGTTCTTCCAGAAGCTTTAAAAGCGCGCCTTCACCCGCGACTTCCATCGTCTCGATAACGATCTGGTATTTTGATCGGCCCGGAAAAGTTGTCAGGCGCCCGGTAACGATGACTTCCATGCCGTCTTCGGGCACAAGGCCAAGCTTGCCCGCCTGCCCGCGCCAGCACACACCATCAAGCACCGCCTTGTCGTCCTTAAGCGCAAGATACATATGCCCACTGGCCGCGCGCTTGAACCCGGAAATTTCGCCGCGCACCCGAACAAAGGAAAAGGCATCCTCCACGGTCCGCTTCAACGCATTCGAAAGGTCGGAAACTGAAAATTCGGGCGCATTTCCTGTTTTCACAGGCGTTTCAGGAACCGGGGCATAAGGGTCGAACAAATCTTGCGTCATCAAGGGTACTTTATGCTAAAAGCCCGCATAATTTGTTAAGCGGGGTGGGTTTGGCACAAGCCTAGTTCATCGCGCATGGACCATCAAGCAATCGGACAAGTCGAAGGATAAAGNCATGAAGGTTCTGGTCGTTGGCGGCGGCGGACGTGAACACGCACTGTGCTGGGCGATTGCGCGCAGCCCGCGCATCTCCAAACTGTGGTGTGCACCGGGCAATGCCGGGATTGCAGACAGCGCCGAATGCGTTGCGATTTCCGATAGCGACATTGATGCTCTGGTAAATTTTGCCTCGGACAACGCGGTTGATCTGGTCGTTGTCGGCCCCGAAGCCCCGCTGGTTGCTGGCCTTGTTGATGCACTGGATGCCAAAGGCATCAAATCATTCGGCTGTTCCAAGGCAGCCGCCCAGCTGGAAGGCTCCAAGGGCTTCATGAAGGATATGGTGGCAAAGTTCGGCGTACCGACCGCTGCCTATGGCCGTTTTACCGATCCCAAAGACGCCAAGGCGTTTGTCGAGAAACAGGGCGCACCGATTGTGGTCAAGACCGATGGTCTGGCCGCGGGCAAGGGTGTGACCATTTGTATGACAAATGACGAAGCCTTTGCCGCGATTGAAGAATGCATGGTGGGCGGCAAGTTTGGTGATGCCGGTGCGGAGATCGTGATCGAGGAATTCCTCAAAGGTGAGGAAGCCTCATTTTTTGCTGTTTGTGATGGCGAAAACGTCATTCCGCTGGTCGCAGCCCAGGACCACAAGGCGGTTGGCGAAGGCGATACCGGCCCGAACACAGGCGGCATGGGCGCCTATTCCCCGGCGCCGGTCTTTACCGATGCGGTCGAAGCCAAGGTCATGGATCAGATCATCATCCCGACCGTCAAGGGCATGGCAAATGAGGGCCACCCGTTCAAGGGCGTGCTGTTTGCCGGTCTGATGATTGATGATGCAGGCAATCCGAAACTGATCGAATACAACATCCGCTTTGGCGATCCGGAATGTCAGGTTCTGATGACGCGTCTGAAATCAGATGTGCTTGATATCCTCGATGGTGCGGCAACCGGCACGCTGGATACCGTCAAACCGGAATGGCACAACGAAACCGCCATGGTCGTAGTCATGGCTGCAAAGGGTTATCCGGGGTCTTATGAAAAAGGTACCGAGATCAAAAATGTCCCTGCGGCCGATGCGATGGACAAGGTCAAGGTCCTGCATGCCGGCACCAAGATGGATGGCGACAAGTTGCTCGCCACCGGTGGACGCGTTCTTGGCGTCACTGCACGTGGTGCGACCGTGACCGAAACCCAGAAACGCGCCTATGAAGCAGTTGATGCGATTGACTGGGATGGTGGTTTCTGCCGCCGTGATATCGGCTGGCGCGCGGTTGCCCGCGAACAGAAATAATCGGATCAAAGATCCAGAATAAAGAAAGGCCGGGTCACGCAACCCGGCCTTTCTTCGTTTCAACATCCATATCCAGCGCACCACCGACCCGATAGCGGATGTGACAGCGACCGTTGCTTGCGGTTTCGACATCGGCCTCAACACCAAAGACGTCGCGCAAATTCTTGCTGGTCAGGATATCGGCCGGAGTGCCAATCGCGATCAGCCTCCCGCCATCCATCATCGCGATCCGGTCACAAAACAGCGCTGCGTGGTTAAGATCGTGCAAGGCGGCAACCACCGTCACCGGCAAATCATGGACCAGCTCAAGCAGTCCAAGCTGATGACGGATATCAAGATGGTTGGTCGGCTCATCAAGCAGCAGGTAATCAGGTTGCTGTGCCAGTGCACGCGCGATATGAACCCGTTGCTTTTCCCCACCTGACAATGTGTGCCAGATACGATCAGCCATGCCGCCCATCGCAACGCTTTCAAGTGCGTTGGCGACAATCTCGTCATCCATCCCGGACCAGGGAGACAGCAAACTAAGGTAGGGTGTGCGCCCAAGTGATACGGCTTCACGCACGGTGATGCGATCGATGGTATCGGCCTGCTGTTCGACAAAGCCGATCCGGCGCGCCAGATTACGCCGCCCGACCTTGCCCATTGGCTGATCATCAAGCAACGCCACACCATCGCTTGGCGCACGAATGCCCGCCAGCACTGACATCATGCTGGTCTTGCCCGATCCGTTTGGCCCGATCACGCCAAGAAATTCACCGGGCTCGACACGCAGGGACACTTCGCGCACGATTTTTCGAAACCCGACGGACCAGCCGACATTGCGAAGCTCCAACGTCATCGCAAAACCCTTCCGTGACAGAGAATAAGCGCGAAGGCCGGCGCGCCCACAAGGGCCGTAATCACCCCGATTGGCAGAACTTGACCGGGGACAATCACCCGGGAAATCACATCTGCGCCAACCAGGAAAAGCGCGCCGATCAATGCTGACAAGGGCAATAAAAGCCCATGGCGATTGCCAACAAAGAAGCGCGCCGCATGCGGAATAACCAGCCCTACAAACCCGATAGAGCCCACGATACTCACCATCACCGCCGTCATCAGGGCCGAGATACCTATCAGGATGACGTAAACGCGGCGTACCGGCACGCCAAGTGATGCTGCCGAATCCCTACCGAAGGTAAAGGCATCAAGCGCACGCGCATGCCAAAGACACACCAGCAAGCCAACAATGGCGACCGGCAGAGCAAGCGAAGCATCCGGCCAGCGCACGCCACTAAGGTTGCCCAAAAGCCAGAACATAATGCCCCGGGCTTCCTCCGCACTCGCGGACTTTGTGACGATAAACGAGGTCAGCGCGTTAAAAAGCTGGGCACCTGCAATACCCGCCAGAATGATCGCACCGGTCCCGCGCCCGGCCTGCAGCGCCAGCAGCGAGACAAAGGCAAATGCCACGACCGAGCCGATAAATGCGCCAACCGACATGCCAAACATCCCCGCCCCGACACCAAGAATGGCGACACTGACCGCGCCAGTAGAGGCACCGGCGGAAATGCCCAGCAAATAGGGATCGGCAAGGGCATTGCGCAAAAGCGCCTGCAGCACGGCACCAGACAGTGCCAATGCCGCGCCGCAGGACGCAGCAACCACCGCGCGACTCAGGCGATAGTTCCAGACGATGCCGGCATCAATCGGATCAACCGCGTTACCGGCACCCCATACATGGTTCGCGATGGTGTCCATCACCGTGCGGATCGGGATGGATGTTTCCCCCACCGACGCCGCAAAGGCGAGCGCGAGGCCAAGCAACACCAGCGCAGCAAAAGCTGCGCTGGTGCGACGTCCGGTTACCGAAAATAACAGGGCGATCAATTGATTTGGCTCTGGCGCAGATCGACAACCGCCTTGGCCATCAGTTCAATACCGTCAATGGTGCGGATGGTCGGGTTCATCGACATTGCATCAAGCACCACGATCCGGTCATTGAGAACCGCATCCATCTGGCTGGTCACCGGATCGGTTTTCAGGAACTTCATTTTCAGCTCCCAATCATCAGCCGGAAAACGGCGGCGAGCCATTTTGCCAATTGCGATGATGTCCGGGTTGGCACGTGCGATGGTTTCCCAACCGACTTTCGGCCATTCATCATCGCTTGCGATGACATTCCGGACATTAAGGATATTGGCGATATAGCCCGGTGCGCCTTTTTGGCCTGCAACGTAGGGATCAACATCGATCTCGGCACTTGAGAACCAGAAAAGGGCGCTGATACCGCTACCGTCGATGGTTTCGACACTGGCGCGCGCCGCCTGCTCACGCGCGCGCAGGTCGGCGACAAGCTTTTCACCGCGGTCCTCAACATCAAAAATCAGGGCCATTTCGCTGATCGTCTGATAGATCAGATCCATCGAAAACGCATCAAGGCGCGTACCATCCCCGCCCGTGCTGTTATCCTTGCCGACACAATCGGCCGGTGCGGTATAGACCGGAATGGAAAGTTCGTTGAACTGCTTGACCGTGCCGACCGCACCGTTCGGACCGACATGCCACTGATACTGGTTGGTCACAAGATCGGGTTTCTGGCCAACAACACTTTCAAAGCTGGGGTCATTGTCTGCCAAGCGCTTTACCTTGGCATTGGCTTCGCGGTATTCCTCGGCCACCGGATTGAACCAGACAGCCGTTCCGACAACCTTGTCAGCCAGTCCCAACCGATACAGGATTTCGGTATTGCTTTGCCCCAGCGAGACAACCCGTTCCGGCGCCTTTTCAAAAGTCACACTTCGCCCGCAATTCTCAAGCGTCAGCGGATAATCGGTTGCCTGCGCAGCCGAGCTGATGAATGCCAGTCCAGCAGCAATCACCCCGACTGCCAGACCCTGTCTGTTGATTATCTTCACGTCATTGTCCTTTCACGGAGGCTGATCGAAAACCCTTCTTATCGAATGAAATCAACCTGCCTCGATACATGTTATGTTATAACATAACATCAAAGTTACCATCGTCAAGGGACTGGCTAGTGTGCTGAAAAATGACGGGAAATGTTCGGGATTAAACGCCGGTTGAATGATCTCCAACCTGCGCATAACGCGACATGTACCGACATCCTCCGGGGCACGCCGCCCGGTCCGTCGTGTTCATGTCGGCAGGTCTCCTGGCTCACGGGTCACTGCATTTTCTGGCCTTCCCGGGCGTCACCCAGTGGCGAAATCAGAAAATGCTCACCGCCTACAGTTGCGGGGGCAGCTTCGGTCAATGGTCTGGCAAAACCGAACCACATCGAATTCCCTTTATCCGAAGTTCGGATACCGACAGGAATTTGATTTCACACAGATAACACTGTCCGTCAAGCGCTTCGCGTTCGTAGCAGACCAGCGCATCGTCACCTTGAATTTGCCATCATTCGTCCCGATTACCTCCACACTGCCCGGTATGCTTTGCCGGGTAACGCAATCATCGGAACATGGTGAAAATGACGACTTCCGTGGAACGCAGACGCTTTTTGAAATCCATCGCCGCCGCCGGCCTGATCCTGCCGAGCATGTCGCTTTATAGCCATGCGATGGCCGAGGTCCCTGGGCTTGATCTGGGCAATGCGCAAAGCTTTGATTTTGCCAGCCTGATCGAACGCGCCAAGGGAATGGCGACCGAGCCCTATGAAGCACCCGTTGCGCCAAACCCGGAAATTGTCGGGCGTATTGACTACGACACCCATGGCAAGCTGCATTACAAACGCGACCATTCGCCGTTTTCCGACGGATCGGGCACCTATCCGCTGACGTTCTTCCATCTTGGTATGTATTTCGCGAAGCCCGTGCATATGTATCTTCTGGAAAACGGACAGGCGCGCGAAGTGATCTATAAGCCAGATTACTTTGACATGCCCGAAGACAGTATCGCCCGCCAACTGCCCGCCAATAGCGGCTTTGCCGGTTTCCGCCTGCATGAAAATCAGGCGCGCGATGACTGGAAAACCCAGGACTGGGCGGCATTTCTTGGCGCATCCTATTTCCGCGCTATCGGCGATGAGGGCCAATATGGCCTGTCAGCACGCGGCATTGCGGTTAATACCGCAACCTCGACCCCGGAAGAATTCCCCGATTTCCGTCAGTTCTTTATCGAACCTGCGAAAAATCCCGAAGACCCGGTCACGGTCTATGCCCTGCTGGATGGGCCGAGCATCACGGGTGCCTATAAATTCCTGCTGTATCGTGGCGAAGGGGTGACGATGGATGTTGAAAAGCATCTGTTTGTCCGAAAAGACATCGAACGCCTTGGCATCGCACCCTTGACCAGCATGTTCTGGTATTCCGAACAGAACAAATCGTTCCGCTTTGACTGGCGCCCGGAAGTACACGACTCAGATGGGCTGGAACTTTGGACCGGTGGTGGCGAGCGCATCTGGCGACAGCTCAATAACCCGGAAACCATCCGCGCGTCGGCCTTTGGCGATCATAATCCGCGTGGCTTTGGCCTGATGCAACGTGATCGCGATGTGAAGAACTATCTGGACGGTGTGCGCTATCACCGCCGCCCCGGCCTGTGGGTCGAACCGAAAGGCGAATGGAATGATGGTGCTGTTCAGTTGATCGAAATCCCGACCGACGATGAAATCCACGATAACATCGCGGCCTTCTGGGTGCCCAATGGCGAGGCCAAGGCGGGCAACAGCTATCAGTTCAAATACCGCCTGCATTGGCAGGCCCAGAACCCGTTCCCGGTCACGGAACTGGCGCGTGCGACCGCCACCCGCATGGGCCGCGGCGGGGAGCCCGGCACCAACCGCCCGAAAGACGAGATCAAGTTTTCCGTCGAGTTCGAGGGCGAGGTCCTTGGAACCCTGGCCTATGGCGAATTCCCGGAAGTGGTTGTGACATCCTCGCGCGGCGAGATTGTCCGCACCAAGATCGAACCGATCATGGATACCCGCATCTGGCGGGCTGCCTTTGACCTTAAGGCGACTGGCACCGATCCGGTTGACCTGCGGATGTATCTGAAACGCGGCGACGCACCACTCAGCGAAACCTGGATGTTCCAGCATTTACCGGCACTGAGTAATCAGCAGCAGGGCTAAATTACCCGCCGCACGAAACCAACATTGGATCCCCGGTCGTCACAATTGGCTGCCGGGGATATTTCCATGTGCACCCGGATTTCGCGACTGCCCGAGAATGGCGGTGATATCGCGCATCGGCGGGGCGCCAAACATGCGGGAATATTCGCGACTGAACTGCGATGTGCTTTCATAGCCCACAGCATAGGCCGCACTTGCCGCATCCTTCATTTCGGCCAGCATGATCTGGCGTGCGGTCGTCAGGCGCAGGCGCTTTTGGTACTGAAGCGGACTCATCGCCGTGACCTGCTTGAAATGGTGATGGAAGGAAGACGGGCTCATATTGGCATGATTTGCCAGCTCCTCGACGCGAAGCGGCTTGGTGAAATTATCCTTCATCAAACGCAGAACGGCTGCGATCCGCTGCATGGTGCTGCCGCCCATGGCCAGACGTGCGATTTCAATACCGTGACCTGTGCGCAGCAAGCGGTAGTGCACTTCGCGGATCAGCATAGGTAACATGACCTGCATGTCATCAGGCCGATCCAGCAGTTCAACAACGCGAAGGACGGAATCCACAAGTTCCTGCGACGTTTCCTCGACAAAAAGCCCGCGACTGCTGTCACCATCAACACCCAGATCAAGGCCCATATTCGTCACCAGATCGCCAAGAATCTGGGCATCAAGATCAAGCGACAAACTGCGATAGGGCATATCGGTGCTCGCCACCGTGACATGCCCGACAATTGGCAGATCCACCGACGCTGCCAACAATTGGCCGCGCTGATATCGAAACATCTCATCCCCAAGGGTGACTTCCTTAACGCCTGAGATAATCAGGCACAGGCAAGGCCGGTAAATCGTCGGCACCTTCAGGGACGGACCGGTTGAACGAAACAGCCACACCGGATCAATCGCGGTCTGGGCCGCGCCATCCGTATCGCAGTATTTGTCAATCAGCTCACACAGTCTTTGATAGTTTTCCATCCAGAATCCCTTGGTTTTCCTTTCACGGACTATACACCCGTGGGCGGGCGGGAAAAGCACAGAGATCGCCACTTGGAGGAATAGGCAATCGGTTTCGAGTTCTGTGTATTTCGGAATCGCGTTTTCGACGACAAGTTATGCCCCGTGACGCAAACACACGGAGGATGTCATGTCGAACCCGATCAATTACGTCGAAAACAAAACCGTCATTATCACCGGTGCCAGCAGCGGCATTGGTGAAGCGACCGCAAAACTTCTTGCACACCACGGTGCACGGGTTGTTCTGGCAGCACGTCGTACCGAACGCCTCAACGAGATCGCAGCCGAGATCGAGGCCGCCGGCGGATCAGCCATGACCCGATCCGTCGACGTTACCGATGCCGACAGTGTCGAGGCGCTTGTCTATCACGCCAACAACCTATTTGGCCGGGTTGACGCGATCTTCAACAATGCCGGTGTCATGCCGCTTGCCCCGATGTCGGAACTCAAAACCGCCGAATGGGACAACATGATCAATGTCAACATTCGCGGGGTCCTGAACGGCATTGCTGCTGTCTTGCCGCTGTTTAAGGAACAGGGTCGCGGTCATGTCATCAATACCGCGTCAATCGGCGCGCATGTTGTGGTGCCAAGTGGTGCGGTTTACTGCGCAACCAAATACGCGGTCTGGGCGATTTCCGAAGGCCTGCGCCAGGAAAGCACCAATGTCCGCGTAACCACGATTTCACCGGGCGTGGTTGAAACCGAACTGGGCCACGATATTTCCGATCCGACAAGTAAGGAGCTTCTGACCCAGTTCCGCCAGATCGCCCTTACCCCGGATGCGATTGCACGGGCGGTGCTTTACGCCCTTGATCAACCCGAAGACGTCGATGTTAACGAGGTGATCGTGCGTCCGACCGCATCGGCGTTCTAATGAAACCCGGCCAGCAATTCTTCTGCTTTCTAACCTTGCTGGTGGTGTTCGCACCACCAGCCCTTGGCCAACAGGAGCCGGAAATGCGCAAAACCACAGAAAACCTGCCCCATCCTTATGTCGGGATGTGGGTGACAAAAGATGGTCATATCCGTCAGGAATTGCGTGCCGATGGCCGCTATGACGAAGCCCGTGGCACCCGGCAATCCGCCTATCAGGGCGATTATCAGGTATCGGGAAACTACATCACCTATCAGGACGACACTGGCTTTACCGCCGATGGTCATTTTGAAGATGACGTGCTCTATCACGGCGGGATGGTGATGTTCCGCGAAGTGCCGGAAAACTAGTTCCAGCGACGATTACCTGAACAGTCAGATCCTACTAGCGCAAGCTGCCAAAGAAATCCTTCAAAAGCTTGGCAGCCTCGACCTCGCCAATACCACCATAGACTTCCGGGCGGTGATGGCAGCTTGTGCTTTCAAATACGCGCGGTCCGTGATCCACACCGCCACCCTTGGGATCATAGGCCCCGAAATAAACACGGCGCAGGCGGGCAAATGAAATGGCGGTCGCGCACATCGGGCAAGGCTCAAGCGTGACGTAAAGATCGCAATTGGGAAGCCTCGGCTCGCCCTTGGCCCCGGCAGCCGCCCGGATCACGAGGATTTCGGCATGGGCGGTTGGATCGTTCATTTCCTCGGTCAGGTTGCCGGCGCGTGCGAGCACCTCGCCACTATCGGCATCGACCAGAACGGCACCGACCGGCACTTCACCCCGCCTGGCAGCGGCGCGGGCTTCTTCAAGCGCCATGTCCATATAGCTGTCTGCACTCATGATCTTTCCATCCCGCTTGTGCCTTGTGACAGGATTTGGCCGTCTTGTGGCTGATCCTGCTTTTACTTCATTTTAGGGCGTTAAGGTCCAAAGTGCTAGCAAGCAGATCATCGGTCAAGCAACCAGCAAGCTATATCAGGGTGGCGCACTGCCGGTGACTGTTTGCACAGAACGCATGGACCATCGGCGTGAATTGCCGTTGCCCTTAAAGGGTTACACAGGTAGTTTCCCGCTAACTTTAATTCTCCAGCACCAAGGTTGTTTTCATCATGACCACGCGCAAGCCGATCATTGGTATCACACTCGATTCCGAAGAACCGGGCGGATATTCCAAATTCCCGTGGTATGCGCTGCGTGAAAACTATGCCGGTGCCGTGACCGAGGCGGGCGGCATTCCGATGCCCCTGCCCCATGAAGTTGAACTGGTGCCCGATCTGCTGGATCTGATTGACGGGCTGGTGGTGACCGGCGGTGCGTTTGATGTTGACCCGACCCTGTTTGGCGCGACAGAAACCCATGACACGGTTGTCACCAAGGATCGGCGCACCAAATTTGAATGGGCGATGGCCGAAGGCGCGCTTAAACGCGACATGCCGGTTCTGGGCATTTGTGGTGGTCAGCAGCTTTTGAACGTTATTCTGGGTGGATCGCTGATCCAGCATATCCCTGATAGCGTTGAGAACTGCCTGCCGCACGAACAGCCAAACCCGCGCAACGAGCCGGGCCATGATGTCACAGTTGAACCGAATACGCTTTTGGCCAAGATCGTTGGCGATGTGAAAACACTGTCGGTCAATTCCGCCCACCATCAGGCGGTTGAAGGGGTTGGCCCGGATGTAATCATCAATTCCTATGCGCCCGATGGCGTGATCGAGGGGATTGAACATCCGAAATATCGTTATTGTCTCGGGGTCCAGTGGCATCCCGAATTCCATATCAGTTCGGGCGATGCGAAGATTTTCGACGCCCTGATTTCCGAGGCCCGCAAATGAGCGACAAAAACACCACCCCGGATGACAACAAGCCCGAACGCATTGCCAAACGCATTGCGCGTTCTGGTGTTTGCTCTCGCCGCGATGCCGAACGCATGATCGCCGAGGGGCTTGTGCGCCTCAATGGCAAGAAGCTTGATAGCCCGGCCGTGACCGTCACCGACGAAGACGAAATCATCGTCGATGGCAAGCCGCTGCCGGAAAAGGAAAAGCCGCGTCTTTGGCGCCTGTTTAAAAAGCGCGGTCTGGTCACCAGCCACCGCGACGAACAGGGCCGCGATACGGTCTTTGAACATCTGCCAAGCTATGTGCCGCGCGTGATTTCGGTCGGGCGGCTTGATTTGAACTCCGAAGGGTTGCTGCTGCTAACCAACGATGGCGAGCTCGCCCGTTATCTTGAACTGCCTGCCACCGGCTGGGCGCGCCGTTATCGTGTGCGCGTGCATGGTCAGATCGACCAGGCAAAGCTCAAACAGCTTGAAGATGGTGTCACGGTCGATGGGGTTAATTACGGTTCCATCCATGCCGAGGTCGACGTTCAGAAAGGCACCAATGCCTGGATGACCGTAACACTGCGCGAAGGCAAGAACCGCGAGATCCGCCGCGTCATGGAACATCTTGGCTGGCCAGTGACGCGTCTGATGCGCGTTTCCTATGGACCGTTCCAGCTGGGCAATCTCGCACCCGGCGAGTGCGAGGAAGTCACTGGCAAAGTCATGAAGGAACAGCTCGCTGCCTTCTTCAAGGGCGACTATTCCAAGGTTTCCGAAAAGAAATCGGTTGCCCGTGGCGGCACCGCGCGCCCGAAGGCACCCCGCACCGTCTTTGGCCAACCGGCCCAGCGCAAACGCCCGCAAGGCGGCCCGAACGCCAATGCCAACGCAAATGCCGATGACACGACCGAACAGCGCGAAACCCGCGAACGTTCCGGTTCGGCCCGCAAAGGTCCGCGCATTGGCGCTGCACCGCGTGCAGGTGGACGTGGTAAACCCGCATCCGGCGCGGGTCGGCAGGAACGCGATATGCGCGAAGAACGCGGATCGGCACGCCCGACCAACAAGGGCCGCGGTCGTTACAGCGTGGATGGCAAGGCGGCCGGCGGTCGTGATGGCGCACGCGAAGGTGGACGTGACGCAGGACGCGGGGCAGGACGAAATAGCAGCCCTGATGGCGCGCGTGGTAAACCAGCCAACAAACCCGGCGGCAAGCCAACCGGCCGCAAGCCCGCAGGCAACCGCCCGCGCGGCGGCAAGAAGGACTAAGGTCAATGCGGATTGTTGGCGGCACCCATCGCGGGCGGGTCTTGAGCGCGCCGGAAGGACGCGACACGCGCCCGACGCTGGATCGCGTGCGCGAAGCACTGTTTAGCATCCTTTCCCATGCATCGCGCTGGTATGAGGACGACTTCAATCCGCTTTATGACGGCATCATCCTTGATGCCTTTGCCGGGTCCGGCGCGCTTGGCCTTGAGGCCATTTCACGTGGTGCTGATCAGGCAGTGTTCTTTGATAATGACCGCAAGGCGATTGCGATTATTGACCAGAATATCGAAGCTCTTCGCATTTCGGATCAGGCCCGCACCCAGCGTGCAGACGCCACCAAGCCACCGCGCGCCAGTCAGCCTGCCAGCATGGTGTTTCTGGATCCGCCTTATGGCAAAGAGTTGATCGCGCCCAGCATCACAGCCCTTGCCAAGGCAGGCTGGATTGATGGCAACACCCTGATCGTCGCCGAACGCGATCCGCGTGATCTGGAAATCACCCTTGATGGGTTTGATCTGTGCGACAGTCGCAAATATGGCCGCTGCCAGATTGATATCGGGCGCTTTTCTGCCTGATCGCAGCATGGCTGCCGAGCAGTTCATTCTGTGCTAGATTTAAAGATCTTCTGAATTGGTTGATCGATATGAAACGCCTGCCTGAAGCCATCGCACCAGACAAGGATTTTGGCCGCCTTTTGCGCCAGTGGCGGCGCACAAGCGATATCAAGCAATCGCGTCTGGCCGATATTCTTGGCGTGACGCAGGCAACTGTATCGCGCTGGGAAAGCGGTGCGCAAAGCCCGGCCCCACTGCAATATAACCTGATCCATCAGATGATGACGCGCAAACGCAATTTCCGCCTGGATCACGCGATCAAGCGGCTGGTAATGCAGTCTTCCCAGCGCGTACATCTGATCGAAGATAGATCTCATCGTTTACTGTGTGTATCAAGCCCGCGCGAGGCCGAATGGCAACGCGATGCTACCCCGTTGCTGGGCACCTCGCTCTGGCGGTTTGCCACGCCGGAAATCGCGTCGGCCGAAAAAAGCCTGCATGATCTGGGCTGGCACGAAGATCAGACCGATCACCTGACCTTTGAGAACTCCCGCCGGGACGGCGATCCATTGCGGATTGTCGATAGCTATATCCTGTGGGAGCGTTTTTTCCTGTCGGATGGCACGGCAGTTCGCCTGACCACCGGCTTTGATCAGCAGCCAAATCACGTCTGATCGCGGCGCGCATATTTCATACGTGGCGTTCAGTGGGGCAAATCGGGTAATCAATTCACTCGCCCCGCTGCCCTCTGCCCCACGGAATTGACCGATGCCCCCCATCACCGCTGTTATTGTTCTTTATGGACTTGGACTGACCGCCTCGATGCAGGTCGGGCTGATTGGGCCGATTGCACCGGATTTGCGGGCCGGTTTTGGACTTAGCCAGGCGGAATTTGGCTTGGTGGCATCGCTGATTACCGCCGCCGGTGCGCTGTGCGCCATCCCAGCCGGGGTTTGGGCCGCACGTGCGGGATTGCGCAAGTCACTGGTACTTGGCGGTGTGATGATGATTTTGGGTGCGCTGATCTTTGCCACCGCAAGCGTGAGCTCCCTTTTATATGTGGGGCGGATTGTCACCAGTGTTGGCTACCTTCTGATTGTTGTTGGTGCGCCAAGCTGGATGGCCGCATTCAAGAACCCGAAACTGGTCGCCATGGCCATGAGTATCTGGGGCACCTTCATTCCGGTCGGCATTGCGGTCGGCAACTGGATCAGTGCGGCTGTGGTGACCTGGCTTGACTGGCGGTTGGCGGTTGGTGCCTGCACCCTGCCGATCTTTGCTTTACTGCCCCTTTTGGCCTTCATGGATAAACCCGAAACCGGCAGCACGCGCCGATCACTGCTTTTGGGTGTGATCGGTGTTTTGAAATCCCGTGCAGCCCTTCAGGTCGCACTGACCTTTGCCGCCTTTGCCGGGGCAACGTCAGCCGCCCTTGCCTTCATGCCCGCGATGCTCGCCGATAATCTTGATATCGGCATTGCGCTGTCAGCCGGGATCATCGGCACCACCGCAATTGCCGGCAATGTCGTCGGCAGTGTTGCCGCAGGCACCGTTCTGGGCCGGGATGTTTCGGGCAGGACGATCCTGATGTTGTTCCTGCCAGTCATGGCGATTGCAATTTCGACCCTGTTTGTCAGCACCTCGGTCCCGATCAGCATCACCGCATTGATCATCTTTAACATCTGTCAGGGGGCGGTTGCCGGGACCTGCTTTGCCCTGTTACCAAAGATCGCCAAAGACGGCCTTTCGATGCCGGCCCTGCAGGGGATGCTGGCCCAGTTTGCCGAGATTTTTGTCGTCATTGTCCCGCCCTTTGCCGGGGCGATGATTGACCAGAATGGCTGGGTCGGGGCGGCAGCCGTTCTGGGCGGATTTTACTTCGCTGGCTTCCTGATCTCGCTGCGCAAGCAGGGTTAGGCAGTGTTCATTAGACGAAATTCATTTTGAAACTATACGATACGGTGGCTTGACCTATCCCGCGAAGCAGGCGACCCTTTCCACCCCAACAAAGTCAAAAAGATTTAGGGAAGTGGAATGCAGTTGATCAAGGCCATCTTTATCGGACTGATATTGATCGGCCTGTCTGTTCTGGCTGTGTTTTTCATCTGGTTGGCACCCGTCGGTGCGGCCTATAGCGCAAAGATCATGTGCTCTGCCATTTTTGTGAATGGCCTCACATCAACCCGTGCACGTGATGTCGATATTCTTGCCGACAATAATCCCCTGTTATCGCTGATCACGACCAATGTGGACCTGCGCAATCAGACCGTGAGCGCCCATGCGTTTGGCTTTCGCAAGCGCTTTGCGGTCTATCGCCCGAATCTGGGGTGCACATTGGCCGATGATGCTGATCATATCGCCCAGTTGCGCAATGCCACCCCGGTGATGAAACCGGTTGCCGCCAAGCCGCTTCTGACGACCCCGCCGCCGGCCAATGTGGACCGCCGGGCGCTGAATAACATCCTGTTTGATGTCATGGATGAGCCGGGCCTGCATCCGGAACGCCGCACGCGCGCGGTTGTTATCTTGCATGAAGGCAAGGTTGTCGCCGAACGTTATGCCGAGGGGATCACAGCCGAAACGCCGCTGCCGGGCTGGTCGATGACCAAAAGCGTTTTTAATGTCATCCTTGGCCGCATGCGGTTTGAAGGCATGATTTCCCATCTTCAGGACCCGGTTCTGATCAATGAATGGCAGGCCGAACCAAACGACCCGCGCGCGACCATCAATTATGATGATTTGCTTCGCATGCGAAGCGGGCTTGAGTTTGATGAAAGCTACGCCAATCCGTTATCTGATGTGGTCCAAATGCTGTTTATCGAACCGGCTGCGGCGGGCTACGCCGTTTCCATGCCGCTTGAAAATACGCCGGGCAGCAATTTCGCCTATAATTCCGGGGCAAGTAATATCCTGTCCGCTGCGATCCGCAATCTGAGCGGATCGCGCACAACATATCTAAGCCGCCCGACCGAACTTCTGTTCCGCCCACTGGGCATGAGCAGTGCGGTAATTGAAACCGACCCGGAAGGCTATTTTATCGCCTCAAGCTTCATGCATGCATCCGCACGCGACTGGGCCAAGATTGGCCAACTGTTCCTGCAAGATGGCGTGTGGGATGGCGAGCGCCTGTTGCCGGAAGGCTGGGTTGGCTATTCCACCAGCCCGGCGGCAGAAGACCCCTATGGCCTTTATGGGGCGCATTGGTGGCTTGATCTACCCGGCAGCCGGAACGAGGACGGCACCCCGCGTGATGACATCACCCAACTGCCCGAAGATGCCTTTTTCTCGCTTGGTCATGATGGTCAATCGATGACGGTCATTCCGTCGCGCGATCTGGTGGTTGTCCGGTTTGGTGTGACGCGCAATCGCAGTGCCTTTGACCTGCGCAAGTTCATCGCCGACCTGACGGCAGTGTTCCCCGACAAGGCCGATCTGCCGCAACCTGATGCCGAAAATCCGGAAGGCGGGGAAGACGCGGCAACCGAAGTAAATGACGGCTAGCGCTTAGAAAATCCCGACAAGATAGCCGATCACGGCACCGGCCCCGACCACAGCCCAGACCGGTGCGATCCGCCACTGCAAAATTGCAAAGACCAATACAACACAGCCGATATCAAAGATATCCAGATTGGCACCCGTCCAGATCGGATCATACAGAACCGCCGCCAGCAAACCGACGACGGCAGCATTCACTCCCATCAATCCGGCGCGCATTGACGGTACATGGCGCACCCGATCCCAGAATGGCAAAAGCCCCACGACCAACAGCCAGGCTGGCAAGAAGATCGCGATCAAAGTCACAAGCGACGTCAGTGCACTGATCGCCAGACCACTGCCACCTGAACCGGTATGCAGGGCCGCACCAAGATAGGCTGCGAAGGTAAAAATCGGACCGGGGACGGCCTGCGTCGCGCCATAGCCGGCAAGGAAGGTCTCAGCATCCACCCAGCCCGGTGCAACCACGGCATTTTCAAGCAGTGGCAAAACCACATGCCCGCCGCCAAATACCAAGGCACCACTTCGATAAAAGCCATCAATCACGGCAAACAAACCGGTGGGATCAAGTTCCGCCAGAACCGGCAACGTGACTAGCAGGGCAAAGAACACACAAAGGGCAATCACCGCCCCCTTGGCCGAACGCGGTGCATGACCAGAATCGACATCCCCGGCAACCTTGCCACGCAGCAACACGAAACCGGCAAACATGCCGCCAAGGATGACACCAAACTGGGCCAGAACCGTATCACTGGCGATCATGATCGCAGCCGCCAGAACGGCAAGAATGGCACGGATCACATCCGGACACAGGCTGCGCGCCATGCCAAGAAGTGCATGCAGCACGACACCAACCGCCACCAGTTTCAGGCCGCGAATGATGCCTTCGACACTGCCCAGATCAAATCCGACAAACGCCATCCCAAGCGCTGCCAACACAATGGCAGAGGGCATGGTAAAACCAAGCCAGGCCGCCAGAGATCCGCGCAAGCCACCCAGCGCCATGCCAATACCCATGCCAACTTGCGAGCTGGCAGGTCCCGGCACGAACTGGCAAAGTGCGACCAGATCGGCATAACGCGCATCGCTCAGCCATTTACGGCGCGCCACAAACTCTTCACGGAAATAACCAATGTGGGCGACCGGCCCGCCAAAGCTTGTCAGCCCAAGCCGCAGGAAAATCAGGAATATCTGCCACAGACCAACGCCGCCCACCGGCAATGATGAGGTTTGGCTGCCCCCAGGACCGCCTGAAGTTTCGTTTTGTGACGTCGCGTTTGGCATGTGTTTTCCTGCCCTACCCTGATTTCGCCTGACCATACGCAATCAGCGAAAGGCAGCAAAGTCAAAAGCCGCCATGTGGCCATTCGTCACATTTTCATAACAAAACCCCGCCTGCGGCATTTTACCACAGGCGGGGTTTTAGTTTTAACGTCCGGACGTATTGCCCGAAAATCGCCTAGCGGAAGGCGGGCTCATCAAGGGAGCGCAGCTTGCGGGAATGAAGCTGATTGACGTCCTGACGGAGCGTGTCAATCGTATCCAGCCCGACCTGCAAATGCTGTCCAATGCGCTGACGATAGAAATTGTTGGCCATGCCCGGCAATTTCAACTCGCCATGCACCGGTTTATCCGAAACACACAGAAGCGTGCCGTACGGCACACGGAAGCGGAAACCATTGGCGGCAATGGTCGCACTTTCCATATCAACCGCGATGGCACGCGACTGGTTAAGACGAACGAACAGTTCGCTATAACGTAGTTCCCAGTTCCGGTTATCGGTGGTGGCAACCGTCCCGGTGCGCATGCGGGCCTTCATTTCACGGCCTTTAAGGCCGGTAATCTTGGTGACCGAATCTGCCAATGCCACTTGCACCTCGGCAATCGGCGGCACCGGAATCCACAGCGGCAGGTCGGAATCAAGGACATGGTCATCACGGACATAACCGTGGGCCAGAACATAATCACCCAACAACTGGCTGCGCCGCAGACCGGCACAGTGCCCCAGCATCAACCAGCAATGCGGCCGCAGAACCGCGATATGATCCGTCGCGGTTTTGGCGTTTGACGGGCCGACACCGATATTGACCAAGGTAACACCAAGACCGTCTTCGCGGATCAGGTGATAGGACGGCATTTGCGGTAGTTGCTTGACCGCTTCACCACTTTCTACCCAGTCCTTTGGTGCGTTTTTGCGCACGCTGACCTTCGGTCCCGGTTCGACAAAGGCGACATAGGGGCTTTTCGGGTCTTCGAGCTGTTCCTTGGCGAATTCGATGAATTCATCGACATAGCGCTGATAGTTGGTGAACAGGACAAACTTCTGGAAATGCTCAGGTGCGGTTGCCGTGTAATGGCGCAAACGTGCGAGCGAGTAATCGACACGTTCGCCGGAAAACAGCGACAGCGGCTTTGGCCCCGGCGTTGCGTTCGATCCGTAATGAACACCATTGGCGATATCATCATCGGTGCGCGCCAGATCCGGCATATCAAAGATCAACTGCATCGGACGAATATCGTTCGGGCCTATGCTGTCGGTTGCGGTTTCGACAAGGAACGGCAACGGGATCGGGCGGTCCGATACACCTACCACGACCGGAACGTCATGGTTTTTCAGCAGAAGTTCGATCTGCTCGCGGTAATATTCTTCAAACAGGTCCGGACGGGTCAGGGTCGTGCCATACACACCCGGATCGCGCGGTGCGCCGAATGAAAGCGTGCTTTCGACATGCAACTTTTCCGGCGGCACTTCAATGCCGAGATACGGATAATAGGCACGTACCGGGGAAGATTGTTGGCCTTGACCGAAACGGTTAAAGGCCTCCTGGACGGCATTGGCACCGGTCGCATAAATGTCCTTGATGCGCGCAAGTGCCCTGTCGGCGTCGGTAAATTCAAACAGATCGCGTACCGATCCGTGGACTTCAGAAACCATATTGGATGCTCCTTTTTGTTATTGTTGTTTGGGTCGTCTGCCAGATCACGAAGCATAAAACAGCGACGGATCAATGACAAAAGCCCTTGGAGCGAGAGATTTATCACCGCCCGCCCGTCTTCTGACAACCGAAAACTTTGCCATCTCGTTCAATCCTGACGTCAAAACGCCAGATTTGAGACAATCGAAAGGATATCAGATCAAACCTTTCCCGGAAGTTTCAGAAGCTTATGACCTATATGTCGGATTTATTTTCAAAAATTCCAAATGACAGTTTTGAGGAGCCCGCCATAACCGACCCGGTGTTCATAAACACACCCGTATAAATCGGCGCGGCTGGGAAACGCAGGCAAAAAAAATGCCGAAACCGGGGGACGGTTTCGGCAATTTCAGGGAAGGGCCTTAGACGTTGAGGGAAAAGACGATCAACCCTGATGTGCAATCCTTATATGACCATTGGTCATTTATGTCAATTCAATTTGATGCATGATCAATTTTGACATCCCCTGGCATCAAACCAGAATATCGGTGCTCGTCTGCGATCTGCTGCAACTTTTTCAATCGTCGTTGCACAGCATCATCAAGTGCCCATGGGTCACCTAACTCGGCCGGCTCCAACTCAAGCACAATCTTCGCAGCACGTGGGTCACTTTCGACCAGACTTTCGATATCCTGTTTTTCTTCGTCGTCTTCAAGCGTCCCGCGTACATAGGCAAGAATGTGCTCTTTGCCATATATCGCAAGAACTGGGCTCATATCATGCTGCCTCCGAGACATAACGTGATGCGTGTTCGCGGGCTTCGATTCGACCAACCGATGCGCGCAGTTTGCGACGCGCCCGACCCACGCGGGACTTAACGGTACCGATCTCGACTGACATCTGATCGGCGGCGTCCTGATAGGACACATCATCAACAGCCGTCAGCATGATGGCTTCGCGTTCCTGCTCGGGCAGGCTTTCAAGCACACGGTCCGCATCACGAAGCTGCAGACGGGCCATCTGATTGCTGCCGTGACCATAGACGTCGCCAAGATCATCCCAATCGACCTGCGGGCCACGTGTCTTTTCACGACGTTTTCCGGAAATGAACGTGTTGAACAGAATACGGTGCAACCAGGCTTTCAGGCTGGTGCCCTCTTCGAACTGGTCCTTTTTGCTGATGGCTTTCAACAGCGTGTCCTGGACCAGGTCCTGTGCCATATCGGTGCTGCCGGTCAGACGATACGCATGACGGCGCAGCGCAGGGACATGATCTTCGATTTCGTTCATCACTTGTTCAGACATCACAACCTCCTTGTTCGGATGAGCTGACCGTAACAAACCAAAATAAAAATAAAAGTAAAATCGTATGCTCTACTTAGGCAACACAAGGAACACACATATACTACACAACACCATGAACACACTTACTTTACACAACGTAATTCACTTGATCACTTTACCTTATTTACGACTTATGATTACTTTACATTACTTACATCAGACATCGAACTGACACATATTCAGCAAGATGGTTGTGTTATGGAACAAACAGCGGTAACGTAAGTTACTCCAAAATTCTTGAACGCTTTGATTTTCAATGGCTTCAGGCGGTTTTAAGAACCCCTGAAAATGACAGGAAACCCCTAAGTGCCGACGTCGAAGAGAACAGAAAAGCTCCAGATCATGCTTGATGACGACGAGCTGAAAGTCATTGATGACTGGCGATTTGACCATCGAATGCCGACCCGCGCGGCCGCAATCCGCGAACTTATTCGCCGCGGATTGATCGCTGAGGACATCGATGATCCCGATACCGAGGGCAAAAGCACCAGCGATTTCCGTATCGAGCCGGAATAAAAAATTTGATTTACCCAACAAAAATCCCCGGCCAAAGCCGGGGATTTTTGTATTTCGCAGATATTTTAAACCGAAATTACGGGCTTTCACGCCCGAGTTCAGGCTTTCGCCCTTCGAAGATTCGGGCAATTCCCGCACCAAACCCCAGAACCAGCAACCATAATCCATAGTATCTGAGCGCGCGTGACACCGTAATCGCAATCACGAACAGCCAGAACGGATAGGACGCCGCCCCGGCGGCGAGGGCTGCGATCTGCATCGGGACCGGTGTAATGCTGATGGCAAACACCACCCAGAAGCCACCTTCTTCAAACTGACCTTGCAAATCATCAAATTGCTGCTGCCCACCGACCATATCAATAAGCGGCTGGGCAAATTCATCAAACAGAATCCAGGCCAGCAGATAAAGCGCCAGTGCCCCCAGCACGCTGCCCGCCAACGTTACCGTTGCAACAATAAAGCCGCGCGTACGCGATGCCGCCATGATCGGGGCGACAATGACTTCGATCGGGATCGGGATAATGGTGGTTTCAAGGAACGATGCCACGGATATACCGCCCAGTCCCTTGCGGCCTTCGGCAAGTTTCGCAAGACGGGTCTGCGCATAATCGAACGCGCGCCTTATCCGTTGTCCTGATTGTTTCTCGTCGCTCGACATTCACTGTTCCTTATTAGCGTCTTACTGCCCCAAACAAAAAGCAGCCCGCCCGAAGCCGGGCGGGCTGCTAACCTCGGACGTCAAACCGCCGAGTTCAGGTTGTGACGTCTTATTCGGCGGTCTGACTGTCCGAGATGGCCTTCTGCGCATCTTCAAGCGCATTTACGGTATTGGCCTTCACATCTTCCCAGGTTTCCGCAGATGCATCCTTGGCATTTTCAAGCGCATCGCTCAGTTCGTCACTTGCGCTATCCCATGCTTCTGCCAGTTCGTCGACGGCTTCTTCACTGTCGTCGGCGACCCGTGCGGAAACATCGTCATACTGCTCGCCAAGCTGGTCGGTCTTGGTGTCGACCCAGGCAAGAAAGTCTTCTTTCTGCTCGAACGTAAAGTCCTTGGCGTCCTCATACTGTGCAGCAATCTCGTTGCCCAGCTCGTTGGCATCGGACTTCAATGCATCATCGGTTTTCATCGTGTCATCTGATGAAGCAGACCCGGCATATGCCGGCGTCATAACAGAAACAGACATAAGTACAGTACCGATCATCAGCATAGTCTTGTTCAGCATCACAACCTCCTTATTAAACAAGTGCAGCACAATTACTTGCGCGCTGCTTACACTAAACAACGGATGGTGCGAAAGAATGTTCCGATTGTGTTAATTTTATTTCATGGAACCTTTTGTCGAAATCGACGTTTTCGATGGTAAGCGCCCACACACGAAGCGGGGTACGACGCATCAACCATGATGCATTCACCGATTTCTCGGGCGCGCAGTAAACAAAAGGAGTTTTAGTTATGGCACATAGCAGTATGCAGACCGTTGCGAAGGAATTTCCCGTCGAGACTGGCGTGGACCGCAAGGATCGTCGCGAACTGGCGAAAATGCTGACGCAGATCGTTGGATCGTCGCATGTACTGTATGCCAAAATTCGTGGCGTTCACTGGAACGTGGTTGGCCCGACCTTCTATTCGCTCCATAAAATGACCGAGGAGCATTACGAAGATCTCAATACCGCGATTGACGATATGGCAGAACGCATTCGTGCAATCGGCTTCTCGGCACCGACCGGCCTGAGCGAGATGATGAACAACTCCGTGATCGATGATCAGACGGAACTGCTTCCGACCGAAGGCATGGTCAAGGAACTGGTCGACGACCATGAAAAAATGGCCCGCTTGCTCCGTAAGGGTGTCGCGGCCGCCGAAGACGTCGAGGACGTCAAAACCGCAGACATGCTCACCGAGCGCATCGGTGTCCATGAAGAAGCAGCATGGATGTTGCGCGCGACGATATCCTAATCATGTCAATGTGATATGATACGCCGGCGCCTTCGGGCGCCGGTTCTTTTTTGTGCCCTATCAACCATGGTGCATCGTCATGAAAAGCTCTGATCTGACTGGCAAGGTTCATCTTCTACTGACCAAGGGAAAGCTGCCCGAAGACTGGCGCGGCAACGGCGCACAGCCACTGCGCACCGTGTTTGAGGATGCCGGCTATACAACAGAGCTGACCCTTTGCAACGATCCCGAAGCCATCAAGGATCGGATCAAAAGCGCCTGCACCGCCGGTGACATCGTCGCCGTTGGCGGCGGTGACGGCACTATTAATGCCGTTCTTGATACCGTCATTGCCCAGAAGGTCGTGCTGATCCCGATCCCGCTTGGCACGGCAAATGATTTTGCCCGCACGCTGACCCTGCCCGATGATCTGATTGATGCCGCGCGCGCGGCCATTCATGGACAGATCCGCATGCTTGATATCGGCAGTGTGAATGAAAAAAGCTTTGTCAATGCGGCCAGCATCGGGGTACCGGCAGATGCACGCAAACGCATCAATCCGGACCTTAAGCGCACCTTGGGTGCGATCAGCTATGCAGTTGCCAACTGGCAAAGCTGGCATGAAATGGATCCGCTTGATCTGACCATTACCTGCGGCGATGAAGAACCACAGGCGATGAAACTGCGCCAGGTGACCATCACCAATGGCCGCTATTTCGGTGGCGGACTGCGACCGAGTGAAACCAAAAGCCCCGAAGACGGTCTTTTGCATATGTTTGCCATCCGCGACAGCGTCGATACATTGAGCGGCCTTGATATCGCGGCCGAGCTTTTGTTTGGTTCGGTCGATGACAGCAGTTATGCCACCACCATGCAATGCGACACCATCAAGGTTGAAGGCGAGAAAGGCGCGCCGATTCTGGCCGACGGGGAAATCATTGGCGAACTGCCTGCCCTGTTTTCCATTCATGCCGGGATCCTGCCGGTATTTGCGCCTAACAGCTTTGTCGACCAGATCGAAGGCACTGACAGCACAGGGAACAAAACCCTGCCGCAGCGAAATGAAATCAATGATGTCATGCGTGACACGGTTGATTTTGCCTTGCGTCTCGAGGCGATCTATCCCGTTGCCCAGAACGCCGAGCTTAAGGCACTGTGTCATGACAGTGCCGGCAATCTGCGCAGCATTGCGCGACAGCTTGAGCTTGGCTTGCGTCCCTATGGGATCAATGCCGCCTCACCCGACCCGGATCTGCAAAACCTTGAAGAACTGCGCGATAAAGTCATGGGTTGGTTGCTGGGGAATGCCGACACCCGCCTTGCCAATGGCCTTAAGGCGCGAGCTGATCTTTTAACGCGCGAGATTGCGGCGATTTCACAAGACAAGCTGCCAAGCGACGTCGCTGACCCTGTAAAGGCGCTTGCAACCGAGATTGATCATTTCAACGGCAATCTTGGCTATATCATCAAGGAACTCTGAGCGATAAAAAAAAGACCGCCATTTGGCGGTCTTTTGCTTTGCGTATTCTCGTGACAGGCCTCGATCAGTCTTCCAGACCAGCCAAACTTCTGGCAAAGGATTTGGCTTCGAACGGACGAAGGTCCTCGGCCGCCTCGCCCACGCCAATTGCGTGCACGGGCTTGCCGAATTTTTCGGCCAGTGCGACGACAACCCCGCCCTTTGCCGTGCCATCAAGCTTGGTCACGATCAGACCTGAAACATCGGTTGCCTCGCCAAAGGTTTCGACCTGTGAATGGGCGTTCTGACCGGTGGTGGCATCAAGCACCAGAAGCGTGTCATGCGGGGCCGTTTCATCGCGCTTTTTGATCACACGGACGATCTTTTTAAGCTCGTCCATCAGATGCGCCTTGTTCTGCAGACGCCCGGCCGTATCAATCAGAAGCAGGTCGTAATTTTCACGCTGGGCCTGCTCAATCGCATCAAAGGCCAGACCGGCGGCATCGGCCCCTGTGTCGCGCGCGACCACCGGGCAATCGGTGCGCTCACCCCAGACCTTAAGCTGCTCGACCGCTGCGGCACGGAACGTATCGCCTGCAGCCATCATAACCTTGAGGCCCTGATCCTTATAGGTTTTGGCAAGCTTGCCGATCGTGGTGGTTTTACCTGATCCGTTCACGCCGACAACCAGCACGACATGCGGCTTCTTGTTGGCGTCAATCACCAGCGGCTTGGCCACCGGATCAAGGATTTTGGCGACTTCTTCGGAAATGAATTCCTGGATCTCGGCGGAATCGACTTCCTTGTCAAACCGGGTCTTGGCCAGTTCCGCACTCAGCTTCGCAGCGGTCGTGACACCAAGGTCGGATGTGATCAGAAGATCTTCGAATTCCTCAAGCGCGTCATCATCAAGACGGCGCTTGGTGAAGATATCGGAAATCCCGGTGGTCAGTTTTGAGGAGGACCGTTTCAGCCCGTCTTTCAGGCGGCTAAACCAGCTTTTTTTCCCCTCTTCACTCATCCCGCAAGCTCCGCAATCAGTTTTCCATCTTCAAGGCCGGTTACCTTGGCCTTGGCTATTGTGCCCGGTTCTATCACGCGATCCAGCAGAACGGGAGCAAAATGCTCCGTATGACCGGTATTTTCCTTTTCAACCAACACATTCTCGACCATCCCGATGCGGGACTGCAGGAACTTGTTGAGCTGTACTTCACCCGCTTCGCGAAGCGCACTTGCGCGTTCCTTGCGCAGGTCCTTGGGCACTTGCGGCATTTTGGCAGCCGGCGTACCCGGGCGCGACGAATACGGGAAGACATGCAGATAAATCAGGCCACATTCATCGACCAGACGCAGGGTGTTTTCGGCCATTTCATCGGTCTCGGTCGGGAAACCGGCAATGATATCGGCGCCAAACGTTACATCGGCGCGCAGATCGCGAACCTTCTTGCAGAAATCAACCACATCCTGACGCAAATGGCGGCGCTTCATACGCTTAAGGACCATGTCATCGCCAGCCTGCAGGCTGATATGCATGTGTGGCATCAGGCGCGGCTCTGTCTCGATCAGACGAAACAGGTCTTCATCCACCTCGACCGGATCAATCGATGAAATGCGCAAACGCGGCAGCTCGGGCACCTGCGCCAGAAGACGGCGCGACATCTGCCCCAATGTCGGCTGCCCCGGAAGATCATGACCATAGGATGTGATGTCGACCCCGGTCAAAACCACTTCGCTATAGCCATTGGCGACCAGTTCACGGACCTGGCTTACAATCTCGCCCATCGGCACACTGCGTGAATTGCCGCGGCCATAGGGAATGATGCAGAAGGTGCAGCGATGATCGCAGCCATTTTGAACCTGTACAAAGGCGCGTGCACGGCCTTCAAAGCCCGAGACAAGATGGCTTGCGGTTTCTTCGACCGACATGATGTCGTTGACCACAACGCGTTCATGTTCGGGCAGCATGAAGGTTTCGGCCTTCATTTTGGCATCGTTGCCAAAGATGCGGTCGATTTCGCCCATATTGGCAAACTTGTCCGGATTGACCTGAACCGCGCAGCCGGTAACGAAAATCTTGGCATCCGGGTTTTCCCGGCGAAGACGGCGAATGCTTTGGCGCGCCTGACGCTCCGCCTCGGTCGTGACCGCACAGGTATTGATGATGATGGCATCATCAAGCCCGGCAGTTTTGGCATGGTCGCGCATCACCTCGGATTCATAGGTGTTAAGGCGACAACCAAATGTGACGACGCGCGGCTCTTTCATGCTCGGTCTTCTGCGATCCAAAGTTCGAATTCGGGAATATTTCCGCCCGCGCAAATCAAAAAGGATGCTGCAAGTGCGGAACGCCCGGCAAGGACATCTATCCTTGCCGGGCGCTGGTTACATACGCTTTTGAACGCTTCAATGCAAGTCTGCGCCCCTCATGACACACATGCAACAGGCGCGCAAATCATCTCCTGACATCCGATCACGGGTTGGAAATACCCACGCGCAAGGCACTAAGCCGCGTAGTTGCGATTCCGGCCTTCTTTCTTGGCGCGATAAAGGGCACTGTCGGCGCGATCAATCAGCTTGGCTCCGCCTTCCTTGGCGACATATTCGGCAACACCGATCGATATGGTCATCTGACCAAACGAAATGCCCGATTGCTTGGCCTTGATTTCACGATCAGCGATGCGTTTGCTCATATCATTGGCCAGGACCATCGCATCAGAGAGCGGCGTTTGGGGCAGCAGAATGGCGAATTCATCCCCGCCATAGCGCGCCACCACATCGCGGCCCTTGATGTTGGCTTTGAGCATCGAGGCAATCAGAACAAGGATTTCATCACCAATACGATGACCAAACCGGTCATTGACTGCCTTGAACTGATCAAGATCGACGATCATCACACAGAACGGTTCGGGCTTTTTGGCCTGATCATGTTCGGCAACCAGTTGATTGAGCTGCTCTTCGAAATACATGCGATTGGAAACACGCGTCAGGCCGTCGGTGTAGGACCGCTCGCGGGTTTCTTCGAGTTCACGCTGCAGACGTTCGACCTTGCCAAGATAGCGATCAAGACGCTGATGCAAACCTTCAACCGTTTTCTGCATCGCGTCGGTCTTTTCAAGGACTTCACTGATGACCGGGCTAACCGTCTTGTGATCCTTGAGCGTTTCAAGCGACCGGCCGAGCAGCACACCATAATCCTTAAGACCGGTATGCGCTGTGGTCAGGCATTCATCACTGCTTTCAACAAGCTCGGAGAAGTCTTCCATGCCGCGCTGCAGGAAATCGGCCGCTTGCCGGTCAAAGATGTAACGGTAATAAAGCTGCAGCAGGGTGTCTTCGGCCAGATCTTCACCACTGGCCTGCACCGCATCAATGACCCGAAGGATTTCCGGGTTTTCTTCGGCATAATAGACAAACCAGACATGATAAAGCTCTGGCGTCGGGCGCAATCCGCGCTCGCGCAGGGCCTTAAGCGTCGCTTCGGCATGATCCCAATGGCGGGAAATCTGATGGTCCGCTGTGGTCACAACGGGTGCTCCGGGCTCGTGTTTTCATTAGAAATGTCAAGGCGTTATGCGTTAACCGCATAATGATTGGCCTCAACATACCCCAAATTGCCCAGCGGAGCCAGATATACGTCGAATTAAACTAACCGAAAGTGTCGGACGACCATCGACCTTTAGTTACCCCGGATCATCGTACCGGCACCGCGTTCGGTGAACAGTTCAAGCAGAACTGCATGCGGTGCACGCCCATCAACGATCACAGCGGCTTCGACCCCGTTTTCAACGGCATCCATGCAGGTTTCCGTTTTCGGGATCATCCCGCCCTGAATGGTGCCATCGGCAATCATAGCATTGATGTGGGCGGTGTCGGCGTCGCGTACAAGGTTCTTGTCCTGATCAAGGATGCCTTTTACGTCGGTCAGCATGTAAAGGCGGCTTGCACCAACGGCTTTTGCAATCGCACCGGCAGCCGTATCGGCATTGATATTATAGGTCTGACCGTCTTCGCCCACACCAATGGGCGAGATCACCGGAATGATGTCGGTATCAGCAAAGCAATCAAGAACGTGCGGATTGACCTTCACCGGCTCGCCAACGAAGCCAAGATCAAGAACCTTCTCGATATTGCTTTCGGGATCGCGTTTGGTGCGAGTCAGTTTACGCGCGGTAATCAGGTTCGCATCCTTGCCACACAGGCCAACGCCAACACCGCCGGCGGCATTGATGTTTGATACGATTTCCTTGTTGATCTTGCCCGCCAGAACCATCTCGACAACGTCGATGGTTTGCTGGTCAGTCACGCGCAGACCGTCAACAAATTCGGACTGGATGTTAAGCTGCTTGAGCATCTGGCCAATCTGCGGCCCGCCGCCATGTACCACAATCGGGTTCATACCGACCTGTTTGAGCAGCACCATGTCGAGCGCAAACAAACGCGCCAGTTCCGGGTCCCCCATGGCATGACCGCCATATTTGACCACGATTTTCTGACCGTTGAACCGGCGCATAAAGGGAAGAGCCTCGGAAAGCACTTTGGCACGTGCCAGCATGCGGTATGCGCTGGCTTCCGAATTGTCTTCTTCAGAACGGATTTCTTCGTTCATTTCACTTCCCCATTTTGTCGCACGGTAAAGCTGGCAGCATCAGAGCAGAGTGGAAATCTCTGCCCGCAGCTCGGCAAGTCCGGTATTTTTCTCACTCGAAGTCGCAAAGATCTGCGGCATGGCAGCGGGATGTTTGACCAATCCGTCGACCACTTCCTTGATCCGCTTTTCAAGCTGACCCTTTTTTAGCTTGTCTGCCTTGGTCAGCACAACCTGATAAGGCACTGCGGCCTCATCAAGCAGCTTCATCATATCCTCATCGGCCTTTTTGAAGCCATGTCTGGAATCGATCAGAACAAACACACGGCGCAGCGTAACACGCCCGCGCAGATACTGTTTGATCAGCGCATGCCATGTATCAACGATGTCCTTGGGGGCCTGGGCAAATCCATAGCCCGGCAAATCCACAACATAGCAGGCACCATCAAGATCGAAATAGTTCAGCTGCTGGGTACGGCCTGGCGTGTTCGATGTACGCGCAATGTCCTTGCGCCCGGTGATCGCGTTGATCAGGCTGGACTTGCCCACATTCGAGCGACCGGCAAAGCAAATCTCGGTCTTTTCCTCAGGCGGGAGCTGTTCAAGCTGAGCCACGCCAAGAACGAAGTTAACCGGGCGGCTAAAAAGCTTCCGCCCGGCTTCGATCACTGAGTCTTCATGCGTCGGAATAGCAGTTGCCGACGGCAGGTTTTCTTGTGTCATCGTCTTTCCTTCCCCGATTGATCGGGGATGCTCCCCGAAGGGAAGGTCAACCCGTGAAGGGTAGATGGGGATTACATCCCCATCTTGTACATGATGTAGCGCTGCTGTGCGATGGACAGCAGGTTGTTCCATGCCCAGTAAATCACCAGACCTGCCGGGAAGCTTGCCAGCATGAAGGTAAAGATGAACGGCAGGAACATCATGATCTTCGCCTGGGTCGGATCAGCCGGAGCCGGGTTCAGTTTCTGCTGCAGGAACATGGTAATCCCCATGATCAACGGCCAGATACCGATCATCAGCATCTGCGGCGGATCCCACGGGATCAGACCAAACAGGTTGAACAGCGAGGTCGGATCAGGTGCCGACAGATCCTGAATCCAGCCAAAGAACGGCGCATGGCGCATTTCAATGCTGACAAACAGAACCTTATAGAGCGCGAAGAAGACCGGGATCTGAACAACGATCGGCAAGCAACCGGACGCCGGATTGATCTTTTCACGCTTATAGAGCGCCATCATTTCCTGCTGCTGACGCTGACGATCGTCCTTGAACTTCTCGCGCATCTCGGTGATCTGCGGCTGCAGCTTTTTCATCGCACTCATCGATTTGTACGACTTGTTGGCCAGCGGGAACATGATCGCCTTGATGATGACCGTGATCACCAGAATCGAAACGCCAAAGTTGCCAACTAGATGATAGAGCCACTGCAGGAACAGGAAGAACGGCTTGGTCAGGAAGTAGAACCAGCCAAAGTCGATCGCGAGATCGAAGTTGGTGATCCCGTAATCCTCGGCATAGGTATCAAGCAGATCGACTTCCTTTGCACCGGCAAACAGGCGGGGTTCCGCCACACCTTCGGAGCCGGATGCGATGGTGCGCGGGGCACCAAGGTAATCTGTCTGATACTTGTCGGAATTTTCCGCAACATGGTGGCTAAAGCGCGTGGTCAGTTCCTCGTCCGAGGACGGTGCCAGCGCAACCAGCCAATATTTGTCGGTGATACCAAGCCAGCCACCGGTCGTTTTCTGCTCAACCGCACCGTCATCGGCCAAGTCGTCATAATCGATCTCGGTAAGCGTACCGTCGATCACGCCAAGCGGGCCTTCGTGCAGGATATAGAAACCGGCGGTCTGCGGCTTGTTCTTGCGCGAAATCAGGCCATACGGATACAGAACGACATCGCCGCCCGTATTGTTGACGACCGACTGGTTGACGGTGAACAGATAGTTCTCGTCAATCGCGATTTCACGTTTGAAAGTCAGGCCTTCACCGTTATCCCAGGTCAGCGTGACCGGGCTGTCAGGTGTCAGCAATTCGCTGCTTGCGGTCCATTCGGTGTCGCTGTTTGGCAGCGCCATACCGCTTTTCGCACCGACCCAGCCGAACTCCGCGAAATAGGCATCATTGCTGCCGGTCGGGTTCAGAACGTGGATCAGCGGGCTGTCGTCTTCTTCGGTCTCGCGATAATCCTGAAGCTGGATATCGTCGATCACACCGCCAACAAGACGAATCGAACCTTCGACACGCGGGGTATCAATCTTGATACGAGGCGACTTGGCCAGCGCGTCTTCGCGCTTGACGGCCGGAACGGCGGGTTGGCCACCTGGTACGGCCGGACCGGATACCTGCGGGGTGTTGGTTCCGTCCGCATTCAGCTGTTCGCGAACCTGCGCTTCACGAACCTGAGGATCAGGCTCGGGCGCAAAGAAGAATTGCCACCCGATAAGAATCACAACTGCCGATGCAATTGCTACCCACAGGTTACGTTGTTCGTTCATCGCCTCTTTCCGCTTTTTTCAGCCAGCAGGTGCCGACCGCATATTCTATTTACATGACGAAAGCGCCGGGGACCGGTTTTCACCATCCGACGACGCTTTGTTCTGTTCACAGCCACATCCGGGCACGGGATCATAACCATGACCACCCCATGGATGGCAACGCATTATCCGTTTAAATCCCATCCAGCCGCCTTTTAATGCACCATGACGGGCCAATGCTTCGAGCATAAAAGCCGAACAGGTCGGCTGATAACGGCACGACCACCCAATATATGGCGACAAAAACAGCTGATAGCCGCGAACTGCGACTTGAAGAAGACGGGCAAAAAAACCGGGAGCACGCATTTCTGTCATCTCCCTTGGTCTCCTGCCTTCGTCGAACCGGCTGGCTTGCGGTTGCCCCGTCCTTTGTTCGGACGGCGCGCATCAGGCGCAGACGGCTTGGCATCAGGAACCCGACGCAGGGCAAAACGCATATCATCAATCAGCTTGTCAAACGGCCGATCAATGGTCTGCGCGCGACCGATCACGACATAATCCCAACCGGGCAATGCGTGTTCGCTCATCAATTGCTCTGCCACAGCACGCAAACGCCGCCGAACGCGATTGCGGACGACGGCCTTTCCCACCTTTTTGGTGACGGTAAACCCGACTCGTGCGAGTCGGTCTTCACCGGCGTATTCTGTGTCCGGTTTGATCCCCGGCCGCGGTGCGCCCTGCAGGATCAATCCCTGTGTAACCCATTTCCGGCGGGTGCCCGCAACGCGGAGAAACTCCGCCCGCTTTTTAAGGCGTTCCACCGAAACGGTCACAACATTAGGCCGACAGACGCTTGCGGCCCTTGGCGCGGCGTGCGGTCAGCACACGGCGGCCACCGACGGTCGCGCTGCGGGAACGGAAGCCGTGGCGGCGTTTCCGTACGAGTTTGCTTGGCTGGTAGGTGCGCTTCACTGCACTTACTCCGTTCTAAATAAGGTAATCCGATAAAATTCGAGGTCCGCTGTATAGGGCTTCACACCAGAGCTGTCAACTCGTGACAGGGCATTTACCCCCAGAAAACCGGCAATGCCGCCGGGATTTCGTCCCGACGGCATCCGAATAGTGAATTCGTCACCACTCGATACGTTCGACATTGGAGAATGTCAACTCGGAACCGTCGGAAAATACGATTGTTCCTGACGAATCGGTGCTGAGTTCAAAGGAGCTGCCCTTGCTTTTGGTAATCTCGCCTTCATCAAGGACAAGTGTCCAGTCGCTCGAGTCGATATCGCCGCCACCGACACCATGCAATTCGATGGTATCCGTGGTCCAGCCGTTGGCACCGCCATCAACATGATCATTGCCATCGCCCATGTTGAAGATGAACAGATCCGACCCACCGCCGCCATACAGGCTGTCATCGCCGATGCCACCGATCAGGGTGTCATTCCCCTCACCACCCAGCAGCATGTCGTTGCCAGCCCCGCCGATCAGCATGTCGTCGCCAGCACCGCCCAGAAGGCTATCATTGCCGTCGCCACCATCGAGCGTGTCGTCACCACCGCCGCCATCAAGCGTATCATTGCCAGCGCCACCAAAGAACGTGTCTTCGCCCCAACCGGCTGTCAGGGTGTCGTCACCGGCACCGCCGTCAAACTCGTTATCACCACCATCGGCATTGAGGATGTCGTTGCCATCGCCGCCATAGAAGGTGTCATCACCCCAGGCACCATGGATCGAGTCATCGCCACCACCGCCCCAGACGGTGTTGCGGCCATCCCCGGCATCGATGTTGTCGTTACCATCACCAGCGGAGATCGTATCCTTGTCGCTTCCGGTCGTGATGGTGTCGTCGCCACTGCCGGTATCGATGGTATTGCGACCTTCACCGCCATAGACCGTGTTATCACCGTCCCCGGCATCAATCACGTCATCGCCCGATCCGGTCATGATGGTGTCATCACCGATCCCGGACGTGATGGTGTTTTTGCCTTCACCGACATTGATATAGTTGTCGCCATCCCCGGCACTGACGGTGTCGTTGCCACTTCCGGCGAGGATGCTGTCATCCCCGGATCCGGTGGTGATGTCATTGCGCCCTTCGCCGGCACTGACATAGTTGTCACCGTCGCCGCCCAGAATGGTGTCATCACCACTTCCGGCATACAGGCTGTCATCGCCAGCACCGGTTTCGATGTAGTTGCGGCCTTCACCGGCATAAACGATGTTGTCACCGGCACTTGACGTAATGGTGTCACGGTCGCTGCCGCCGGTGATGTAGTCATTCCCGGTGCCGCCATCGATGGTGTTACGGCCTTCACCACCGTGCAGGGTGTCATCCCCGCCACCGCCATAGATCGTGTCGTCACCACCATCACCGGTAACACTGTCATCGCCCTCGCCGGCATAGATGACGTCGTCACCCTCTCCGGCCCAGACCGTATCGTTGCCGGCATTGGTGCTAATCGTGTCATCACCGTTATTGCCACCGACGGTGTCGTTGCCCGATCCGGTTTCGATCTCACCATCATCATTCGGGTCCCAGATGACTTCATCGTCGTCCTGAACTTCGTCAAAGGTGACTTCAAGAATGGCCGTCGTGGTCGCGGTATCCTCGCCATCACGTGACTGGACCGAAACGGTCAGCTCGAACGTGCCGGAATAATCGCTAGCCGCCGTAATCGTCAGACCCGACAGTTGGGCTGGCGTCAGCGTCCAGGTGCCATCACCATTATTCGTCCCGGCCGACAGGCTTGCGCCATCAGGTACGCCACTAATGGTGACGGTCAGCGTTTCACTGGAATCGGTGACAGCCGCATCGATATCAAGGGCAACGGCGGTGCCTTCATCCCCGCTGGCATCCTCGACATCAAGGGTTGGCGTATCAGCCACACCGGCAACATCAACCGTGATCGTATCGCTGACACTGCTGGTATCGCTGCCATCGGTCGAGGTCACCGTGATACCAAGATCAAACGAACCGGAGTAATCATCGGCAGGCGTAATTGTAAGGCCTTCAAGATCGCCCGGGCTCAGCGTCCAGGTGCCATCACCATTGTTGGTCCCGGCAGACAGGCTTGCACCATCGGGCACGCCGGAAACCGTAATCGTCATGGTTTCCGAACTGTCAGTCAGGCCAGCATCAATATCAATCGCGATATCCGTATCTTCGTCGCCAGAGATATCCGACACATCAAGTGTCGGCGCATCGGCAACGCCAGCAACATCCACGGTGATGATATCGGTTGAGGTCGCCGTATCCGCGCCATCGGTCGAAGTCACACTGACGGAAAGGTCGAACGATCCGGAATAGTCGTCAGCAGGTGTAACGGTAAGCCCCTCAAGGTCTGCCGGCGCCAGGCTCCAGGTCCCATCGCCATTATCGGTACCGGCCGACAGGCTGGCGCCATCCGGAACGCCGGAAATCGTCACAGACAGAACTTCCGACGCATCCGAAAGCCCTGCTGCGATATCAAGCGCGATATCACTGTCTTCCGACCCAGAAGCATCGCTGACATCCAACGTCGGCGTATCGGCAACCCCGGCCACATCCACGGTGATCGTGTCACTCACACTGGCAACATCTTCACCGTCGGCCGAGACCGCAGTAACGCTCAAATCAAACGAACCGCTGAAGTCCTCAGCCGGCGTGATCGTCAGAGCATCAAGCTGATCGGAGCCCAGCGTCCAGGTACCGTCACCATTATCCGTGCCCGCAGACAGGGTAGCCCCGTCAGGAACACCGGAGATGGTCACCGTCAGGGTCTCAGAGCTATCGGTGAGGCCTGCGTCGATATCAAGCGCAATCGCGCTGTCTTCATTGCCAGAAGCATCGCTAACGTCCAGCGTCGGTGCATCAGCAACACCGGCAACATCGACCGTGATCGAGCCAGTGGTCGTTTCGACGTCCGAACCATCCGCAGACGTTGCCGTCACACCAAGATCAAACGAGCCACCGAAGTCCTCTGCCGGTGTAATCGTGAGACCTTCGAGCTGATCGGAACCCAGTGTCCATGTGCCGTCGCCATTGTCCGTACCTGCAGACAAAGTCGCACCGTCTGGAACCCCGGAGATGGTTACCGTCAGTGTTTCAGAACTGTCGGTGAGACCCGCATCAATATCCAATGCAATCGCAGAGTCTTCGTTACCGGATGCATCAGAGATATCCAAAGTCGGAGCATCCGCGACACCTGTGACATCAACGGTGATAGAACCGGTCGTCGTTGCAACATCAGAGCCATCGTCAGACGTCGCGGTCACGCCAAGATCAAACGACCCGCTGAAGTCTTCAGTCGGTGTGATCGTAAGACCCTCAAGCTGGTCTGAATTCAGCGTCCAGGTGCCATCACCATTATCGGTACCAGCAGACAGGGTTGCCCCGTCCGGAACGCCGGAGATGGTCACCGTCAGGCTTTCGGAGCTATCGGTGAGCGCGGCATCAATATCCAATGCGATCGCGCTGTCTTCGTTACCGCTCGCATCAGAGATGTCGAGGGTCGGCGCATCTGCAACACCGGCTACATCGACCGTGATCGAACCAGTCGTGGTCACAACGTCAGAACCGTCAGCCGACGTTGCGGTCACGCCGAGATCAAACGAACCGCTGAAGTCTTCAGCCGGCGTGATCGTTAAACCTTCAAGCTGATCAGAGCTCAGTGTCCAAGTGCCATCACCGTTGTCGGTGCCAGCCGACAGAGTGGCACCGTCAGGAACACCGCTAATGGTGACCGTCAGGGTCTCGGAGCTATCCGTCAAGCCTGCATCAATATCCAATGCAATCGCGTTGTCTTCGTTACCGCTCGCATCAGAGACGTCGAGGGTCGGCGCATCTGCAACACCGGCTACATCAACAGTGATCGAACCGGTCGTGGTCGCAACGTCCGAACCATCCACCGACGTCGCTGTCACACCAAGATCAAACGAGCCGCTGAAGTCCTCAGCAGGCGTAATCGTCAGACCTTCAAGCTGATCGGAACCCAGCGTCCATGTGCCGTCGCCATTATCAGTCCCAGCAGACAGGGTAGCCCCATCAGGCACTCCACTGATCGTTACAGTCAGGGTCTCGGAGCTATCCGTCAGGCCTGCATCAATGTCGAGTGCGATGGCGGAATCTTCGTTGCCAGAGGCATCGCTGACGTCCAGCGTCGGCGCATCGGCGATACCAGCAACATCAACAGTGATGCTGTCTGTGGTCGTTGCTAAATCAGAGCCATCAGCAGACGTCGCAGTTACACCAAGGTCAAACGAGCCACTGAAGTCTTCAGCCGGTGTAACCGTCAGACCTTCAAGCTGATCCGAACTCAGCGTCCAGGTGCCATCACCATTATCGGTACCAGCCGACAAGGTCGCACCGCCTGGAACGCCAGAAATGGTCACCGTCAGGGTCTCGGAGCTATCAGTAAGAGCCGCATCGATATCAAGCGCGATGGCGGAATCTTCGCTGCCGCTTGCGTCCGACACATCAAGGGTCGGCGCATCAGCAACGCCAGCAACGTCAACCGTGATTGAATCCGTAGTCGTCGAAATATCCGAACCGTCGGCAGAGGTTGCCGTCACACCAAGATCAAACGAACCACTGAAGTCCTCAGCTGGCGTAATCGTCAGATCTTCAAGCTGATCCGAACCCAACGTCCAGGTGCCATCGCCATTATCCGTACCAGCGGACAAAGTCGCACCGTCCGGAACGCCAGAGATGGTCACCGTCAGTGTCTCGGAGCTATCCGTGAGGCCTGCGTCAATGTCGAGCGCAATGGCAGTGTCTTCATTACCGGACGCATTCGACACATCCAGCGTCGGTGCATCCGCCACACCTGCAACGTCAACCGTGATCGAGCCGGTCGTGGTCGCGACGTCCGAACCATCCGCAGACGTTGCCGTCACACCAAGATCAAACGACCCGCTGAAGTCCTCAGCCAGCGTAATCGCCAGACCTTCGAGCTGATCTGATCCCAACGTCCAGGTGCCGTCGCCATTATCCGTACCAGCCGACAGGGTTGCGCCGTCCGGGACACCGGAGATGGTTACCGTCAGCGTCTCACTGGAATCCGTCAGACCGGCATCGATGTCGAGCGCGATCGCACTGTCTTCGTTGCCGGAGGCATTGCTGACATCGAGCGTCGGTGCATCAGCGACACCAGTCACATCGACCGTGATCGAACCAGTCGTGGTCGCAACGTCCGAACCGTCA
>NZ_PAQR01000013.1 GCF_002709775.1 Thalassospira sp.
CAGAAGATACGACGCCAGACCAACGCCCTCCCAGCCGAAGAACAGCTGGATCAGGTTGTCGGCGGTAATCAGCATCAGCATCGCAAAGGTGAACAGGCTGAGATACGCCATGAAGCGCGGCTTGTCCGGGTCATGCGACATATAGCCGATGGAATAGATGTGAACCATCGAGGACACGCCGGTCACAACGATCAGCATCACACAGGTCAGCGTATCAATACGCAGCGACCAGGACGCATCGAAGCTGCCCGAGGAAATCCAGGTAAACAGTTCAATCACAACCGGGTTGCCACCAAGGGCAACATCGACAAAGGCAAAGATCGAAATCACAAACGCAATCACGACACCGGCAACGGTAATCAGCTGTGCCACGCGATCGGCCGAGGACACACCATGATGGTGATGGCCGTGGCTGTCATGCGGGGCATCTTTTGCTGCCGACATGCCGCCGACCAGCGTGATGACGCCTGCAAGGATTGCCGCGATCAGGGGCAGGAATACAATCAACGGATACATATCTGCCTTACCCCTTCATCATGTTGATGTCTTCAACCGCGATGGTGCCGCGGTTACGGAAATAGACGACCAGGATCGCCAGACCAATTGCCGCTTCAGCCGCAGCAACCGTCAGAACGAAGATGGTAAAGACCTGTCCGACGAGGTCGCCGAGGAACGACGAGAACGCGACCAGATTGATGTTGACCGCCAGCAGCATCAGCTCGATCGACATCATGATGATGATGACGTTCTTGCGGTTCATGAAGATGCCGAAGATCCCGAGTGTGAAAAGGATCGCCGCGACGGTCAGATAATGTGCAAGACCGATTTCCATCAGATCCCCCTTCCGACCGGAACTTTTTTGACTTCAAGCGTATCAGCGCGGGTACGCTTGACCTGCTCGGAGATTTTCTGACGACGGACACCTTGACGGTGACGCAGTGTCAGGACAATTGCGCCAATCATCGCAACAAGCAGAACCAGACCAGCCGCCTGGAAGATGTATGCGTAATCGGTGTAGATCAGTTGACCGAGTGCTTCGACGTTGGTCAGCCCCGCCGGTGTCGGCTGCGCGAGAACCGCGACTGCCTCATCGGTTAGGGTCCAGCCAGCGCCAACCAGTGCCAGTTCGACGAACAGAACGACCGCGATCAGAATGCCGATCGGCAGGTAGTTCAGGAAGCCCTGACGCATCTCGACAAAGTTAATGTCGAGCATCATGACGACGAACAAGAACAGGACTGCAACCGCGCCGACATAGACGACGACGAGCAGCATGGCGAGAAACTCGGCACCCAGCAGGACGAAAAGTCCGGCTGCGTTAAAGAATGTCAAGATCAGCAACAGTACCGAATGCACCGGGTTGCGAACGGTCACAACCGCGGTCGCGGACAAAACCGCGACGGTAGCAAACAGGTAAAAAGCCAAAGCCTGTACGACCATAAGGTACCCCCTTGGCGAACCGTTGCTGCCCCTTTGGCTGGCAACGGCCCATGAACTCTCTTTCTAACGATCAGACGCGACACTTACCGATAAGGTGCGTCTGCCTCCAATCGTGCAGCAAGCTCGGCTTCCCAACGCTCGCCGTTTGCCAGGAGTTTGTCCTTGTCATAGAACAGCTCCTCGCGGTTTTCGGTTGCGAACTCGAAGTTCGGACCTTCGACGATGGCATCCACCGGGCAGGCTTCTTCGCAGAAGCCACAGTAAATGCATTTCGTCATATCAATGTCGTAACGCGTGGTACGACGCGAACCATCGTCGCGCGGCTCGACCTCAATGGTGATGGCCTGTGCCGGGCAAATGGCTTCGCAAAGTTTACAGGCGATGCAACGCTCTTCCCCGTTCGGGTAACGGCGCAGTGCGTGTTCGCCACGGAAACGCGGGCTCAGCGGGCCTTTTTCGTACGGGTAGTTGATCGTCACCTTGGGCTTGAACATGTATTTCAAGGTGAGCGCCATTCCCGAAACGAGTTCCGCGAGCAGGAAGCTCCGGGCCGTCCGATCTATAAATGACATCGTTTACCTCTCTCTTTCCGATGCGCGGCGATCAGGCCGGGACCTTGTCAAAAACAACGAGGAACGTGGCAACCAGCATGACCCATGCGAAAGACAGCGGCAGGAAGATTTTCCAGCCCAGACGCATCAGTTGGTCATAACGGTAACGCGGGAAGGTTGCACGGACCCACAGGAAGATGAACAGAACGAAGCAGATCTTGATGATGAACCAGATTGCGCCCGGGATGAATTCGAGGAACGGCAACGGCGCGCTCCAACCACCCAGGAACAGAATGGCGCACAGGCCACTCATCAGGATCATGTTCGCGTATTCACCAAGGAAGAACAGCGCAAAGGTCATTGCCGAATAATCGACGTTATAACCCGAGACCAGTTCGGCTTCCGCTTCGGGAAGGTCAAACGGTGCGCGGTTGGTTTCTGCCAGGATGGATACGATGAAGACGATGAACATCGGGAAGTGGTAAACGAAGTTCCATTCCCAGATACCACCGACCTGTCCGCGGACAATGTCGCTGAGGTTCAGCGAGCCGGTCGTCAGCAGGACCGAGATGATGATCAGGCCAATCGAAATCTCATACGAAACCATCTGGGCGCCGGAACGCAGCGCGCCAAGGAAGGCGTATTTGGAGTTCGATGCCCAACCGGCCATCACGATACCGTACACACCCAGCGAAGAAATCGCGAAGATGTAAAGAATACCGACATTCAGATCGGCCAGAACCATGCCTTCGTCGAACGGGATAACCGCCCAGGCGATGATTGCCAGAATAAAGGTCAGCATCGGAGCGATAATGAACACGCCCTTGTTCGCGCTGCTCGGAATGATTGTTTCTTTCAGAAACAGCTTCAAACCATCGGCAAGCGGCTGCAGAAGGCCAAACGGCCCCACAACGTTCGGGCCCTTACGGAGCTGAATAGCACCGATAACCTTACGCTCGGCGTAGGTCAGATAGGCGACAGCACCCAACAGCGGCAGGACAATCGCCAGAATTTTGGCGACGATCCAGACGAGCGGTTCAATATATCCGTCCCAAAGAAGTTCCATCGGTCAAACCGTATCTTTTGCGTTTCGTCCCAAAATTGGGACACCCCCTTGCGGGATGAGCGACGATCAGATCGTCGCTCCCCTTACTCAGGCAACCTTCTCGGCAGCCGCATCCTTGACAAAGGCCTCAGTACATTTGGCCATCGTCACCGATGCACGGCTGATCGGGTCGGTCATATAGAAATTGCGAACAGGCGAAGTGAAGCCGTCGGACTTCATGTCGCCTGCCTTGCCGAAATCGGTCCATTCCGCCTTGGTCGGAACGTTCAGCGACGCGAAGGTCGGGCTGAGTTCCACCATGCGTTCACGAACAGCATCGATATTGTTGTATGGCAGGGTCAGATCGAGCGCACCGGAAAGTGCACGGACAATCGCCCAGTCCTCACGCGCGTCACCAACCGGGAAGATCGCACGCCAGCCCTGCTGGGCGCGGCCTTCGGTGTTGACATACGTGCCGTTCTTTTCGGTGTAGGCTGCACCCGGCAGGATCACGTCCGCGGCCTGTGCACCGGCATCGCCCATCGCACCCTGGTAAATGACAAATGCCTTTTCCAGTTTGCTCATGTCGACTTCGTCGGCACCGAGAAGATAGACAACTTCGATATCGCCTTTGGCAGCGCCATCGAGAATGTCGTTGGTTGCAAGACCGCCCTCACCCGGCACGAAGCCAAGATCAAGACCGCCAACACGCGATGCTGCGGTGTGCAGAACGTTGAAACCGTTCCATTCACCAGCAACCATGCCGTATTTGTCGGCAATTGCGCGGGTCGCTGCGAGAACAGCATCGCCGTCTTCACGGTTCAGCGCGCCCATGCCAACGATGATCATCGGCTTTTCAGCAGCTTTGAGAACCTTAGCGAAGTCGTTCTTGCCATCCAGGATTTCCTGAAGGGTGTCCGGACCGGCACCAAGATAATCGTTCTTGTAGGTCGGATCCCACTTTTCGCCAATGATGCCGACTTTGAAATCACCGGCCGTCGAACGCCAGCGCTTGCGCAGGCGGGAATTGATGATCGGTGCTTCGGCACGGACATTGGCACCAACGATCAGGCAGGCATCTGCCTCGTCAATGCCGGCAATGGTGCTGTTGAAGATATAGGAAGCACGCGGGCCACCAATCTTCGATCCGTCCTGACGGCAATCAAGGTTCGCCGAACCCAGTTTACCCATCAGGTCTTTCAGCGCCGTCATCGATTCACAATCGACCGTGTCACCAGCAAGTGCGGCAATCTTTTTGCCATCAAGCCCGGAAACCTTCGCCTTGATCGCAGCGAATGCTTCGTCCCAGCTTGCCGGCTGGAGTTTGCCATCCTTGCGAACATACGGACGGTCAAGACGCTGACGCTTCAGGCCGTCAATGGCGTAACGGGTTTTGTCCGAAATCCATTCTTCGTTGATGTCTTCGTTGGTGCGCGGCAGAACGCGCAGGACTTCGCCGGTACGGGCATCGATACGAATGTTCGAGCCAACGGCGTCCATGACATCAACGCTATCGGTTTTCTTGAGCTCCCACGGACGCGCGGTGAACGCGTACGGCTTGGAAGTCAGTGCCCCGACCGGGCAAAGGTCAACAAGGTTGCCCGACAGTTCGGAGTTGATCGACGCTTCGATATACGGTCCGACCTCGGTGTCCTCGCCACGGTAAACAGCACCCATGGTGCCGACACCGGCGACTTCCTCGGAGAAGCGAACGCAGCGCGTGCAGTGAATGCAACGGGTCATGATCGTTTTGACGATCGGGCCCAGTTCCTTGTCCTTCACGGCACGTTTTTTCTCGGCGTAACGTGAAGAGTCAAAACCATAGGCCATGGCCTGGTCCTGCAGGTCACATTCACCACCCTGGTCACAAATCGGGCAATCCAGCGGATGGTTGATCAGCAGGAATTCCATCACGCCATTGCGTGCTTTCTTGACCAGATCGGAATCGGTTTTGATCACCATTCCATCTGCCGCAGGCATGGCGCAGGATGCGACCGGTTTCGGCGCACGTTCCATTTCCACCAGACACATACGGCAGTTGCCAGCGATTGACAGGCGTTCGTGATAGCAGAAACGCGGGATTTCCTTACCGGCCTCTTCACAGGCCTGAAGGACTGTCGCCCCGGCTTCTACTTCAACTTCAATACCGTCAACTGTTAGTTTCGGCATGTCTCAATCCCTCTCAACAGGCCTCTCTCAGGCCGCGATCCGTGCGCGATATTCCTTGATCCGACGTTCCATTTCGGGACGGAAGTGACGGATAAGGCCCTGAATCGGCCATGCAGCAGCATCGCCAAGCGCACAAATGGTGTGGCCTTCGACCTGTTTGGTCACATCCCACAACAGATCAATCTCATCGAGCGTGGCTTCGCCGCGAACCATGCGCGCCATCATGCGCATCATCCAGCCGGTACCTTCACGGCACGGCGTGCACTGACCACAGCTTTCATGCTTGTAGAATTCCGACAGACGCGCGATCGCGTAGACAATGTCGGTCGACTTGTCCATGACGATCACAGCCGCCGTACCAAGACCCGAGCCCACTTCACGCAGACCATCGAAGTCCATCAGCACGTCGTCGCAGACGTCTTTTGGCATCAGCGGAACCGATGAACCGCCCGGGATAACCGCAAGAAGGTTGTCCCAGCCGCCACGAACGCCGCCGCAATGCTTTTCGATCAGTTCCTTGAGCGGAATGCTCATGGCTTCTTCGACGGTGCACGGCTTTTCAACGTGGCCGGAAATGGCAAACAGCTTGGTGCCGTGGTTGTTTTCACGACCGAAGCTCGAGAACCACGAACCGCCACGACGCAGAATGGTCGGAACGGCCGCAATCGATTCAACGTTGTTCACCGTGGTCGGGCAACCATACAGACCGGCGTTCGCAGGGAACGGCGGCTTGAGGCGCGGCTGACCTTTTTTACCTTCGATACTTTCGATCAGGGCGGTTTCTTCGCCGCAGATGTAAGCACCAGCACCGAGATGCAGGTAAAGGTCAAAGTCCCAACCCGAACCACAGGCGTTTTTACCGATCAGACCGGCATCATATGCCTCGTCGATCGCCCGCTGCAGGTTGGATGCCTCGTGATAGAACTCACCACGGATATAGATATAGGCCGCATGCGCATTCATCGCGAAGCTGGCCAGAAGGCAACCTTCGACCAGGGTGTGCGGGTCATTGCGCATGATTTCGCGGTCTTTACAGGTACCCGGTTCGCCTTCGTCGGCGTTGACAACCAGGTAGCTCGGACGACCGTCAGATTCCTTGGGCATAAAGGACCATTTCAGGCCAGTCGGGAAGCCAGCGCCCCCACGACCACGCATACCGGATGCTTTCATCTCGTCGATGATCCAGTCGCGGCCTTTTTCGATCAATGCCTTGGTACCATCCCAGTTGCCACGGGACTGCGCGCCTTTAAGGCCGAAATCCTGGAAACCATACAGGTTGGTAAAGATACGATCCTTATCCTGCAGCATATCAGGCGTCCCCTTCGCTTGCATCAGCGTCCTGCGGGGCTGCACCGCAGCCACAGAATGCCTTCAGAACCTTCGGACCATCGATTGGCTCACACCCTTTGCGGCCGCTCTGCGGGCCGGTTTTCGGCTTCTCGCCCTTTTTGAGGGCATCGAGGATGGCCTTGGTGCTTTCCGCAGTCAGGTCTTCGTAATAATCGTCGTTAATTTGCATCATCGGGGCGTTAACACACGCGCCAAGGCACTCAACTTCGATCATGGTGAACTGACCGTCTTCGGTGGTTTCGCCAACGCCGATGCCGAGTTCCTTTTTGCAGGTATCGACAACGTCGGCAGAACCGCGAAGCCAGCACGGGGTCGTGGTGCAGACCTGGATGAAGTTCTTACCCACCGGGGCAAGGTTATACATCGTATAGAAGGTCGCGACCTCATAGACGCGAATGGCCGGCATTTCGAGCATGTCGGCAATGTAATCCATTGCGACGGTCGGAACCCAGTTACCTTCGGTCTGACGCTGTGCCAGATCAAGCAGCGGCATGACCGCGCTCTGCTGGCGGCCTTCCGGATACTTGGCGATGATCTTCTTTGCCTTTTCCTGATTTTCAGGCGTGAATGCAAAGCTGGTCGGTTGAAGCTCTTTGGGAGCTGGTCTTCTCAAATGGCTCATCGGTCAATCTCACCGAACACGATATCTAGCGACCCGATATTGGCAACGACGTCGGCCAACATGTGACCTTTGGACATAAAGTCGAGGCCTTGGAGGTGCGGGAACCCCGGGGCGCGGATTTTGCAGCGATACGGACGGTTCGAGCCATCCGAAACAAGATACACACCAAACTCGCCCTTGGGTGCCTCGACCGCGGCATAGCATTCGCCGGCCGGTACGTGGAAACCTTCAGTGAAGAGTTTGAAGTGGTGAATAAGGGCTTCCATCGAACGCTTCATCTGAGCGCGCGACGGCGGTGCCACTTTATTGTTTTCAACAATAACAGGACCATCCGGCATATTTTTGATGGCCTGCTTGATGATTTTCAGCGACTGCCACATCTCTTCAAAGCGGACAAGGAAGCGGTCATAGCAATCGCCGTTCTTGCCGACAGGAATGTCGAAGTCGAAATCTTCATACGAGTCATAAGGCTGCGATTTACGCAGATCCCATGCCATGCCCGATGCACGAATGTTCGGACCGGTGAAGCCCCAATCAAGGGCCTCTTCGGCGCTGACGATCCCGATATCAACCGTACGCTGTTTGAAAATACGGTTGCCGGTCAGAACGCGGTCGAAGTCCTTCATGAAGACTTCGTACTGATCTGCCCAGGCATCGATGTCATCGAGCAAACCGGCCGGAAGATCGGCAGCAACGCCGCCCGGACGGAAATAGTTGGCGTGAAGACGGGCGCCACAGGCGCGCTCATAGAATTCCATGAGCTTTTCACGTTCTTCGAAGCCCCACAGAAGCGGCGTCATCGCACCAACGTCCAGTGCGAACGCGGTCAGGTTCAGAATGTGGTTCAGAATACGACCGATTTCCGCATAGAGAACGCGGATATACTGCGCACGCTTGGGCACTTCGACGCCCATCAGCTTTTCGATGGCCAGGCAATATGCATGTTCCTGGTTCATCGGTGCGACATAGTCGAGACGGTCGAAATACGGGGTCGCCTGAATATAGCTCTTATATTCGATCAGCTTTTCCGTACCACGGTGCAGAAGACCAATATGCGGGTCGGAACGTTCGACGACTTCGCCGTCCATTTCCAGAACCAAACGCAGAACGCCGTGCGCCGCAGGGTGCTGCGGGCCGAAGTTCATGGTCATGTTTTTGATTTTTTGTTCGGACATCAGGCGTTGCCCTCCGCCTTTTCATCACCCGGAAGAACATGCTGGATGCCTTCCCACGGGCTTTCGAAATCGAAATTACGGAAATCCTGAACCAGTTTGACCGGCTCGTAGACAACACGCTTCTGTTCATCGTCATAACGCACTTCGACATACCCGGTCAGCGGGAAGTCTTTACGCAGCGGATGACCTTCGAAACCGTAATCGGTCAGAATACGGCGGGGATCCGGATGATCGGCGAAGAAGATACCGTACATGTCCCACGCTTCGCGCTCGAACCAGTCGGCGGCGCTGAAAAGCGAGACACAGCTTGGTACCGGGGTGTCTTCGTCGGTGCGGACCTTCACACGAATGCGCAGGTTATGCTTCAGAGACAGCAGGTGATAGACGACGTCGAAACGTTCGGTACGTTCCGGATAGTCGGCACCACAAACATCAATCAGCTGCTTGAACAAGCAGCCGGTATCATCCCGAAGGAAGGTCAGAACTTTAAGGATATCATCGCGCTTGGCGACGATGGTCAACTCGCCGTAACGAATCTCGCTTTCGAGGATTTCGTTGGCCAGCTGGGACGCCACCAGATCTTTCAGATCTTTCAAAGCAGCGCTGTTATCGCTGAGCAGTTCGCTCATGCAAGCCCCCTATTACGGATCAGCGTGTCAGGACACCGGTACGGCGGATTTTCTTTTGCAACTGCATCACGCCGTAAATCAGCGCTTCTGCTGTCGGCGGGCAACCCGGAACGTATACGTCCACCGGGACAACGCGATCACAACCGCGAACCACCGAATAAGAATAGTGATAGTAACCGCCGCCATTGGCGCACGAGCCCATCGAAATAACCCAGCGCGGCTCTGCCATCTGGTCATAGACCTTACGCAGTGCCGGGGCCATTTTGTTGGTCAGGGTACCAGCAACGATCATCACGTCCGACTGACGCGGGCTTGGGCGGAAGACCAGACCATAACGGTCAAGGTCGTAACGCGACGCAGCGGAATGCATCATCTCAACAGCACAGCAGGCCAGACCGAAAGTCATCGGCCACAGGGAACCGGTGCTTGCCCAGCTTGCAAGTTTATCGAGATTGGCAAGGACAAAGCCCTTGTCGTTCATCTCGTCAAACACGCCCTTAAGCAGTGCATCCTGATCCGAACCGGGTGCCAGGGGTGCGCCTGAGTTGGTGCTCACTCCCATTCCAAAGCTCCCTTCTTCCATTCGTAGATAAAGCCGACCGTCAAAACAGCCAGGAAGATCACCATCGATACAAAGCCGAACGTCCCGATGTCACCGAGGGTAACAGCCCACGGGAACAGGAAGGCGACTTCGAGGTCGAAAATAATGAACAAGATTGCGACCAGATAGAACCGGACGTCGAACTTGATGCGCGCGTCTTCGAACGGCGCAAACCCGCATTCGTAAGCGGACAGTTTCTCAACATCCGGTGCCTGCTTGGCAAGAACCAGCGACGCGATGACGATTACCGCCGAAAGACCGACGGCGATCCCGATGAACACCAGGATCGGAAGATATTCCGAAAGAAGCTCTTGCATCTCTCTGACCTCTCAAGAACAGGCCTTTTGACCCGACCAGGTCCCCACCTGGCCCATTACGGCGCACCATAACGTATGCACCGCACAAGTTCCAGTCCTCAAGCGCGTTTAACACGCTCAAAGAACGGAAACTTTCTAAATCTTTCTACCGTTTACTATCGTCCGATATCGGGCTGGACGTCGAGATGATCAAGACCCAATCGTGCGAAGCAGCATTAGCAACACATGAAAAGGCGATCGCGGAAAAGACAATTCGCCCTACAAAAGACAACAGATGATGGATCATGGCGCGAGCGACGAGACTTGAACTCGCGGCCTCCGGCGTGACAGGCCGGCGCTCTAACCAACTGAGCTACGCCCGCTAAATGACCATCAATCGGCGCGCCTTTGTTAGACCACACCCCAAACCAAGTCAAGCAGCTAGCAACGTTTTCAACCCATTCGACAATTGCGTTTCCACACATCACCCGCTGCGGGGCAATTTCACCCCGGATTTGTACAGCATTAATCAATTCTGTACATTTAGGGGGCTTTATACCTATGGGGCTTTGCAAAGGGGTGTCGGCTTTTATAGAATTGTTGACAAATAACCCCTATCTTACGGTGCGATAGAGGCAGGTTCGGGAGTCAGGTTCCAACCCCGAACAGAGTCATTACGACGGAGAAGACCACCCGTGGGGCGCGTTAAAGAAGAATACAGATCACTGGCCGGACCTGAAAAGGCAGCGATTCTCATGCTTGCTCTTGGGGAAGAGCACGCAACCAAGATGTTCAGCATGATGGATGATGAGGAAATCAAAGAGATTTCCCAAACCATGTCGAGCCTGGGCACGATCAATTCTAATATCGTTGAGCGCCTTTTTGTCGAATTCGCTGACCAGCTTTCTTCAACCGGGTCTCTGGTGGGTTCGTTTGATACCACAGAACGTCTGCTTTCCAAGGTTCTGCCTGAAGATCGTGTCAACGGCATCATGGAAGAGATCCGCGGTCCTGCGGGTCGTACCATGTGGGACAAGCTGAACAACGTGAACGAAGCGGTTCTGGCGAACTACCTTAAAAACGAATATCCGCAGACTGTGGGCGTGGTTCTGTCCAAACTCAAACCCGCACATTCTGCGTCGGTCCTGTCGCTTTTGCCGGAAAACTTCTCGATGGAAGTCATCATGCGTATGTTGCGCATGGAAGCGGTTCAGAAAGAAGTTCTTGATAACATTGAAAAGACGCTGCGCACCGAGTTCATGTCGAACCTTGCGCGCGGTTCGCGTGGCGATAACCACGAACTGATGGCGGATATCTTCAACAGCCTGGACCGCCAAAGTCAGGACCGTTTCCTTACTGCGCTTGAAGAACGCAACCGTGACTCGGCCGAGAAGATCAAGGCCCTCATGTTCACCTTCGAAGACCTTGCGCGCCTCGACAACAACGGCGTTCAGACGCTGCTGCGTCAGGTCGAAAAGGACAAGCTTGCCCTGGCACTGAAAGGCTCGACCGATCAGATGCGCGACCTGTTCTTCAAGAACATGTCCGAACGTGCCGGCAAGATGATGAAGGAAGATATGGATGCGCTTGGCCCGGTCCGTCTGTCGGATGTGGAAGAGTCGCAAATGATGATCGTCCAGCTGGCAAAGGAACTGGCCGCACAGGGCCAGATCGTTATTTCCGAAGGCAGCGGCGAAGACGAAATGGTCTTCTAGACCCGACACCAAGATCGCAGAAACACCAAAGGGACAGCCACGGCTGTCCCTTTTTTTCGTTCTGGAAGCGCGATCCAGCAGCACATAGCCGCCCAGCAGCGGCGAAGCACCCTGCTGCCCTAGCCCAAAATGACGTTAGGCGTCGGATCGGTGATTGACTGGATTTCCCAGCGCAGACGGTTCTGACCGCTGACCTCGCGGAACTCGGCAGCATTGTGGCTGCGTACACCGGCGGTCGTGCGCACCTCGATCTTGCCGGTCATCTGATAGCCAAGGGCGGTCAGACGGTCCTGATACTGATCGGGGACAAAGCCGCCCCGAATTTCGACGGTGTTTCGCTCTGAATGGAAGAACATTTCCAGTATGCGCGATTGCCGGCGGACAAAGACAAAGCTTTTCTCGCGCATGATGTTGCCGCGCTTTTCATAAACAAGGTTAAACACACCCCGTCCGCTATAGGTCAGCTGCCTGACCGCCGAATCGCGCTTGAGATCGGCCAGAACAGCCGCGACCTTTTCCTTCTCGCCTTCAGCATCAAGGCTTTTGTCGAGCAGACCCTGCGTGATGTTTGGCTGGACCAGCAGACCACGGTAGCTCAGCCGATAATCGCCGTTACGCTCCATGGAAAGGTCGATGGTGAACGCCTCAGGCAGATAGCAGCTGGCAAGCATCAGCGGCAGGCAGAGGACGATCAGAACTTGACGGATGCCACTCCAAACCCGATGCGACAACCGCTCTGGCGTCGCCGCATGGCAAACACGCTTACGATTGATGGGATGCTGGGCCGGAGTGCTGTTCATCTTGAAGGTTCCGATTCTCTTGATCATGGGATCAACAGTGCCCGTCTGTCGGGCAAGCGTCAACTTTTACAGATGCTTATCGCCCTGCCCGCCCACTATCCGTGCAAAGCCACGTGACGCTTTGTCATGACACATTAAAGGGTCGATATAACAACGGATAAGTATCAGTACGCTTAGCCGCCTTGGGAAGCCATTCTGCGCTTGATAGGGATACTGAGAAAGGCTGGAAGCGGAAATGAAAAAAGGCAGCCTTTAGGGCTGCCTTTATCATGGTGGGTGATGAGAGATTCGAACTCCCGACCCTCTCGGTGTAAACGAGATGCTCTAACCAGCTGAGCTAATCACCCTTTTGCAAACCGCGCTGTTCTGCGGAAGCGGGCGGAACTTACCATGGATTTCCCAAAAAGCAATGCCCACTTTGCATAAAAATGTAACTTCTATTTCAAGGCGGATTATCGTCGGTGACTGGTCAACCAAACCCCGCCATTTTGGCCCGATTTCGCGCCATTTTGCGGTCCTCTACCCCACGCGCGCTCTGTTGCCGGAGCAATCAACAATCGGGCTAGTGATTCGCGTGGACCGAAAAACAAAAAAGGCAGCCTTTAGGGCTGCCTTTTTGATGGTGGGTGATGAGAGATTCGAACTCCCGACCCTCTCGGTGTAAACGAGATGCTCTAACCAGCTGAGCTAATCACCCTTTGCTTTTGGAACCACGGCTCCGAAGCGGAGCGGAACATAGCATGGATTTTCCAAAAAGCAATGCCGGTGACACAGGTCACCGGCATTTATTTCAAAGAACTTCGTCAAACTTAGTTGACGGCGTCCTTCAGGCCTTTACCAGCCTTGAACTTCGGCTGTTTCGATGCCGGAATGTCGATTTCTTCACCGGTGCGCGGGTTGCGACCTTTTGAAGCAGCGCGAGCAGCGACAGCGAAGGTACCGAAACCAACCAGACGAACTTCGTCGCCGGATTTCAGAGAATCGGTGATGGAATCGAAAACAGCGTCAACCGCTTTAGCAGCGTCAGCTTTGGACAGATCAGCTTTAGCAGCTACACTTCCAACGAGATCGTTTTTATTCACTTCCTGGCCCCCTTGTTTGGACGTTCGGAGTTATGAGGAAATTTGGTTTGCCCCAAACCTGTTGCATGCGCAGTGTAAGCAGGTCGCAAACATCTCGTCAATGCGAGAGACGCAGTTTTCTGCGGTTTTTGACGTTTTTTTCNNTTTTTTGCGCTTTACACCAATCNCGACATGNNCCTNCGCCGATTCTTGGGCAAAGTTATCCACAGAAAAAGGGGAACGACGTGGTCGTTCCCCTTGTTTTCTGCCGGTTATGACGATCTTTAGTGAGTCGTCACACCGCCGATATCCGATTCTTCGCCGTCCTTGGATTTGACGGCAACATCATCAACCTCTTCTTCCCATTCGATCGGGACGAGCGGATTGACCAATGCGTGGCTCAGAACTTCGTCAACATGGGACACCGGAATGATTTCCATGCCGCGTTTGACGTTGTCAGGAATCTCTTCGAGATCCTTTTCGTTCTCCTGCGGGATCAGGACAGTTTTCACCCCGCCGCGCAGAGCAGCCAGAAGCTTTTCTTTCAAACCACCAATCGCAAGCACACGGCCACGCAGGGTGACTTCACCCGTCATCGCGACGTCCTTGCGCACCGGATTGCCCGTCAGAACCGAAACAACCGAGGTCACCATACCCACACCGGCCGACGGGCCGTCTTTGGGCGTTGCCCCTTCGGGCACGTGAACGTGGATGTCGCGTTTCTGGAACAGGGTCGGCTTGATCCCGAAATCAACTGCACGCGAACGAACAAACGAGGTCGCCGCCTGAATGGATTCCGTCATGACTTCACCGAGTTTACCGGTGGTTTTCATGTTGCCCTTACCCGGAACAGTGACAGCTTCGATCTGAAGCAGATCGCCACCAAACTCGGTATAGGCAAGACCGGTCACGACACCGACCTGATCTTCACCCTCGGTCTCGCCGAAGCGGAACTTACGGATGCCGGCATATTTGCCAAGGGTGCGCGGGGTCACACGAACCGTTTTCAGGTTTTCAAGCATGATACGCTTGGTCGCCTTACGGGCCAGTTTGGCCAGTTCACGTTCGAGGCTACGCACACCGGCTTCGCGGGTGTAATAACGGATCAGATCACGAAGTGCTTCGTCCGAAATGCTCCATTCCCCTTTCTTCAGGCCATTATCCTTAACCTGCTTGGGAATGAGGTGACGTTTGGCGATCTCGACTTTCTCGTCTTCGGTGTAACCGGAAATCCGGATGACTTCCATACGGTCAAGCAGCGGCTGCTGCATGCGAAGCGAGTTGGCCGTGGTCACGAACATCACATCCGAAAGATCGTAATCGACTTCGAGATAGTGGTCGTTAAAGGTCGCGTTCTGTTCTGGATCCAATACCTCAAGCAGGGCCGAGGCGGGATCACCACGGAAGTCCGAACCCATCTTTTCGATCTCGTCGAGAAGGAACAGCGGGTTGGAATATTTCGCCTTTTTCATGCCCTGGACAATCTTGCCCGGCATGGACCCGATATAGGTCCGGCGATGACCGCGGATTTCAGATTCATCGCGCACGCCACCAAGCGACATGCGCACGAAGCTGCGGCCGGTCGCATTGGCCATGGATTTACCAAGCGAGGTCTTACCAACACCGGGAGGACCAACGAGGCAAAGGATCGGGCCCTTGACCTTTTTGGTACGCGCCTGAACAGCTAAATATTCGAGGATGCGTTCCTTGACCTTTTCCAGACCGTAATGCTCTTTATCAAGAACCTTCTTGGCCTTTTTCAGGTCATGGGAAACACGTGAACGCTTGTTCCACGGAATGGACACCATCCAGTCAAGATAGTTGCGCACCACGGTGGCTTCTGCCGACATCGGGCTCATATTGCGCAGTTTCTTGAGTTCTGCCTGTGCTTTTTCCTTGGCTTCCTTGGGCATTTTGGCCTTGTTCAGCTTCTCTTCGATTTCAGAAGCTTCATCCTTGCCATCTTCGCCCTCGCCCAGTTCCTTCTGAATGGCTTTAAGCTGCTCATTCAGATAGTACTCGCGCTGGGTTTTCTCCATCTGGCGTTTGACGCGGTTGCGGATTTTCTTTTCAACCTGCAACACGCCAATTTCGGATTCCATAAAGCCGAAAATACGTTCCAGACGATCGCCAACAAGCTTGGTTTCCAAAAGCTCCTGCTTTTCGGAAATCTTGAGCGACAGGTGGGACGCCACCGTGTCAGCAAGCTTGGCCGGTTCTTCGATCTGATTGACCGAAACCAGAACTTCAGGCGGAATTTTCTTGTTCAGCTTGATGTACTGTTCGAACTGGGTGACGACAGAACGGGCCAGCGCTTCGAGTTCGCTGTCATCCTCGTCACTGTCTTCACGCACCGAACCATAGGCCTGGAAGAATTCCGGGTTATCAACATAGCCGGTGATTTCGGCCCGTTTCCCGCCTTCAACCAATACCTTGACGGTTCCGTCCGGCAGCTTGAGAAGCTGCAAGACAGTTGCGACAGTACCAATTTCATAGAGATCTTCGACAGCCGGATCATCAAGACCGGCGTCTTTCTGGGTGACAAGCAGGATCTGCTTGTCTTCACGCATCACATCTTCGAGTGCACGCACCGATTTTTCACGTCCGACAAAAAGCGGAACAATCATGTGCGGGAACACGACAATGTCACGCAACGGCAGCACCGGGTATATTTCGCCACGCGCCAATTCGACCATTATGTTCTATTCCCTACTCTGAGCCGTAACGCTGCTGTGCGGTCCTTTCATAGGCCCCGCAGGCAACGCGAACATGTTTTAGATAATCGTTAGATAATCTGAATTTCCCGCACCGCAATAGATGCCGGTGCGGGAATTAAGTTCAGGCAGTGTTTTCAACACCTTCGCGACGTTCTGCATGGATCAGCAACGGCTTTGCCTTTCCTTGAACGACGTCGGCATTGATCACGATTTCCTCGACGCTTTCCATGGTCGGCAGATCGAACATGGTTTCAAGCAGGATGCCTTCCATGATCGAGCGCAAACCACGCGCACCGGTCTTGCGTTCAATTGCCTTGTCAGCAATCGCCTTGAGCGCATCCGGCTGGAAGGTGAGTTTCACATCTTCCATATCGAACAGGCGCTGATACTGCTTGATCAGTGCGTTTTTCGGCTCGGTCAGAATCTGAACCAGAGCGTCATTGTCGAGGTCTTCAAGCGTTGCCAGAACCGGCAGACGACCGATGAATTCCGGGATCAGACCGAATTTCAGAAGGTCTTCCGGCTCAACTTCACGCAGGACATCACCGGCACGGCGTTCATCAGGGCCGCGTACATCGGCACCAAAGCCGATTGCGCTGCCTTTGCCACGCTGCGAGATCACCTTGTCCAGGCCAGCGAACGCGCCGCCGACGATGAACAGGATGTTGGTGGTGTCGACCTGCAGGAATTCCTGTTGCGGATGTTTCCGGCCACCCTGCGGCGGAACGGAAGCAACAGTGCCTTCCATGATCTTGAGCAATGCCTGCTGCACGCCCTCGCCCGAGACATCACGCGTGATGGACGGGTTGTCGGACTTGCGCGAAATCTTGTCGACTTCGTCGATATAGACGATGCCGCGCTGGGCACGCTCGACATTGTAGTCAGCAGCCTGCAGCAGCTTGAGAATGATGTTTTCGACATCCTCACCAACATAACCGGCTTCGGTCAGGGTGGTGGCATCTGCCATGGTGAACGGCACATCAAGAATGCGAGCCAGGGTCTGGGCCAGAAGCGTTTTACCGCAACCGGTCGGACCGACAAGCATGATGTTCGATTTCGCCAGTTCGATGTCTTCATTCTTGCTGGCGTGATGCAGGCGTTTGTAATGGTTGTGAACCGCTACAGAGAGAACTTTCTTCGCATGGCCCTGACCGATGACATAGTCATCAAGGACCTTGCAAATCTCTTGCGGAGAAGGCACCCCGTCTGCCGATTTGACGAGATGTGTTTTGTGCTCTTCGCGGATGATGTCCATGCAAAGCTCTACGCATTCATCACAGATGAACACGGTTGGACCGGCGATGAGCTTGCGAACCTCGTGCTGGCTCTTTCCACAGAAAGAACAGTACAGAGTGTTCTTGGAGTCCCCGCTATTCGATTTGCTCATACAAACCCCAATTACGTTTGACGTTATCTTTTATCGCCATGTTAGCCGGTAAACGATACCGATCTCAACGTTTAATCTGCGCTTTTCGGCTTTATGGCTTCAAGTTTGATATGGGTTCGCCACCACAGTTGCGAAACCCCTTGCATTAATCACCTAAACGTTCCGGCGGCCTGCAAGTTCCGAACATCAACGCCAAAGCCAGCGCATACACTTGTCTATGACTTAAAACTGCCATGAGGCAAGACATAAAAAAACGCCCCGGCAGATCACCGGGGCGTTTTCACCAATCACACTTGGGTGATCAGTCTTTCTTTTCATCACTTTCCGACTTCGGACGCGAGGTAACGACCTCATCGATCAGACCGAATTCCTTGGCCTGATCCGGGGTGAGGAAGTTGTCACGCTCCATTGCGTCTTCGATGGTCTTGAGATCACGGCCGGTATGTTCGACATAGATCTCGTTAAGACGCTGACGCAGAGCCAGAATTTCACGGGCGTGAATTTCGATGTCCGATGCCTGACCCTGGAAGCCGCCAGACGGCTGGTGGATCATGACACGCGCATTCGGCAGGCAGTAACGCTTGCCCTTTGCACCGGCCATCAGAAGCAGCGAGCCCATGGATGCCGCCTGCCCCATGCACACCGTGGAAACATCACAACGGATGTACTGCATGGTGTCATAGATGGCGAGCCCAGAGGTCACAACACCGCCCGGTGAGTTGATGTAAAGCGAAATGTCCTTATCCGGATTTTCCGATTCGAGGTGCAGCAGCTGAGCACAGATCAGTGACGACATGCCGTCATGAACCTGACCGTTGATGAAAACGATGCGCTCTTTGAGCAGCCGCGAAAAGATGTCATAGGCACGCTCGCCACGGCTGGTCTGTTCAACGACCATCGGCACAAGCGAATTCATCCGTTCTTCAATCATCAACTGCAATCTCCCTGCATGATCCTAAACCGTTTCCGGCCGGATTACTTCTCTTCGGATTTGTCAGCAGCTTTTTTAGCGGCCGGCTTCTTGGCTGCAGCTTTTTTGGCCGGGGCTTTTTTAGCCGGAGCCTTTTTCTCTGCGTCCTTTTTCGCCGGTGCCTTTTTAGCAGCCGATTTCTTCTTCGGAGCTTCGTCTTCCTCTTCCGGCTTCAGAAGTTCTTCAACCGAAACGGTTTTTTCTTCTACCTTCGCGAGTTCGACGATGTAATCAACGACCTTGTCTTCATATACAGGGCCCTGAAGCGCCTGCAAGGCCTGCGGGTTATTTTTATAGAATTCGATAACCTGCTGTTCCTGACCCGGATATTTCTGGGCTTCGGCAACGAGGACCTTGTTGACGTCTTCCTGAGTGACCTGGATCTCGTTCTCACGGCCGACTTCTGCGAGCAGAAGGCCCAGAAGAACGCGACGTTCTGCGATTTCGCGGAACTCGGCGGTCAGCTCTTCTTCAGACTTGCCTTTGGTTTCGTCGTCTTCCTGACCAGCTTCACGGGCCTGCTTGATCTGGCCGATGATGCCTTCCAGTTCGTTGTCTACCAGCGAAGTCGGCAGTTCGAAGCTGTGGTTTTCGGCCAGAGCGTCAAGAAGCTGACGCTTCATTTTCTGACGGGAAACCGATTCGTATTCGCGGCCGAAGTCCTTGCGAATGGCGTCTTTGAGGGACTCAAGGCTTTCCTGACCGAGTTTCTTGGCCAGTTCGTCATCCAGCTCAGCCGGTTTCTTTTCCTTGATTTCCTTGACGGTAACGTCGAACTCGGCGTCTTTGCCGGCCAGTTCTGCTGCACCGTATTCGTCCGGGAATTTCACTTTGACGACGATTTCGTCACCAGCGTTCACACCGGTTAGCTGATCTTCGAAACCTTCGATGAAGGAACCGGAACCGAGTTCGAGTTCGTAATCTTCGGCTTTACCGCCTTCGAACGCTTCACCGCCAATTTTGCCGAGGAAGTCGATCACGACAACGTCGCCAGCTTTGGACTTGCGCTTACGTGCGAGCGGAGCGGTCGTACCCTGGGCGGATGCGATACGCTCAAGGGTTTCGGTCACTTTGCTGTCGTCAAGTTCAACAACTTCACGGGTCAGCTTCAGCTTTTTGAAGTCCATCGCCTCAATAGCCGGGATGATTTCGACTGCGATGTCGAATTCCAGATCGCCGCCTTCATCGAATTTGGTGACTTCGATTTTCGGCTGAACAGCCGGGCGCAGATCATTGTCGTTCAGAACCTTGCCGGTGTTTTCGTTGACAGCGGCTTCAAGGACTTCACCCATGACGGCCTGGCCATAACGCTGGCGCAGGAGTTTCGCCGGGATTTTGCCCGGACGGAAGCCCGGCAGGCGAACCTGATCCTTGATTTCGTCGAGTTTGGCGACGACTTTTTCTTCGATGTGTGCGGCGGGCACGACGACTTTGAACTCGCGCGCCAGGCCTTCGTTTTTGGTTTCAGTAACCTGCATAGATAACTCTTTTGCTTGGTTCGAATAATGTCCGTTACGCGACGCAGTCCGGACGTCAGAAAGTCAATATGACTAAACGAATATGGGTCTCGATCAAATTTTCAGCTGCTTATGGTACGGGTGAAGGGACTCGAACCCCCACGGATTGCTCCACTGGAACCTAAATCCAGCGCGTCTACCAGTTCCGCCACACCCGCACACAAGCATAGAATTCACTCCGGTCACACCGGAATGAGTGCGCCTTAATACAAACTTCGATCCCCTCATGCAAGCATCGCCTTTTCGACAATCGCAATCTTGTCGAAAATAACTGCAAAACATGGCCCGAAATGAGGGTAATCAAGCGATTTTGGATATTGGATGCCTTAACGCAGCAGCCGTTTTACAGCACTTGAAACCGCAATTTTGCCCTGCCCGACATAACTTTCGTGATTTTTTTCGATGGTGGAGAGGTCATAAAGATAGTTCACCATCATCCCGAATGACTGATTCCAGCCATTTTCCTTACCATTGCCGTTCCAGTTCAGGCGCTCGACCCGCGCGCCGTTGCTTAGATGGAAATGCGCGACCGGATCAAATGCGGTTTCCATGCCCGGTCGCTTGGCATTCAAGAGATACCAGGCCGTCAGATATTCGATATTGGTTCGCGTGCGTTCGGATACCGCGTCGGGGCTGGTTACCGGGGGTTTTGGGCCCATCAGGTCATCACAATCATTCAAGGCAGCCTCAATCGCCTTGGGCAGGCCGGTTTCGTGGCCCTTGGCCATGGTATCGAGCTGCCGATCCATCCAGTTGCGCAAGGCCGGGATCGGCGACAGGGTCGAGAATTGTTTGAGATGCGGCAGATCGCGTTGGAGTTCGGCCACCACACGCTTGATCAGGAAGTCGCCAAAACTGATCCCGGCCAAACCGGCCTGCGCGTTCGAGATCGAATAGAATATGGCGGTGTCGGCTTTGGGACCGTTGTCCGCTGCGCCTGTGACATCATCCTTGCTTTCGATCAGGGCATCGACATTACCGGCAATGCCGTTCACAAGGGCGACTTCAACGAATATCAGCGGCTCGTCAGGCATGCCGGGGTGGAAGAATGCAAAGCAGCGCCGATCTGACGCCAGACGCCGTTTCAGATCATCCCAACTTTGAATGGCGTGAACGGCTTCATAGGCGATGAGCTTTTCCAGAAGAGCTGCCGGGGAATTCCAGGTAATGCGGCTTAGTTCCAGAAAGCCGATATCAAACCAGCTTGCCAATAATGTCTTGAGATCACGTTCAAGAATGGCAAGGCCCGGGGCCTGCTTGCGCCAACGCAAAAGATCAGCCCGCAGATCAACCAGGAACTTCACCCCCTGCGGCAAGGAATTGAATTCCTTGAGGATTGAGCGAAATGGCGGCACCAAAGCACTGCGTAGCTCGGTCTCCAGCAATGCCTGCTCGGCCAGATCGTCTGCCGCCGTCCAGTCGGACATGACGGCAGCCACCCGGTCGCGATCGACCCCGAATTCATTGACCAGAAGATGCAGGAAGTCACGTTTGCCCGCATCATCCAGACGCAGGAAATCATGCCCCAAGGCGGCCGCACGCGCACGGGCCGAGACCGCCCCACCGCGCCTTGCCAGACAATCCGAAATCTGTTCGCGCCACCGGTCATGGCGGGTTTGGCTTTCATCAAAACCAAGGCCGCGCACCACCGGGCTATCGCGCAACTCGCGCCAAGCGCCGCGCAGGTTATCAAGGGTTCTGTCGAGAAACGTCTGAGACATGCCTGTCTCCCACTCCGATATCAGAAGAACTTCAATTCGTTTCCTCAGGGCGCGCTGTTCCCGTCGCGGCGTGCCATATCGTTATTATATCGGTTGATTATACACCAAGTGCCAGCGTGCCGGACGACTTATTGGACGGCAAAGCGCGCTTTATCCCTTTTTGCGCGACGCCAACCAGAGTTCGCGCAACACGCTAGGAAGATGTTCCGGGATATCTTCGGCAATCAGACCCGGGCCGATATCTGCGCCAGCGCGTGCATGCAGCCAGACGCCCATGCAAGCGGCATCAAAGCTATCCATGCCCTGCGCCATCAATCCGCCAATGATCCCGGCCAACACATCGCCTGATCCGGCGGTCGCCAGCCAGGGTACATCCACCGCACTGATTGCCGCCCGCCCGTCGGGGGCCGCGATCACGGTATCTGCCCCCTTAATCAGAACCGTCGCGCCACAGCGCTTGGCGGCCGCCCGCGCCCGACACAGCTTGTCGCCGGTGATATCGGGGAACAGACGTGCAAATTCGCCCTCATGCGGGGTCAGAACCGTTGGTCCCTGCACGGCAAAACACAATGTAGACGGATCTTCGGCAAAGCTTGTGAGCGCATCGGCATCAAGCACGGTCGCACGACACAGGTGCAAAAGCTTTAGCACCAGCGCGCGGGTTTCATCACCAACACCAAATCCCGGACCGATGACAAAAGCATTATGGCGGCAATCATTGACCAGCGTATCGAACGACGTCATAGGGGCTGTCATATTGCCCGGGGTATCGGATGCATAGACCGGCAATGCAGCGGCCTCTGACACAATCGTCAGAAGACCAACCCCCGACCTGCGGGCCGCACGGGCGACCAAGCGGGTGGCACCGGTCATGGCACTGCCGCCAAAGGCCAGAAGATGCCCGCGATGGTATTTATGGCCTTCAAGGCCCGGCCAATGAATGCCTGCACGCCACAGAACCGGATCGTTGCGCCAGCAGGCAGGGGCAATATCAAGCACCGTCTGATCCGTAATCCCGATATCACGCACCGCAAGTTCGCCGCACATCAAACGACCGGGTAAAAGGTAGTGCCCGGGCTTGGCCCGGCAAAAGGTGACAGTCAAGTCGGCCTTCACGCCAACGCCCAAAACCATGCCGCTATTGCCATCAACGCCGGATGGCACATCCACCGCAACAACGCTGCACGGGCTTGAATTAATCGTCGTGATCAGTTCGGCAAAATCACCGGTAATCGCACGCGCAAGACCCGCACCAAAGATGCAATCAACCACCAGATCCGCGCCGACGACAAGGGCCGGTGACAACCGTTCGGTGGCCCCTTCCCAACGCGCGGCATGCAGGGCGGCGTCACCTTTTAGGTCCCCGATATCGCCCATCAGGCCCAAACGAACAGACCAGCCTTCATCACGCAGCAGTTTGGCAATGGCAAAGCCATCGCCGCCATTATTGCCGGGACCACATAGCACAGAGACGGAACGCGGCGACCAGTGACGAATGATTTCCTCGAACACGACGCGACCGGCATTTTGCATCAGCACGTCGCCGGGAACGCCGCCTTCGATCGTGCGGCGGTCTGCTTCGTACATCTGATCGGTTGTCAGGATTTCAAACATGTGACCCCGTCATCCTCATCGTGATCTCTGAGCTTTATGCTGTGTGTTGCATCAGCATTTAAAACAGGTCCAGTCGGCTGTAGCCATTTAAATTTCACCCCACTATATTGCAGCGAAATTCGCAAGTCAGATAGTTGGCAGAAAGGCTTACCGTCTGATCGCATCACGGAACTTCCGCAGCAAGGCTTTGCCCGCATGCATGTTGTCATCATGGGCGCCGGGGTCATCGGGACAACGGCGGCCTGGTATCTTTTGCAAAATGGCCATCAGGTCACGGTCGTTGACCGCCAGCATGCCAGTGCGCAGGAAACAAGCTTTGCCAATGGCGGTCAGATTTCCGCCTGTCACGCGACGCCGTGGGCGAATGCATCCACCCCGAAACAGATCATAAGCTGGCTTGGGCGTGAAGAAGCGCCGCTTTTGGTGCGGATGCGCTTTGACCCGCAACTGTTTTCATGGGGTTTGCGGTTTTTACGCAACTGCACTGATGCGCGTGCAAAGCGCAATCTGGAAAAGGCGCTTCGGGTTGCGATCTATAGCCGTGATTGTCTGCGCAACCTGCGCGATGAGCTTGATCTCAGTTATGATCACAGCACGCGCGGCATTCTGCATATCTGCCGCAATGAGCAGGATATGGCGGCGGTTGAAAAGGCCTCCGCGCAGATGCAGGAATATGGCCTGAATCGTAGGCTGGTCTCCCACGAAGAGTGCCTTGAGATCGAGCCGGCCTTGCGCAGCTCAAACGCCCCAATCATCGGCGGCAGTTTTACCCCGGATGATGAAAGCGGTGATGCCCGCAAATTCACCGAAAGCCTGAGCGCGCATTGCATTGCCAAGGGGGCGGATTTTCGTTTCAACACCACGGTCACCGGCCTTAGCCGTGATCACGGCAAGATTACCGCTGTTCACACGGATGCAGGCGAGATCAAGGCAGACGCGTTTCTTGTCTGTCTTGGCAGTTACAGCCCACTATTGCTGCGTCCGCTTGGCATCAAACTGCCGATTTATCCTTGCAAGGGCTATTCGATCAGCATTGATACGACTGGCCATTCCGGCGCGCCTGAAACAGCACTCATCGATGACAGTGTCAAGATGGTGTATTCGCGACTTGGCACACAGCTTCGGGTTGCAGGCACCGCAGAACTTGATGGTTATGACCTGCGTATGTCGCCAAGACGCCAACAACTAATCGTTGATAAGGCACTGGAATTATTTCCGAATTCCGGCGACCGCGCCAACATCAGGTTCTGGGCGGGTTTGCGCCCCGTAACACCGGATTCTGCCCCTATTCTTGGCGGCACAAAGTATGGTAATCTTTACCTCAATACGGGGCATGGGACGTTGGGTTGGACTATGAGTTGCGGATCCGCAAAAGCAGTCGCCGATCTTATCAGCAATAAATCACCTGACATCTCTTTGACGGGGCTGGGTATCGCACGCTTCTAGCGTGCGACCTTAAAATCATGGGATCACGTGCCGACATGACCAGCAACACACCAATTGGCTCAACCAGTGTGCCATTGGCGGATCAGGTTGTTCTGAACGCCCTGCCCTATGCTGCCGTTATTTGCGACCGTAGCGGCATTGTCATGCAATGCAACGAGGCCATCGCGCGCATGATCGGCGTTACACGCGACCGCATGATTGGCCGCAAGGCGGGCTTTATCTCCAAAGGTTTGATGAGCGATATCGAAGACGTTTTTTCGTCTGGCCGGACCTGGCGCGGGGACATCATCCTGGTCGGCGCGTCCAAGGAAAACCATGTTTGCGATCTGTCCATCGCCCCGCTTGAATATTTCCAGAACAATGAGACGCGTACTGCGGTTCTGATGACGCTTCTTGAAAATGATCGTCAGAAACAGGCCGAACGCACCCTGATGGAACAAAACCGCAATCAGGCGGATGCCAACGCATCGAAATCCGACTTTATCGCCAATATGGGCCATGAATTGCGCACACCACTTAATGCGATCATCGGCAACTCCGAACTGATTGCCCATGGCGTGCTTGGCGATCTGCCCGATGGCTATCGCGATTGCGGCCGTGACGTCTATGAAGCTGGCAAGCATCTGCTTGAGCTGGTCAATAACGTCCTTGATGTCTCGAAGTTGTCTGCCGGCTCCATGACCTTGCAGCTTGAAGAGGCTGATCTGGGTTCTGTGATGCGCGATGCGGCACGCCTTGTTGGCGATGATATTTCGCGCCGCGGGCATGAGCTGCAATTTGATCTGCCAGATACGCCCGTTTCAATGCTGTGTGACAAGCTGAAGCTCAAACAGATCCTGATCAATATCCTGAGTAACGCGGCAAAGTTCACGCCCGAGCATGGCAAGATACGCCTTGGCCTGACCACCACGGACGAGGACGTGACTTTTGCCGTCGAGGATAATGGTGTCGGCATGAGCCCGAATGACATTCCCCGCGCACTTGCCCGGTTCTCGCAGCTGCATCCATCCGGGGTGAAGGAAAGTGTCGGTACGGGTCTTGGCCTGCCACTGGCCAAACTTCTGGTCGAACTGCATGGCGGGCGACTTAGCATCGAAAGTGCGGTTGGCAAGGGAACGACGGTGCGCATTACCCTGCCGCGCCCGTAACCATCCAATTCATGCCATATGACAAAAGACCCGCTGCGGAATATCCGGGCGGGTCTTTTGGTTTATCGGGGTCTTACTGTGCCGCGGCAGATTGATTGATCTGGTCGTGGCGCGCGACGACTTCGCGGGGCCAGCGGCTTTTGATGTAGGACAGGCTGGCAATGATTTCCTCGTCACTCAACACCCCGTCATAGCCCTGCATGGCGGATTTGTAATCGCCGCCTGCCATGGCCGCCGGGCCATATTTGGTCAGCGCAAACAAAACCGCATCGGGATGATGCCAGGTATGGCCGGTTTCATCATGGGGCGGTGCCGGAAGCATTCCATCCGCACCGCGTTCGCGCCAGTTGGCTTCTCCCTGAAGCTTTGCACCGTGGCAGGACGCGCAATTGGCGTCATAGACCTTCTTGCCAAACGCGACCAGTTGCAGATCATCCGGGCGCAGCTCAACATTCTGGTCCGTGCCAGCGGGAATAAAATAGCTGACGATGCCATACATGATCGCCGCACCGATCAACGCGCCGAGCGCCATAACGCCTTTATTGTTCAATTTTCTCTCTCACATTCATTCGGGTATCGGGACGCTTTAGCGCGCTAGATCATTAATAATCGGGCAGTTCGGTCGATCATCGCCGTGGCACGACTGCACAAGGTCCGACAGCGTATCGCGCAGGCTTTGCAGCTCAGCAATCTTGCGCTCGATTTCACCCAGATGCGTCTTGGCGATTTTCTTTACATCAGCAGAGGCACGATTGCGGTCCTCGTACAAAGACAGCAGCACACGGCAATCCTCGACCGAAAAACCAAGCCCCCGTGCCCGCTGCAAGAAGCGCAGCTTGTGCAGATCATCCTCGTCATAATCGCGATAGCCATTGGCAAGGCGGCCCGGCGAGACCAACCCGATATCCTCGTAATAGCGGATGGTTTTTGCCGGAAGGCCGCATTCAATTGCAGCATCGGAAATATTCATGGCTTATCTCCGTCCCTTTGCGTTCCAGCGCCGCAGCGTCAGGGAATTCCCAACGACCGAGACGGAGCTCAGCGCCATCGCAGCACCCGCAATCGCCGGGCTAAGCACGCCAAGGGCCGCCAGCGGCACTCCGACCACGTTATAGGCAAAGGCCCAAAACAGGTTCTGCGCGATCTTGCGCCGGGTGGCGATGGAAATATCAATCGCGGCGGATACCAGTGCCGGGTCAGAGCGCATCAGGGTAATGCCCGCCGTTTCCATGGCAACATCCGTCCCACCGCCCATGGCAATACCGACATCGGCTGCGGCCAGTGCCGGGGCATCATTGATGCCATCGCCGACCATGGCAACATGACGGCCTTCCTTACGGAGTTTTTCGACCTCAAGCGCCTTGTCCTGCGGGCGGATGCGACCTTCGCCGCGTTCAAGGCCCAGTTCACGCGCCACGTGGCTTGCAACATCCTGACTGTCGCCAGACAGCATGATCGATGCGATGCCGCGTGCCTTGAGGTCGGCAATCGCCTGTTTGGCATTTTCGCGAATGCGATCTTCCAGCGTCATGTAACCGGCAAAGCTGCCATCAATCGCAATCAGGATAACTGTGCGTCCCTCGCCCTCATGCTTTTTGATCGCTTGTGCGATGTCATCTGCAGGCAAATCAATGTTCTGATCGCTCAGCAGTGCTTCGGAGCCAACGATCACCTTGCGACCATCCACCTCGGCCATGACACCGGCACCGGTTTTGCCCTTGAAGTTGTTGATATCTGAAAGTTCCTGCCCCTCATCCCGGGCGAGCGAGACAATGGCGCGCGCCAAAGGATGTTCGCTGGCGGCCTGCACGGCTGCTGTCAGGCGAAGCAGGTCGTTGCGATCCATGCCATTGACGGCTTCGACATCACGCACCGTCGGGGTGCCTTCGGTCAGCGTGCCGGTCTTATCAAAAATGACGGTATCGACGTTATGGGCCTGTTCAAGCGCATCGAAATTGCGGATCAGAATACCGTTACGTGCCGCGCTCCCTGTCCCGGCAACAAGGGCGGTTGGTGTGGCAAGGCCCAAAGCACAGGGGCATGCAATCACCAGAACCGACACAGCCGCAACAATAGAGGCCTCTGCCCCAAAGCCGGTAAACAGCCAGGCTGCCAGGGTCAGAAGCGCGATGCCGACCACAACCGGCACAAACACGGCCGAGACACGGTCAACCAGCTTCTGAACCGGCGCCTTGCCGGTCTGGGCCTGTTCGACCAGACGGATGATGCGCGAAAGTGTTGTGTCATCGCCAACGGCCCGGACTTCAATATCCAGCCGTCCGGTACCATTGACCGCACCGCCGACAACCGCGTCGCCGGGCTTCCGGGCGACCGGGCGGGTTTCACCGGTGATCAGGCTTTCATCAAGCTCACTGTCACCTGCCCGCACCGTGCCATCGACCGGCAGGCGTTCCCCCGGCAGCACACGCACAATATCACCGACCGAAAGGCTTTCGACGGCGACATCCTGTTCGCCTTCGCCCTCGACCAGTTTGCGCGCGCGCCGCGGGCGGAGCGCCATCAATTCACGGATGGCCGCCGACGCACCGCGTTTGGCACGTTCTTCCATGATCTTGCCAGCAAGGATCAGGGTGACAATCGCAGCCGACGCCTCGAAATACAGGTGAGCCTGACCGGCATTGGCCGTGATCATGTTATAGACGGAAAGGAAATAGGCCGCAGACGTCCCAAGGGCGACCAGCACATCCATATTGGCACTGCGATGACGAAGGGCTGCAAACGCACCCTTATAGAACCGCGCCCCGATATAGAACTGCACCGGCGTTGCCAGAACCAGTTCAACCCAGGCCGGCAGATGGTAATTCACACCAAGGTTCATCCAGACCATCTGCAGAACCAGCGGTGCGGTCAGAAGTGCCGAGACTGCCAGCAGGATCAGGGATTTGTCGGTTTTCTTTTTGGCAACACTATCCGCGCTTTCTTCATTGGCAGCATCAGATGCCGGGCCGTTGCGCGAGGTTGCGTGATACCCGGCATCCTCGATCGCCTTGATCACGCGCGCATCATTGACGCTATCAGACACGGCCGAGACATCTGCACGCTCAAGGGCGAAATTGACGCTGGCTGTTGAAACACCCGGTAAGGCTGCCAGGGCCTTTTCCACCCGAAGCGCACAGTTGGCACATGACATGCCATCAACATCAAAGGACAGCTGATTTTCGACAACGCTGTAGCCAGCATCATTGACGGCCTTTGCAAGGCTCGCTGCGTCGGTCTTGCTGCGGTCAAAATGGACATTGGCCGAATTCAGGGCGAAATTGACTGATGCTTCGGACACGCCGTCGACAGCGGCCAACGCCTTCTCGACGCGCCCGGCGCAGTTCGCGCAGGTCATGCCTTCGATCTGGAAGCTGACATCGTCATCATTTGCGGCCGCAGTTCCGGCGGAAGCGCCACCAGTGCCGCCAGTTGGGGCATCAATTTGGTCGGTCCGGCTGTCCATATCACGTTACCTCACTTCAGGAGTCTTTTTAAGATATGGGCGAACATAGAGCTTCCAGCAACTGGAAGGTCAAGCCGAAAAGATTCACTGATGGAAAACCGTTGAAACCCGCCGATCAGGCAACAAAAAAGCCCCGGAACCAATCCGGGGCTTTTTGATTTGTTCGGGATCGATGATCAGCCGTGCGGGGTGGGTTCACCGGTAGCACGGAACTGAATGTAGTTTGGCAGGCCCATCATATCGATCAGGCGGATCTGCTGTTCGATCCAGTAAGCATGATCTTCCTCGCTGTCATCAAGCAGCCCGACCAGCATCTGGCGGGTCTGGAAATCGTCTTCTGCCTCGGCAATCTTGATCGCCTTTTTCAGAAGATTGATGACGTGATATTCGTGTTCGAGATCGTTTTTCATCATCTCGGGCACGGTTTTGCCGATCTTGATCGGTTCGCGCGAGGCGGTGTCGGGCACACCTTCAAGGAACAGGATACGCTCGATCAGACGCTTTGCGTGTTCGAGTTCCTCGTCCTTTTCATGGTGCATGCGCTCATAAAGCGAATGCAGGCCCCAATCGGCATACATTTCTGCATGCGTGTTGTACTGATCCGCCGCCGACAGTTCGGCAGTGAGCTGTTTGTTCAGCGCGGCGATGACCTTTTTACTACCCTTCATGGTGTAATACTCCTGATCTGATTAATCGCCGTCGCCTGAACGGCTCTGGATAAAGTTTGCAATCCCGACATTTTCGAGCTGCCATTCTTCGGTCTCAAGCCAATCGACATGCTCTTCCTGATCTTCAAGGAATTTCACAAGCAGGTCGCGGGTCACGAAGTCCTCGGCCTTTTCGCAGGCGGTGATGGCTTCGCGCAGCAGCGGCAGAGACGCCAGTTCAAATTTCATGTCACAACTGATGATCTCTTCGACGTTTTCGCCGATCATCAGTTTGTTAAGGTTCTGGAGGTTGGGAAGACCTTCGAGGAACAGAATGCGCTCAATCGTGTCGTCGGCGCGTTTCATTTCCTTGATCGAGAGCTTGTACTCATACTCGCCCATTTCTTCCACGCCCCAGTCCCGCAGCATTCTGGCATGCAGGAAATACTGGTTAATCGCAGTCAACTGGTTGGTCAGAATGCGATTAAGGTATGTGATGATCTTGGGATCACCTTTCATCATGGCTCTCCTGATGGTTGGGCTATGCAGATAGTGGGAATCCCCCTTCTGCGTTTCAAGGGAAAAACGCGCCTTTGATTACCATTATCAATAATTTAGCCGATTTTCCCGAAATTTGCTACTTGGTCTGAATGACTAAAAATCATTCGCACGGATTTCCCTGAGAATGAAAATCGGCTCGGCCAAAATCACCTTCGCAAAGATCCTTTCCCCGCATGTTTTCGTACGACTCGTAATTGCCGTGCAATCGATTGAAGCAAAACATGAAGCGCCGCTTTCAAACCATTCGTTTCGTCCTTGGTGATCAACTCACCCCCGGGCTTTCCAGCCTTTCAGATGCCGATCCCGACCGTGACCTGATCGTCATGGCCGAACCGCGCGATGAGGCAAGATACGTTCCCCATCATCGCCAGAAGATCGTGATGATCCTCTCAGCCATGCGTCATTTCGCCAATGAGCTCCGCGATCAGGGTTTTGAGGTTGAATATTTCGATTATCAGGACCGTCCGGTGGCATCGTTTACCGAGGCACTCAAGGCAGCGATTGATGCGCATGACATCAAGCATGTCGTCATCACCCAGCCTGGCGAGTGGCGGGTAAAGCACGAAATCGAAAGCTGGTCCGAGAAGCTTGGCGTATCAGTAGATATTCGCCCCGATGACCGGTTCTTCGCACCGCTCGAAGCGTTTGAGGATTTTGCCAAAGACCGCAAGGAATTGCGGATGGAGTATTTCTATCGCGGTTTACGGCGCGAAACCGGCATTCTGATAGAACCCGATGGCAAACCGGTTGGTGGGCAATGGAACTTTGATCACGACAACCGCAAACGCCTGCCCGATGATGTCACCCCACCCGCACCCAAGACCTTTGCGCCAGACAAGATCACGCAAGCTTTGCTTGATCGCGCCATGGACGACTTTCCCGATGCGCTAGGCAATGTTACGTCCTTTGGCTGGCCGGTAACGCGCAAGAATGCCTTGATCGCACTCGATCAGTTCATCACGCACCGCTTGCCGTGCTTTGGCGATTATCAGGATGCGATGACGGTAAAAAGTGCCACGCTGTATCATTCCCTGATCAGTCCGTGCATCAATATCGGGCTTTTGCTGCCCGATGAAGTCTGCCGCGCGGTCGAGAAGGCCTATCACGAGGGCAAGGGGCCCTTGAATGCCGTCGAAGGCTTTATCCGCCAAATCCTTGGCTGGCGGGAATATGTCCGGGGTCTTTATTGGTATCTTGGCCCGGATTACGGTAGCGACAATCATTTCAAGGCAAAACGCCCCCTGCCCGGGTTCTTCTGGGACGGGGATGTGCCGATGAATTGCCTCAAGCAGGCGATTGGGGAAACGCTTGAGAATGCCTATGCCCATCATATCCAGCGACTGATGGTAATCGGCAATTTCGCGTTGCTTGCCGGGCTTGATCCCAAGGAAGTCTGCGACTGGTATCTGGCGGTCTATATCGATGCGTTTGAATGGGTTGAGCTTCCCAACACGTTCGGCATGGCGCTTTATGCCGATGGCGGCAAGATGGCATCAAAACCCTATGCGGCGAGTGGCAAATATATCGACCGGATGTCGGATTATTGTCAGGGATGCCAGTTTAATCCGCGCAAGAATACCGGCACGGACGCCTGCCCGTTTAACGCGCTTTACTGGCATTTCATGGATCGCAATGCCGATAAGCTTGGCAACAATCCGCGCCTTGGCATGCCCTATCGCAACTGGGCACGCATGAAGGACGATAACAAGCGCGAGCTGATCGATCAGGCCGACGCGTTTTTGGCCAAGCTTGACGCAGGCAACCTTAACGCCAGTCCGGCCCAGGCTGATCTGTTCTGAGTTTCAGAAATCAAAGGTGATCTGCCGATCGGTCTTATCCCGACCGGCCGGTGGTCGTCTTTGCTTGAATGTGCGACTGCCATGTTGAGTGACGATCTTCTGCGCCTGATCACGAAAATCATCACTCTTGCGGATGGACCAGATGTGTGTCCGGGCATGTCGTGCGGCCGCCATATGATCGACAATCGGGGTCGGATAGTGCTTTCCGATCTCGACACCAAGATCAATCTGCTCAATCGGGGCAAGCCGCCATGGCTCGTGGATAAAGGCATCTGGAACATGGCGCAGCTCCGGGACCCAACGGCGGATGAACGCACCATCCGGATCCTGATCATTGGATTGTTTGACCGGGTTATAGATGCGCGGTGTGTTGATGCCGGTTGTGCCGGACTGCATTTGAATTTGCGGGTAATGAATGCCCGGTTCGTAATCGACAAATTGCGCTGCCAGATGCAATGACGGTTCGCGCCAATGTTGCCAGAGCTGATAGCTGACAAAGGCCGTCAGCATGGCGCGCATGCGAAAATTGATCCAGCCGGTATGATCAAGGGCGCGCATGCAGGCATCAATAAACGGAAACCCGGTTTGCCCCGTTTTCCAGGCCATAAGACCGGGATCATCGGGATGATCGGGCCTCAAACCATCATAAGCGGGATGGAGGTTTTCCACCTCGATCGATGGCGTAGTTTCAAGCTTTTGCACGAAATGGCAATGCCAGTGCAGCCGGCTTTCATAGGCCTTGAGAGCCGACAGGAAACCTTTGGGGCGTTCAGGTGCCGGCAAAGCATGGATGTCGCAACGCCGATCACGTACCGCATGGATGATTTCACGCAGTGATACCGTGCCATAGGCAATATGGGCACTTAAACGTGAGCAGCTTTCAAAGGCCGTGCGCGGTGATGACATTTCGCGGTGATAACGCTGTCCGCGATGGGCTAGAAAACTATCCAGCAGCCTGATGCCCGCAGCACGCCCACCGATTTGCGGATTTGCACAGAAAGCTGAAAGATGAGCCACAGGATGTTCAGGAATTGTACCGGGATCGATATCCAACGCAGGCGTTTCAAACCGCACTTGTCCAGAAGGACGATCCGCAAAAAATCTTTGCCAGGCGCCGTGCCAGTAATCGCGATCAAGCCTGCCCCGGAGTACCGCAAACTGGCGATGTTCATGCACGACAATCCCCTTTTCGCGTGTCCAGTCCAGCACTTGCAGATCACGCTGATAGGTCCAGAGATTGCCGGTTTCGGCATGTGCGTGAATGGCGCGAATATCGAACCTGTTTGCAAGTTCACCCAACACATCAACGACATTGCCAACCCGCACGGTCATTAATTGACCAAGCGTTTGCGCCTCCGCCGCCAGTTCCTTAAGGGATGCCCGGACAAACTGCCAGTGACGCGCTGATGTATCTGGCAGATGCCAATAGGCCGGCTCAACGGCATAAAGCAGAAGCACAGGAAATCCATCGCGCACAGCAGCCGTGAGTGCAGCATGGTCATGCAGACGCAGATCGCGCTTGAACCAGACAACGGTAATGGGCTGGCGCATCAAAGCGCCTCCATGATCATCTCGGCGCCCGATACAGGGAAAGTGGGGGATTTTCGGGAAGTGTCCAGCGGCATGCAAAGCTATCTCGCAATTACAGAAGCATTGCTTCCATACGCTGGCCCAAGGGGTCCGGATTGGTTTGGCCCAGAAACACAAAAAGCCGGACAAGGTCCGGCTTTAGCATTGGCAATCCCGATTGACGGGTGCCTATATGGTGCGAGCGTTATGCAATCGCGTCACGAGCTGCTTTACGAGCAACCTCTTTGATCTGCCACGGGGAAATCCCGACATCATCAAGATCGCGCTTATCAAGACCGTAAAGTTCATTCGCAACCGAGCGTGCATAGGCCCAACGGCGAACAGCAACAAGAATACTGGACAGGAACATGTTGAACCTCCTTGGGTTACAAATTCGAATGCTGCCTTGAAGAAGATCTCCAACTGTCTGGCGCATTCACTGGCTTGCTTCGCGTTGCAATATGTCGAAATTGCATTTGATCCTCAACCACCAAAACATGCATATCATCTGTGCCATTTATTCACAGATGAACACTTCCTCGCCGAACATAGCCGACAATCCGTGGCTGATAAGGCAGTTAAGTCTGATGTTTTGAGTTGAATTGTGCCTGAGCGGGAATGCTGCAATGCAATGTTTCACCTGCATTCCAGCCGAAACCGCCTACCCTGATCCCGACCCTAATCCTTGGCTTCAGAAGCCGGCGCAAAAGGCAAAGCAGATTCAAGGGCATGTACGGTGAGTGGTTCGGCAACACCTTTGACCGCGAAGTCACCGCAACAGACCGTCGGCTCTGAGATGTGGCTTGCCAGCACGTCAGACATCAATAAGGGCGTGCCAATTTGTTTGGTCAGGCTTTCAAGCCGGGCAGTACGATTGACCGCCACCCCCATGACAGTGAAATCAAGCCGGTGCGTCCCGCCAACATTGCCATAGACCACTTCGCCGTAATGAAGCCCGACACCAAAACGCAGTGATGGCAAACCGCCCTTTGATCGGTCTTTATTGACCTTGGCGAGATCCGCAAGCGCGGCCTTCGCCGCACGCAGGGCGTTTTCGCAGACGGTTTCAGCGGTCTGATCGTTTTCCTGGGCAAAGACAATCAACATTGCATCGCCGACAAACCGCAAAATCTCCCCGCCATGAGCACGAACTGCACGTTCGACCGTTTCGAAATAGACATTGAGACTATCAAGGAGCTGTTCGACCGACAGGGTTTCGGTCAGCACGGTGAAATCGCGCACATCACTAAACCAGAGAGCCGCGCGAATGGTCTCCCCGTCACCACGGCGAATATGGCCATGCATGACGCGCGCACCGGTCCGCTCGCCAAGATAGGTATCAAGCAGGGAATGTTCGATCCGTTTGGTGACATGAAGTTCAAGCACCACACCGATATGATCAAGCAACCCGTCAAAACAGGTGATTTCTGTATCGTCAAACCCATCAGACTGATCGGTTGCGATGGTCAGTACACACCAGCGACCGCCACTAAAGCGCACACGGGTACAATAATAATCGGTCAGCCCCATCCCGATCAGTTCGCCCACCAGCGGGTGATGA
>NZ_PAQR01000014.1 GCF_002709775.1 Thalassospira sp.
GAACGCGATGATTTGATTGCTGCTATTGAAAAGCTTCGCAATGGCATCAATCAGCTCAACCGCGAAGCCCGCGCGCGCCTTAAGGCGGCTTTTGACGAGGTCGACAAACACTTCCAGCAACTGTTTGTCCGCCTGTTTGGTGGCGGTGGTGCGCATCTGATGCTGACCGACGCGGATGATCCGCTTGAAGCCGGGCTTGAGATCATGGCATCCCCGCCCGGTAAAAAGCTTCAGCATCTGTCGCTGCTGTCGGGTGGTGAGCAGGCGCTGACGGCTGTTGCATTGCTGTTTGCGGTCTTCCTGACCAACCCGGCCCCGATCTGCGTGCTCGATGAGGTCGACGCCCCGCTTGATGACGCCAACGTTGACCGTTTCTGTAAGCTGCTGGAGGCCATTGGCCGTCATGCCAATACCCGCTTCCTGGTCATCACCCACCACCGTATGACAATGGCCCGGATGAACCGCCTGTTTGGTGTGACCATGGCCGAACGTGGTGTATCCTCGCTGGTATCGGTCGATCTGCATCAGGCAGAAGTCTATTCCAAGAAAGAGCAGACCGAGCTCGACTTCACCAACTAGTTCGCGCGCGTTATTAAGCATTCCATTAATAAACTGATAGGGCACGTGGTGTTACACATCATTGAAACTCAATGGTGGTGAAGGCCGAATGTCCCAAAAAGTGCGCGAGCTTTACGAACAGTTTCCCTATCCGCTGCGCGATCCGCAGCAGGAAAAAGACCGCCTGTTAATGCCGCCACTTGATACCCTGTCACGGGTCAATCATTACTGCTTTGGCGGGGCACGGGACTTCGATGACAGTTTTCGTGCGCTTGTCGCAGGCGGCGGCACTGGCGATTCACTGATTTGGCTTGCCGAACAGCTCCGCGATGTTGGCGGGGCTGTGACCTATCTTGAACCGTCAAGTGCCAGCACCAAGGTCGCCCGTGCCCGGGCCGAGGCGCGCGGTCTTTCAAATATCACCTACGTTAATCAGACGATCTCGGAATTTGCCAAATCAAAGCCTGAGGCGTTCGATTACATCAATTGTGCCGGTGTTTTGCACCATCTTGAAGACCCCGAGGAAGGCCTTCGTGATCTGACCTCGGTGCTTAAGGCCGATGGCGCGATGGGCATCATGGTGTATGGCGAGCATGGCCGTCTTGCCGTGACCGAATGGCGCAAAATGATCGAGCCACTGCTGGACGGTAAAGACCTACAGCAACAGCTTGCCATGACGCGTACGCTGCTTTCGGGGCTGCCCGAAGACAACATGCTGCTTAAGATGGGGGGCGGCCCGGGCTTTATCAAAGGCTTGCTTGAAAACGATCCGGAAATCGTTGATCTGCTGCTGCATCCGGTTGAATGCGCCTATGATGTGCATGGGGTTTATCGCTTTGCAGCGTCTGCGGCCCTGCATGTTGCGGCCTTCACCGGCTTCTTTGGTTTCGGTGGTACGGGCAAGGCGCATTACAATCTTGAAAACCTGGTTCGCGATCCGGCATTGCTGCGTGAACTGGCAGCCAAGCCACTGCGCGATCAGCAGGCATTCTGCGAACGGTTCAGTGGCGCGATGCCGCTTCATGCCTTCTATCTGACGCGCGAGGACAAGGGCCAAAGTACCGAAGTGCTGCCTGATGCCGAACTGGCCCCCTATTTCTTTGTCCCACCGAACGAGAGTTTCTTCGATGATCTGGTTGCACTCGCCGGTCAGCCGGTCCTGATCGAGGATGGCAGTGGCAATGCGGTGGATCTGACCGGTGGGCCGGATTTGGCCCGGTTGCTTTCTGTGTTTGATGGTAAAAACTCGGTCGCGGAGCTCGTCGCGATCTTGCGCGATGAAATTCTTGATAAGCAGCCGATTGATATGAATTCGATTGCGATCAATACGCTGGGTGCGGTTTGGGCACTGTTTCACAAGTTTGACTGGATGCTGGCTGCCAAACCCGGTGGCTGGCAGAAATCAGACGGCGAACGCACTTTACGCGTACGCAAGGTCTGACGGGTTTCCGATTACGCGGTGACCGGTAACAGGTTTTGCACATTGCAGGTGAATCGGGAATGCCGGGTGCGTTTAACCGGTCGATATTTCATGCATCTGGCAAAAAAAGGTCCCGATTTTGGCAAATTGCCGGGTCTTGGGGAAAAACACCAAGTTTGTCAGATACCTTGGCAAAAGCCGTAAAACCGGCGGGAACCAAGGAAAACCGCCGGTTGCAGGCAGGTAGGGCCGATCAGCGGGAATTAATGTGACTGCGACTATTGCCTAACTCTAAAAGTGTTTTCCTTCACATTTAATAGGTTAAATGGCTGAAATAATTGGAATTATTCCGGTTTTCGCAGGTCGCGCAAGACGGGGTTTTACAGCTTGACAGCCCATGGGGTGCTAAGTATGTTGCCCGCGCATTTCCTTGCGACGTCTGCAGGGCTGCCACAGCGGGGTTCACGACAATGAGCGATGATAAAGATCGCGCTTCATTAGCAGAGCTTGAAAGCAAACTGGCAGCTGTTACAGGCAAACGCGAAGAGTTGCACAGCCCGAACCGGGCGACCGGCAAACCATCCCAAGGGATGGCGCTTGGCATGAGGATTTCAGCGGAAATGATCGCTGCTGTCCTTGTTGGCTTGCTGATCGGCTGGGCGCTGGATCGGGTGCTTGATACGACACCTTGGCTGCTTGTTCTGTTTGTCTTTCTCGGGGCAGGTGCTGGAGGTTTGAACGCTTATCGTGTTGCCAAGGGTTTTGACAGTGCTGTCGGACTTGGTCGTGCGATGGGGGAGCGCAAGCAGGGGAACGGGGACCAATCCGAACCCTGATAATATTGAGCGAGGATTACGGTGGCTGGACCGCTAGAGCAGTTTGAAATCAAGCCCTTGGCCGAGCTTTCGGTTGCTGGCATTGATATTTCCTTCACCAACTCCGCACTTTGGATGGTGATCGCAGCCGTTCTCGTAACGGGCTTCATGACGCTTTCGATGCGTCGCGGCGCGCTGGTTCCGGGCCGCTGGCAGGGTGCTGCCGAGGTGATGTACGAATTCGTCGCCAATATGCTCAAGGACAACGTGGGAAGCGCAGGTCGCAAATATTTCCCGTTCGTCTTTACACTGTTTATGTTTGTTCTGTTCGGGAACCTGCTTGGCATGATCCCGCACAGCTTTACCTTCACGAGCCACATCGCTGTTACCTTTGCGATGGCTCTGGTGATCTTCCTCGGTGTGACGGTCATCGGCTTCATGCGTCATGGTACGCATTACCTTCGGATGTTTTTCCCTGAAGGTGCGCCGCTTGCGACTGCGATCATTCTGGTCCCGATCGAAATCATCTCCTATTTCTCTCGTCCGTTCAGCTTGGCGATCCGACTGTTTGCGAACATGACCGTCGGCCACATCATGCTGAAAGTTATCGGTGGGTTCGTTGGCCTGATTGGCATTCTCGGCGTACTTCCCTTTGCGATGCTGACGGGGATTACTGTTCTGGAGTTCGGCATTGCTGCGCTTCAGGCTTATGTCTACACAATTCTCACCTGCATCTATCTCCATGATGCAATCCACATGCACTGATGTGTGTGGTTTGGTGTGATCTCTTCTGATTGCCTTTAAGAAATTCGAAAGGGTGAAGTTATGGAACTCGATGCTGCTAAGATGATCGGTGCTGGCCTGGCTGCTATTGGCATGATTGGTGCCGGTATCGGTGTTGGTAACATCTGGTCGAGCCTGATTGCGACTGTTGGCCGTAACCCGGCTGCAAAAGGCGACGTTGAACTGTATGGCTGGATCGGCTTTGCTGTTACCGAAGCTATTGCACTGTTCGCACTCGTCGTTGCGCTGATCGTTCTGTTCGGCTAATCGGCGCCTTTTGCGCGAATACACGGCCCGGCGAGGCACTCCCTCGCCGGTCTCGTTGAATTCGGGAGTAGGCTATGCCGCAGTTTGATATTGCGACGTTCTCAGAACAGATTTTCTGGCTGTTCGTTATTTTCTCCATCTTGTATTTCCTGATGTCGAAAATCGCGCTGCCGAAGGTCGGTGAAGTTCTTGAACGCCGTCAAAAAAACATCGAAGACAACCTTGGCAAGGCTCGGGCGTTGAAAGACGAAACCGATGCCGCCATCGCGAAATACGAGGCTGCCCTGGCAGAAGCTCGTGAAGCCGCTCAGGCTGACATTCGCGAAGCATCGGAAAAGGCTGCTGCAGAGCAGGCCAAGAAAACCGATGCTATGGTCAAGAAGTTGACTAAAAAGACATCTGAGGCCGAAAAGGCAATTGCGGACGCCAAAGCGGAAGCAATGACGGGTGTTGCAGAAGCAGCATCGGAAATTGCCCGTGAAGCAACCGACAAACTTATCGGTGTCAAGGTTCAGGCCAAAACCGCCGACAAGGCTGTTTCGGCAATCGTAGGAGAGTAAGATAATGGCAACCCAAGAGGTTACTTTCCTTACCGATCCATACACCTGGACCACGCTTTCCTTCGTGCTGGTNGNCGGTTTTGGNGGNTTCAAAGCCGTCAANGGGATCTCNGCTGCACTTGATAAACGTGCACAGAAGATTTCNGANGAACTGGACGAAGCACAGCGTCTTCGCGAAGAAGCNCAAGAGCTTCTGGCCAATTATCAGGCCAAACAGCGTGAAGCNCTNAAGGAAGCTGACGAAATCCGCGCGCATGCCAAGGNAGAAGCCGACCGTATGCTNGAGAGCGCCCAGGCNGAGCTGAAAGCGGCCCTTAAACGCCGTGAACAGCANGCNCTGGATCGTATCTCCAACCTCGAAAGCCAGGCTATCGCCGAAGTTCGTGCGCATGTCGCCGAAATCGCAGCCAAGGCCACCACGGCNCTTGTNACTGACAAGGTGTCCGGTGCAAAGGCAGACGAGCTGGTTGATAGCGCGATCGCGGAAATCAAAGGTCGTCTGAACTGATTTTTCCGGTTTTCGGAAATTAAAAACCCCGCAGCATCGCTGCGGGGTTTTTTGTTATCTGATCCTGATGATCAGCAATGTGATCAGGACAGTTTCTCGCGGCCATGTGGCTCTTCCAGGTCCATGGCCGGGCCAAGCGGGACCACGCCGGACGGATTGATCGTCGGGTGGCTTTCGTAATAGTGGCCCTTGATATGGTCCATAAACACCGTCTCCTTGATCCCGGGCTGCTGATAGAGATCGCGCGTATAGGCCCAGAGATTGGGATATTCATTCAGCTTGCGCAGATTGCATTTGAAATGCCCGTGATAGACTGGGTCAAAGCGCACAAGGGTCGTAAACAGACGCCAGTCGGCCTCGGTAAGCTGATCCCCAACCAGATAGCGCTGCTTTGACAGACGATCTTCCAGCCAATCAAGCGCATCGAACAATGTGGTGACGGCCTCTTCATAGGCCGACTGCGTTGTCGCAAAGCCCGATTTATAGACGCCGTTATTCACGTCGTGATAAACGCGCTCGTTGACGGCGTCGATCTCGGCGCGGAGTTCTTCAGGATAGAAATCAGCGTCCGTCGCACCCAGATCATCAAACGCGCTATTGAGCATCCGGATGATTTCAGCCGACTCATTGCTGACCAGTTTGTTGGTCTTCTTGTCCCAAAGCACCGGCACGGTCACGCGCCCGGTGTAATCAGACATCGCATCGGTATAGATCTGATGCATGAAGTCGCGGTCTTCCAGATGATCCGGAAGGCCGGTATCGCGGTCAAACTTCCAGCCATTCTCGCCCATATGCCAATGCACGACAGACACACTGATCATGTCTTCGAGGCCCTTGAGCGCGCGAAAGATCAGGGTGCGGTGCGCCCACGGGCAGGCGTAGGAGACATAAAGGTGGTAGCGGCCCTTTTCGGCCGGGAATTCGGCATTCTGATCGGCAGACACCCAATTGCGAAAAGCAGAATCCTGGCGTTTGAATTTTCCGCCGGTGCTTTTGGTGTCATACCATTTGTCTTGCCATTTTCCGTCGACAAGTAATCCCATGTCCGTTTCCAATTTTGTTCGTCGGTTTTGGCAGGCATCCTGCCTTGGTTGGTGTTCATTCTCCTGATTTGCGCGTTGAAGACAATCCGCTGATGTGACATTAATTTGTTTCCAATCGCGAAACAGTACATCGCGGAATGTAGCCGGGAGTCACATAATGTTGATCGGAAATCTGGACGGCATGACCGTCTTTGCCCGTGTCGTCGAAGAACGCAGTTTTTCCGGTGCGGCGCGCAAGCTTGGCATGTCGAAATCAGCCGTCAGCAAACATGTGACCAAGCTGGAAGATAACCTTGGCATCCGGCTCTTGAACCGCACCACGCGGCGGTTGAGCCTGACCGATGCCGGGTCTACCTTCTATCAGCACTGTGCGCGCGTGGTCGAAGAAATCGAAACGGCTGAACATGCCCTGACCGACTTGCGCGGTACCCCGCGCGGTACGTTACGCATTTCTGCCCCCCTGACCTTCGGGCAGATGTATCTGCCGCAGCTGGTCACAGAATTCATGGAAAAATATCCCGGCCTGCATGTCGATATCCATCTGGCCGATCACATGGTTGATCTGGTGGCCGAAGGGATCGATATGGCGGTGCGGATTACACGCCTTAAGGATTCAAGTCTGATTGCGCGCAAGCTTGCCGATTTCACCGGCCACGTCGTGGCATCACCGGGATATCTTGCCGAACATGGCGAACCCAAAACCCCGCAGGAACTGGCAGATCATAAAACGATTTCCTACACCAACGTGCCCAGCCCGAACATCTGGGACTTTGAGGGGCCCGAAGGGCAGGTCTCGGTAAGGGTTGATCCGGTGATGTCGTGCAATAACGGCGAATTCACATCGGTTGCCGCCATTCGCGGACTTGGCATCGCGCGGGAGCCGGAATTCATTGTTGCGGAGGCGCTGAGCGAAGGGCGCCTTGTTCGCATTCTGCACGATTATGACCCGCTCAGCAGTGGCGGCATTTACGCGGTCTATCCCGAACGTCGCCACCTGCCCAGCAAGGTACGTGTCTTTATCGATTTCCTGGTCGAGAAGTTCAAAGGCGGTCTGTGCAACTTCCACAAGGATGCCTGCGTCGAATATCGCGAAGGACGCGGTCGTCAACGCCCGACACCGTGATTGATTGCACTACTTGCTTTCGACCCGCCAGCCCAGCAAACAGATCGCCCCGATCAAAAGGGCAACAAACGGAATGGGCAGCAGGTTGGTGATGCCGCCAATGACTGTCTTGAAACTGTTGGTCTGAACAAACCCGGCCCAGTTGCTGCCATGCCAGATGCGATCGTCGGGCACATGGCGGAAATCGGGCAGGCCATCCTCAATTCGGCCGATATAGCCATCATTTTCCGCCACCAGCCCGGCCAGAAGGTCGGGGGTTGAATTGGTGTTCTGGGTTTCGGCTGTCAGGACATCACGATCAACATGCAGGCTGGTCTGGCTGCGCTTGTCCTGATCGCGGACCTGCACCCGGATCAGGCCGCGCGTTTCGATGGGCACTGTCGCCTGCCATGACTGATCAGGCAGTTGTTCGAACGGGGCGTTGATCTGCTCGCCAGTTTCCGGATTGATGACGCTGGCGGCTTCGGGGGCCGCCCCAAGCTTGCGCCAGTTCAGGATCAGGCTGTCACCATCAGGGCTGCGTTCGGTGCGGACCGTGTTTTCATCCAAAGCCGGTTCCTTCATCAGCCAGTGCGACAGACGCCTGAGCAATTCGGCAACCGGGCCGCCGCCATCATGGCCGCGCTGCCACAGCCACATCTGATCGGAACTCAGCATCGCAACCCGGCCTTCCTCGACCCGCTGCATGGTCAAAAGCGGCAGGTCATCAACCCCGGTCAGAAGCGTCATCGCGTCCGGGTCGGACACGCGTGTTTCGATCTGGCGATACCATTGCCCCCATTTGGGTGGTGTCGATGGTGATCCGGCAATCGCGGTTGTAACCGGATGCAGGCGACCTGCCTGATTAACGCGCGGGACAAAGGCCTCCTCAACGATGCGGCCGGTCGGAACAGCAGGCATCAGATCATTCAAGGCCGTACTGGCAAGCCCGTCCGGCCCGATATATTCCGGCCCGGCGACGACCAGCGCTGCACCACCCCAGCGGACGAAATCGACAACCTTCTCGAGGTAATGCGGCGGCAACACCCCGCGCATCTGATAGCGATCAAAAATGATCAGATCAAACTGACGCAGGCGCACTTCAAACAGGTCACGGATCGGAAACGGGATCAGGGCCAGCTCATTGATTGGCGTGTCATCGCCCTTTTCTGGCGGGCGCAAGATCGTGAAATGCACAAGATCCACACCCGGATCCGCCCGCAAAAGGTTACGCCAGGCGCGCTCGCCCGGATGGGGTTCGCCCGATAACAACAACACGCGCAACCGATCCCGTACGCCCGTGGTGTCAAGGATCAGGCGGTTGTTGGATTTATCGGTTTCTTCTTCAAGCGTATCCATGCGCAGTTCGGCCAGAACCGATCCGGCATGCGGCACCGGGATGCTGACCCGGCGTTGTTCATTGGCGGGCAGGGCAATTTCACGTTCCGTACCGTCTTCAAGCAACATGCGAACCGGAATGGCTGTGCCGACGGGCAGTTGCGGATCGATCGCCTCGATCATAAATTCGGCATCCTTGCCGACAATGCCGTAATCGGCACTTTGGCGGATGACCAACCGACGGTCGCGCTCATCGCGCCCGCCACTGATCAGAACATGCAATGGTGCATTCAGATCAAGACGGCCCGGCACATCGTGAACCTGCCCGTCGGTGATCATCATGACCCCGCCCAGCCGTTCGCGCGGCAATCCACCCAGCAACCGGTCAAGCACGGCAAACATGCGGGTGTCGGTTTCACCCGGGACATCTTCAAAGCGAAGCTCGACTGTTGGGTCATCGGCAAACCGATCCTGCAGTTCGACAATTGCCGCATCGGTCTGCGCACTTCGGTCGGCGATATTCTGACTTGCAGATCGGTCGACCAGAACAAGGACGATGTCGCTTAGTTTTTCACTTTCGCGGTCGGTGAATTGCGGTGCCAGAAGGGCAAGCAAAACCAGCACCATCACCACCCCGCGCCAGACCGTGCCGCGCAGGCGGAAGATGGTAAAGACGATGATTGCCCCAAGGCACAGAACGGCAAGCGCCTGCAGGATGGTGATATCCAAAAGCGGTGCGATCTGAAGGTTTTGCCATCCCTGGTTCATCGGCCCAACCTTTCAAGGATGGCCGGAATATGCACCTGATCACCCTTGTAGCTGCCGGTCAGGGCATACATCACCAGATTGACCCCGAACCGATAGGCCATTTCACGTTGGCGCGGGGAGATATCTTCACTGCGCAGGTCATCGCGGCCCTCAGGGATGATCCATGCCGATGCCCAGTCATTGCCACCAAACAGGACCGAGGCCACCCCGTCCAGACGCTGACTTGGGCGCGCATCAAGCCACAGCGGTTCGGAAAACCGGCCAAAAGCATGATCAAGCAGATAGAAACTGCGAAACAGGATGTGATCACTCGGCGCACGATCAAGAAGCGGGACTTCCAGCCCGGCCAGAAGCCGGCGCAAACGGGCCGGTTGGACTTCACGGTCGCGACTGTCGATCAGGATCATCCCGCCATTATTAAGATACCGGTTCAACCGATCCTGTGCGCGTTCGGAAAACGGTTCCTGCCCATCCACCAGCGGCCAGTAAATCAGCGGATAGAAGCTAAGCTCATCGGTTTCAGGGTTGATGCCATCGACCATGTTAAGGTCTGCGGCACTGCGTCGGCGCAAAATTTCGGTCAGGCCGGTCATGCCGGCCCGGCTGAGGCGATCAACCGGGGCGTTGCCGGTTTCAAGATAGGCCAGACGCGGTTGCAGCGCTGCTTCGGGCAGGGACGCTGCATGGCCAGGTGAGGGCGTCAGGAGTATCGCCGCCCCGCCTGTAAGGATTAACGCCAGCAAGATCGAGGTCAGCGCATTACTACGTCGGCTGCGCCGCAGGGACAGGTTGTTGAGTACAAGCAGGATCAGCGCATCAAGCAGAACAAGCATAAAGGCCGCCAGCAGGCAAAGGGCCGCAAGGTCGACCTGGCTTTGATCGGTGATTTCGCGTGTGCTGATGCCTGATGGCCAGCTAATGTCGCGCCCAATGTTGGTCAGCGACGGGCCAAGGTTAAGCGCAACCGCCTGGCCATTCTCACCATAAATGCCCGGCGGATGACGCGGGTTGGGTACGGGAAGCGGTGTCTGGACCGGCAGGATCAGCGCATCTGGCTGATGCGGGCGACCAAATCCGTCAAGCACGGTCTGGGCGGGCAGGCTGCTTTGCAGGTCGGCGTCGCTTCGGTTGCTTGGGCTGGCAAGCGGCAGCAGCTTTTGCCACAGCTCAACAAACAGGCCCGACATCGGCAGGTTCGACCAGTCCGCCCAAGGGGTGACATGGAACAGCACAATCCGCCCGGCATTGCGAGGCGTGCTGGTAATCAATGGCGTGCCATCGGTCAGGCGCGCCCAGGTCTTGCTGACAATGTCCGGGTCCGGTTCGGCCAGTAGTTGCCGGGTGACGGTGATATCATCCGGGACTTCGACGCCCTGAAACGGACTGTTTTCCGGAAAGTCGAGCAACCTTTTGGGCTTTTCCCAGGACATGGAGCCGCCAAAGTCCCGGTTGCCAAGGCGCAACGTGACCGGCAGGAACTGATTGCCGATCTGTGATGAGCTGTCACCGGCAAAGCGCACCAGCATGCCACCTTCATTAACCCAGCGTTCGAGCGCATCAAACTGGCTGCCAAGGCCTGATATCGGCCCGGCGGAAACCAGAACATCGACCCCGTTTTCCAACAATGTCCCCAGCGGCGCATAGGTCACATCGGCATAGGGCGACAGTGCGCGATCAAGGAAGAAATACTGATCGGACAAAACCCCCGGACCATCCCCGGAACTGACGATCACACCGACCCGGCGTTGCTGCCAGCGCGCCCCGGTTTGAAAGACCGATGCCGCACTTTCGATCCCCTCGATCCCGACCGACTGGATGGCGTTTGAAATGTCGCTCGGAAGCAGGATCGCAACATCGCTTTGATCGCTATCGGCAGCGAGCTCGACGGTGTGGCGCAGAATTACGCTGCCACGTTCACCACGCGCCAGAAGATTGACCTCGCGCGGTTGGTCATCGCGGTTATGGGCCAGTGTCGCGACCATCCCGGTGCCCGATCGGTTCAGTGATCGGATGGCAATCCGGTCGGTGATGGTTGGTGAAATGGTTGTGATTGGTGCGATATCTTGCAGTTCGGATGCGATCTCGGCCTTGCCGGGGCTGTCCATCTCACCCGTCAACCACAGGATGCTGCCAACTGACTGGCTCATGTCCGGACGTTCGGAAATCAGATCGGAAAGGGCAGCATAATCTGATGCCCAGGGGCGGGGTTGCAGGCGGTCAAACAGGCTTTTGGTATCATTGGGTGATACCGGGCCGACAATGTCGGGTAATTGCCATGTGGTCGCGCCAGCGGCCTCAGGGGCTGTCTGGGCGACATAGATGGTTTGCAGATCAAACCGGGCCTGATTGGCGATCTGTTGCAAGGCCGTTCTATATTGTCGCCAGTTTGCCGCACTGTCCCAGCCATTATCGGCAATGATCAGGATTGCACCATCGTTGGCGGCAAAGTCATTGCGGTTCATAACCGGGCGGGCCGCGGCAATGATCAGAAGGGTCAGGATCAGACAGCGCAGAATGGTCTGCCAGATCGGGGCGCGCTGAATATCGCGGCGCTTGCTTTTAAGGCCGCGCAAAATGCGGGCGGCCGGGAAGACAACGGTTTTTGGCGAACGCGGTGCGGATCGGATCAAAAGCCAGACAATCGGCAATACCATCAGCCCGGCCAGCATCGCAGGATAAAGGAATGTGATGGCCGAAAGGCTCATGACATCTCCTGCGTGTTATGGCGGTGCATGTTGGGCCGCCCCCGGCCGTTTGACCCGCTTTGATTTTGCCGCTCGCTCAGATGCTGATAAAGGGCGAGCAAGGTCGGGCTGGCACTTTCGGATGTGACATGGCGATCATATAGCCAGTCATTCTGACGCGCGGCATCGCGGACCTGTGCCCGCCATTTTTGTGCGCGCTTTTTATAGCCATCAGCAAGGTCTTCGAATTTCTCGCTGCGAAAAATCATCTGATCGTCGGTATCAAACAGATCGACGCGCCCCTGAAATGGCGGGGTGATTTCGGCTGGATCAAGGATCTGAACCAGCGCGCCGTCATTCTGATATTGCCCCAACCGCCGCACGGTCTGCGACGATTTGTCGGCTGCATCGGAAAATTCAAGGAAGTCGCCAAGGATCAGAACGGAATGTTTGCGCCCGGGATGAATGTTTGTCGCTTGCCCTGCAATGCTTTTCGGGGTGGCCAACATCGCATGGGCCAGCTTTTCAAGATGTTCGGCCGATGTGATACGCGTGCGTTCACCATCAAAGGTACCCACGGTTTCGCCGTTTCGAATCAAAAGGTCGGCCAATGCGATAGAAATGATCAGGGTGCGTTCAGCCTTGGACGGCAGGCTGTCCTTTGATGACCAGTATGTCGACGGTGAAAGAACCGGCCAGATCCAGTAATTGTGACTGGCCTGCCATTCGGTCTGGCGGATGAAGGTATGTTCACTGCGTGCCGACCGGCGCCAGTCAATCTGGTTGGTCGGGTCGCCCGGGACATAGGGGCGGAACTGCCAGAAATCACTGCCCGGTCCGACCTTGCGATTGCCATGCAGGCCACTGCGCAGACTGATGGCCGTTCGGCGCGACTCATCAATCAGCTGGGGCAGTCGGGCCGCAAGGGCGCGGGCGGCGGCGACATGATCATGCACGGCAGTGCTCGCCAATTAGCTGTTCTCCTGCAAATGGGTCAGCGCATCGGTAATCAGGCCCTTGGCGGTAAAGCCTTCGGCGCGCGCGCCATAGGTCAGACCGAAACGATGACGCAGGACAGGAACGGCAAGTTCTTCGATATCCTCGATAGACGGCGCAAAACGGCCAAACAGCATGGCACGCGCCCGGCACGCCAGTGACAGGGCCTGTGCAGCACGCGTACCCGGACCCCAGGCGACATTTTCGCGGATATCGGCAAGCGATGTGCTTTCCGGGCGGCATTCGCGGCAAAGTGCAATAATGGTATCAAGCACCCGGTCGGGCATCGGCAGACGGCGGACAAAGTCCTGTGCCTCTACCAGATCATCGGTCTGAAGAACCTGACGCGGACGGGCCGGATAGCGGCCGGTGGTTTCGGTGACGATTTTGCGTTCTTCGTCGGCATTCGGGTAGCTCAGGCGCACTTCAAGCAGGAAACGGTCAAGCTGTGCTTCGGGCAGGGGATAGGTGCCTTCCTGTTCCAGCGGGTTCTGGGTGGCCAGAACATGGAACGGTTCGGGCAGTTTGTGGCTGTAACCCGCGACCGATACTTCGCGTTCCTGCATGGCTTGTAAAAGGGCGGACTGGGTGCGTGGGCTGGCACGGTTAATCTCATCCGCCAGAAGCAGCTGGCAAAATACCGGCCCCTTGATAAAGCGAAAGGCTCGCTTGCCATCCGCCCCTTCTTCCAGCACTTCGGAGCCCAGAATGTCGGCGGGCATCAGATCCGGTGTGAACTGAACACGCTTATCGAGCAGGCCAAGAACCTTGCCCAGTGTGTGGGCAAGCAAGGACTTGCCAAGGCCCGGCGCACCGACCATCAGCACATGTCCACCTGATAAAATGCCGATAAGTGTTTGCTCTACGGCATCATTCTGCCCAAATATAATAGAGGAAATCATTTTGCGGGCTTCGGCCAGCCGTGCGACACACTCGTCCAGACGAGCTGCATCGCGTTCCAGACTGCTTTCCTGGGAGAAACCCATTTCTTCGGGGAATTGTGGCGCGTTTGTCATGGCGGTTGACTGTGCTTCCTATGTTGCAGTGCAGGCGTTGGCAGGCCAGAGAACGCAGATGAAATCGGTTAAGCGAAACGGGAAAACGTCTGGTTCAGGATCAACTCTACAGCATGAATGATAACCAAAAAACCGTCGATCTCGCCGAAAAATTGTGGACGCGCTTGCGTGGGCAGAAGCCTGATACCGGGCGGCACCCGCAAATCTGCGGCGATATCCCTATGTCTATAGGTCGGGATGGAACCTGGTTCTATCAAGGTGGCCCGATTGGTCGAATCGAACTGGTGAAGCTTTTTTCTTCCGTACTGCAACGTGACGAGGAAGGCGGTCACTGGCTGGTGACCCCGGCTGAAATGGCCCGGATCGATGTCGAAGACGTCGCCTTCATCGCAGTCGAGATGCAAAATGAAGGCGAAGGCAAAGATCAGAAAATCCGCTTTCGGACCAATATCGACCAGTGGGTAGAACTTGATCAGGACCATCCGCTACGCGTCGAACATGACCCGGAAACCGATGAACCATCACCCTATGTCGGGCTGGACCGCGGCCTTGAAGCGCGCCTGAACCGGGCGGTGTTTTATCAACTGGTCGAACTGGCCGAGGAAATAAGTGACCCTGATAACGGCATGATCCGTATTGGTGTGTATAGTCATGGCCAGTTCTTTGAGATCGGTCGTATGGAGGCCACCGAATGACACCCGATGACATCATTGCAGCCTTGCGCGCGCCAACCGGCGATGTTTTGCAGCGCCGTGGTGACCATGCTGTCGATTTTCCGGGCTCCAAATCCCGTGCGCGGGCCTTTGCCGATGGTGAACTGGTTTCGCGTCCGGCAGCCGTTCTTGTGCCGCTGGTTAAACGCGATGCCGGTTTGCATGTGATCCTGACCCGGCGCACCGATCATCTAAGTGACCATGCCGGCCAGATCAGCTTCCCCGGCGGGCGGCAGGAAGAAATTGATGCCACCCTTGAAGAAACCGCCCTTCGTGAAACCGAAGAAGAAATTGGTCTCTCGCGCCGTCATATCGATCTGGTCGGGCGGATTGACGATTATTACACCGTGACGGGCTATCAGGTGACACCGGTGATTGGTCTGGTCACACCGCCATTTGATCTTAAGCCCGATGATCATGAAGTTGCCGAAGTCTTTGAAGTTCCGCTTAATTTCATTCTTGATCCGCGGAACCAGAAACTGCAAACCGTGACGTTCGAAGGTGCACGGAGGCGTTATTTTGCGATTCCCTATCGCGAATATTACATCTGGGGGGCGACGGCCGGGATGCTGGTCAATTTCTCTGAAGTGATCCGGGCCAACGCGCCGTCACTGCAACCTTAATCCGTTTAGTTCATCCGAATACTGGGACCTGCCTTATGTTGCGACAAATCATCCAGATCGGCCTTCCCCTTATCCTGCCCTTTGTGATTTACGGGCTGTGGTTGAAGTGGGCGCGCGCCAAGGCCATCCGCGAAGGTCACGACATCGTGCCGCCATGGAGCAAAGGCCCCTGGCTTTTGCTATTTGGTCTGGGCGTGGCATTGACCGCAGCAATCCTGATTTTCACCGCACTTGGGACTGGTGCGCCGCCCGATTCCATTTATCATGCGCCGGTATTGCGTGACGGCGTGGTCGAGCCGGGATATTTCGAACCCAAGGAATAGCCCCAGCCCAGCCACCGTCGGAACAGCCAAATGACAGGTGGCGACAAAGCAGCGATGACAGCACTCGAAGTAACCGGCAGATTGCGGCCATACGGGATTATGGTCGCCGATGATACCGCCCGCGTTTTTGATGCTATTGCGCAGCAAGGCGGATGCGCGCGCTTTGTCGGTGGTGTGGTGCGCGATGCGTTGCTTAAACGCGATCTGATTGATGTCGATATTGCTTGTGACCTTGCACCCGAGGCAACCCAGGCAGCACTGGAGAAGGCCGGCATTCGGGTGATCCCGACTGGCCTTAAACACGGTACGGTTACCGCGATTGCCGACGCTGGCGCTTATGAAATCACCACGCTTCGGGTTGATGTCCTGACCGATGGCCGCCATGCCGAGGTCGCCTTTACCGACAGTTGGCTTGAAGATGCCAAACGTCGCGATTTCACCTTCAACGCCATTTATTGCGATCTGGATGGTACGATCTATGATCCGTTCGATGGCGAAACCGATCTGCGCGACGGGCATGTGCGCTTTATCGGGGTCGCTGAAAACCGCATTGCTGAAGATTTCCTGCGTATCTTGCGGTTCTTCCGGTTTCAGGCATGGTTTGGCCGCCCGCCGATTGACCCGATCGGGGCGGAGGCCTGCCGCAAGGCGGTCAACGGTCTTCACGATATCTCGGCCGAGCGTGTCCGAGACGAGATTTTCAAGCTGCTGCGCTCACCCAGTCCGGCAGGCACGATCAATGACATGATCGGCTTTGGTATTTTGCCCGCCATCTTGCCGGCGCTGACGCACACCGATTGCCTGCGCATCATGCAGTGGCTTGATAGCCCCGCCCTTGCCGATCCCACCATCCGGCCCGATCCGCTCCGCCGTCTGGCTGCCCTGTTTGCGCCCGAAGGCGATAAACGCAAAAGCGATGATCAGGAAGACAATCTGGCCGCAGCCGAACGTTTTGCACGGGGCTTGCGCCTTTCGAACGAAGAAACCGACCGGTTTGCCGAAATGGTTGCCCATGCGCCGTTGATTGACCCGAAATTGCCGCCAGAAACCGTGCGCCGTGATTTGTATCGCATGGGGCCGGTGGCGTTTCGGGATGCAGTGCTTCTGGCATGGAGTACGCGTGGGGCGGTGCCGCCACGCTGCTCGCGCGCTGAAAATGACGAATGGAAAGCCCTGCTTGAAGCGGCGGCAAATTGGCAGCCGGTCAAATTGCCGATACAAGGGCGCGATATCCTGAAAGCCAGTCTTGCCCCGGCAGGCCCGCGTGTCGGCGTGCTTTTAAAACAGGCCGAAGAATACTGGCTGGAACGGGATTTCAAACCCGGCCGCGATGAATTGATGGAATATCTTGCTCGCCAGAATACGGCCGGTGAGGAGGAGAAGTAATGACGACAGGCGCAATTGGACATCGGATTTGCTGTTTTGGTGACAGCCTGGTCAATGGTGTTCGCGACGGGGGAAAGGGCGGCTGGCCCATGCGTCTGGGACGGCGTTTGTTCGATGAAGCCGGGCGTGAAGTCACGATCTATAACCTTGGCATCCGCGCTGAAACCTCCGACGGCCTCAAGGCCCGCTGGGAGTTCGAAGCCAAGTTACGCATGGTCGAAGAATTCCCGACGGTTCTGATCTTCAGTTTCGGGGTGAATGACGCCAACCACGCAGAAGACCGCGGCGAGGAAACGACCATGCGGGTATCGCCAGCCAAGTCGGCTGCCAATGCCGCTGAGATCATCGGGGCGGCATCCAAACTGGCACCGACACTTTGGATCGGGCCGCAGGCGGTGATTGATGGCAGCAAATCGAGCCAGGAAATCAACCAGCGGCTTGAGGGGTTAAATCAGATCTATCTCGAAACCGCGCGCGGGTTTGATGTGCCTTACCTTGATCTGTTTGCCACCACCCTAGACGATGATACATGGCAGCGGGCCTTGCGGCGCGGCGATGGGTATCACCCCGACAAGCACGGCTATGACCGGCTGGCCGATTTGATCTGGGAATGGGGTGCTGTGCAAAAGACCATCGGTCTTTCGCCATCAGGCGACTGACGCGCGGCTAAGCGATCAGGTCAGAATGTCGAAATACTGGCCGCGGCCACCGGCACTGGCGGCCTGATTGTTCGCTGAATTGCCCGACGCGTTATAGGTCGGGGATGCGAACTTTTCGATATATTGATCAGATTGCGTCTTCTGTTCGCCGTCTTTTAGAAACTGTCGCTGTTCGTTGCGGTCCCGTTGATAGGACTGAACGGCGCGTTCGATTTCCTGATCGGATGTCAGGACTGTGGCACGTGTCCCGTCAATAATCCGGCTTTGTTCGGCAAAGCGTTGCTCATCGCCGCGTTGTTGCGCGATCGGGCTTGCCTGACGGACGGGATTTGACGGCGAAAGATCAGAAAAAGGCGCGATACTTACCATTGACGGAACTGCTCGTTTGAACCGATTGGTGTTTTTAATTCGGGCGGAATATTACTCAGAGTGACTCGGATTTGAAGCCCTAATTTGCCCTTTATCGCGATAAAAATAACAAGTCTTTGAAAACCAAATTAAAGTAATTTTGGTTCACTGGCATCGTTGCTGTCCGGGTCGTAAATTCCGGTCGCGAATCGGCCCTGGCTGGTCTTGGCAAGCGCCTTGAGTTTCGCTGCTTCGACCGAAATATGATCAAGGGTGATGTCGGTGCGTTCGGCCGGAATCCGGATCATTGCGGCACTGACACTCATCAGATCAAACCGCGCCTGTTTGCCGTCACGCCCCTTGCCGGTCAGGTATCCGCTTTCGCGGGTGTCCGGGTCATAAAAACTTTTGATCTGGGCATCAAACATTGCCTGCACGCGTTGAACCGCCGCGACCGCTTCTTCGAAATCAATCGACTGGACATAGGCAAAGAAATCATCGCCGCCGATATGGCCGACAAACCAGTCATTCTGGCTCAACACCTTGCCGAGGATATCCTTGAACAACAGGATCGCGCGATCCCCCTGGCGGAAGCCGTATCGGTCATTGAACGGTTTGAAATTGTCGAAATCGAAATAAACGGCAAAGCGGCGACGCCTTGGCTCGGCAAGGGCACGTGCGGCATAGCGATAAATCGCACTGTTGCCGGGCAGTCGGGTCAGCGGGTTTTCATCGCGCGCGTTTAGCGTATTGCGCTCATTGACCGCCCGCAAAAGCGCACTTTGATCGAGCACGCCAAGGTACAGGCCGTTCTCGGTCAGGATCACGCCATCAAGGGCTTCGGTGGCGACAAAGGTTTCAAGAAGCTCCGACAGGCTGGTGCGAATATCGGCAATCGGACAGCGGCGCAGGAAGCGTTTGATATTCGCCCGGTTGGCCGGGTTTTGCAGCAACTCGCGGCCAAAGGGCGTGTAGATGAACGCCTTGAATTCGGAATCGCGGACAATGCCCAATGGCTCACCATCCTGATTGACCACCGGCACAAGTGAGATATCCGGGTTCTGCTGGAAATAGCTCAGGATATCGACCGGGTTGATATCAATCGGAAGGGCGGGGGTTTCGAGCAAATAGGATCTGACAACGTCATCATCGCGGTCTGACTGGCGGCGTGAATCTGCAGCGATATCAGCAGTGCTTGAAACGATATCGGTTTGCTCGGGGATCTCAAGCGCCGGGCGCGCTATGAAAAAGCCCTGCACCAGATCACAGCCCAGACGACGACAGCACAGGAATTCTTCGCGGGTTTCGACACCTTCGGCGACGACCTGGGCGGCGATCATGTGCGCGAATGCTGTGATTTGGGTAACAAACAATTCCTTGCGACGGTCACGGTCGATGCCATCGATAAAGAACCGGTCGATTTTGATGATGTCGGGTTCGCATTCATAAAGTGCGCGCAGCTGGGCAAAGCCGCTGCCGTAGTCATCAATCGCGATCTTGAAGCCCTGACTGCGATAGCGCACCAGAATGTCTTTGAGGTATCCGGCATTGCTGATGTCGTGGCGTTCGGAAATCTCAAGGAAGATGGTGTCGCGTTCCAGTCCGGCTTCACTCAGCAGGGCGGCGGTCTGGCCGGGTTGGTAATCCTCGGTCTTCACAACGCGATTGTCGAAATTGTAAAACAGCTTGAGCCGTTTGGCACCTGGGAAGCGTGCAAATTTCTCGATCGCCTTGGCACGCAGCATCATGTCAACACTATGCAGGTTGCCAGTATCCCACGCGGTATCAAACAGGGCCTGAATGGATGTGAAACCGGCTTCTTCCCAGCGGCGCAAAAGCGCCTCATAGCCGAAAACATGACCTGTATGCGGGCTGACAATGGGTTGAAATGCGAAGTCGACTTTTTCGACGACCTGCTGCCAGTTACGGAGCATGACCGGATGGGTCATGGGTCGATCCGATATCCACTGTTCATCTGCATCAGACGTCAAATGCAGTACCCCGATCTTCAAAATGTCGCGCTTTCCCGGAAGTTAGAAAGATTAGAAGTTTCCGGGTTTGCTGTTATCCCAGATATGACAACAAGTTCGTGACAGTGGGGTTACGAATATGTGACATCCGCAGAAAACATCTGCTTTTCTGTCAAAAAACGGCAGCGTTGCTATACAAAGGGGTTAGACAAATCGACCGCGTTAATACCGCCTTGGCCTAGCCGATGGCGCGACTGGCCAGCGGATGATGCTCCTGAACCAGTCCGCGCAGGCGTGACTCGAGAACATGGGTATAAATCTGCGTGGTCGAGATGTCCGAATGGCCCAGCATCTTTTGCAGGGACCGCAAATCAGCCCCGTTGGCCAGAAGGTGGCTGGCAAAGGAATGGCGCAGGACGTGTGGCGAAACCTTTGACGGTGGTACCCCGGCCTCGATCGCCAGATCCTTGATCATTTTCAAGAACATCTGACGTGTGAGATGCCCGGTTTTCCCGCGTGACGGGAAAAGGTATGAGGATTGACCGGGGCGATCCGCATGGCCATCCGATTTGTCTGATGGAATGAAGGCATCGCGCACTTCAAGGTAATCACGCAGCGCATCGCGGGCCGGATCAGAAAGCGGCACCAGCCGTTCCTTGCTGCCCTTACCGCGCACAATCAGCATCTGCGGATCACGGGCGGCGGCCGCAAAGGGCAGCTCGACCAGTTCGGACACACGCATGCCGGTGGCGTACATCAGCTCCACCATCGCAAGCAGGCGCTTGCCTTTGATGCCGGGATGATTGGTGGCGGCAACGATCAGCCGGTCAATTTCCTCAATCGACAGGAATTTGGGCAGGGTCTGACCCTGTTGCGGACTATCGATATTCGATGACGGATCATCATTGCGATAGCCATCGGAATACAGAAACTTGTGAAACTGCCGCAAGGCCGACAAACGCCGCGCCTGTGTACGAGGGGCAAGGCCGGCGGCACCCAGTTCCGCCATATAGCGTCTGACATCCGCATCACTTGCCGATGCCGGATCGGTTTTCGCCGCCGTCAGCGAGGATGCATAATCTTCAAGATCACGGCGATAGGCATCAAGCGTATGCACACTGGCCCCGCGTTCAGCCGCCATCATTTCCAGAAAGGCCGATATCAGCGAGTTTGTCAGTGCCTTGGCCATGGCCGGTCCTGCCGTGATTAAAGGACTTACTGGTTAAACGACATCAGCAATTCTGTCGCCAGACGCCGTGCATCAGCTTCAAGCCCAACGGTTGCAAGTGCGGTTACAGTATCGCTCAGTGCCTTGGGGTCTGCATTTTCGGCACTTGCGACCTGCTGGGCCTGAATGGCCATTGCGACCGTTTTCGCCTTTTGCTGTGCTGCGGCCGCCGTGATCAGGTGATGGGAAACCGCACTGTTGGTGGTCACGCGTTCTTCCGCATATGGCGCGGTCAGAAGGCTGTCCCACAATGCATCGGGGACTTCGATCCCGTAGCCTTCAAACAGGTTGAAGATCAGCTCGCTATACCGTCTTGCTGCGGCCTGATCGCCGCGTGCTGCCTGCATTTCCTGCCATTCGACCATGCGCGCGCGGTGGCGGGCAATGGCGGCTGCGCGATCCGATGCACTTTGCACATCCTCAGCCGAGGTGGAATTGGGCATGACGGTTGCCGATGCCAGCCCACCACTTGAAGTCGGTGCATCCGCAACAACCGCACCGCCAAGGCCAAAGTTCTGCACGGCGATTTGCCCATCTGTGCCGAAGGTCTGCGCCGAATTTCCGCCAGCCCCGTTGGCCGATGGCGCTTGCGGTTTGACCGCACCGGTTTCTTCCAGTCCCGACATCGCCAGAACCGGATAAAGCAGGCTCAGTCGCGATGAAATGTCATTCGATGCATTGGCCGATGATTTGGCAACCTGAAGCCAGTTTGCCGCGCGCTCGAAACCGTTTGAGGCAATCGATGCCTTAAGGGCGGGAACCGCAAACCATGAAAAGTCACCATTGACCGGAATGTCAGCCATCAGCGGCGCTGAAAGGCGCGCGGCCTGCATGAAGTCGCCTTCAAACTCGGCCGTTTCAAACAGGGCTGCAAGGATTTCGGCGCGTGCTGCCGGCACATCGCTTTGCGCGGCTGCCTGATAAAGTTTGGCATATTGGCGGGCCTGAATGCCTTCGCTGGCATCATCAAGAACATTTGCCAGGGCATCTGCAGTGAAACTCACAGAGCGATAAACAGATGCCAATTGTTCCGGGCTGATCAGGCCAAGCTTCTCGGCCTTACGGGCCGCTTCAAGCCGCACATCAGTTGCGGTCGCATCGGCATTGGTGATGCCGATGATCGCTGCCGGATTGCCATTTTCAAGCTGGCTGGTCGGGATCGATTGTTTGGCAATCGCCAAAAGTGCGAGATCAAGCGGGCGCAAGTCGTTCAGCAATTCCGGGTTGGCGGCATTGCCGCTTCTGATCGCCGATACCAGACCAAAGAAGGTCGCATCGCCTTCGCCGCCCATTTCACGGACAAGATCGACCGAAAAGGCAGCCGAGGTTGGATCATTGGCATAAAACGCGCACATGGCGGCGGCCTTGAGCCAGAAAAGCTCGTCATAGCTTGCGCTGTAACTTTCAATCGCGTCACAGGCGGCATCGATCTCGGCACCGATGAGAAGGGCATTCACCTCTGCCTGCGCCAGCATCGATCCGCGCGATCCTTGCGGGGCGGCGCGAACAAGCTCGATCGCGTCATCGAGTGCGCCCATTTCAATCAGCTTCGCTACGCGCGCTTCAAGCAGGCTGATTTCCTGTGAATCTTGCGGAAGGGCCGCAGCCGACAAAAGCATACGGCGCTGCAGATCGCGCGCGGCATGGGTCGCAGGTGTTGCGGGCAGTTCCGAAATCAGCTGTGCGGCAGACCGGCGCGTGGTGCCGTTCCACATATCAATGCCAAGCCCGCCACGTGACCGATCCAGCGTTCCGACGGCCTCAGAGTCAACTGCGCCAAGCGACAGGGATTGAACCGCATTCGGATCAGACGGGAAGGTATCGGTTTGGGTGTTGGATGTGCTGCCAAAGCCACCAGACAGCGGGGCGCTTGTTGCCCCCGGATTGGTTGGGCCTTGATCGGACTGGCGTTCCGCGTCCTGTTCGGCTTCCTGTTTTAAAAACAGCGGCACCGGGGCCGAGGTTTGTGCCAATGCAGGCGCGGACACAAGTCCCGTTCCCGTCATCATGGCCAGTAAACAGGTCTGTACGAGAGCCTTTTGCATTTAATCTGCACCGATTTTGTTTGTGTTTGGCGAGCCGTTTGGCAAGGCACAGCGTGCAGGGCGATGCGGAGCATCGGCCAAACGGTGTAACGCAGAAAAACGCCGCCAAACACAAACCCGAAGGGCCGGGAAATCCGCCTGTCCCGCAGCGTCAAAGACCTTGCGCGTAACCCCGCTACGCCCAGCGGCCTTTTCCTCGCTGGACAGGCGGATTTCTCCGGCAAAACGGTCCAGATTAAGTGCAAAAGGCTCTGAAAAGCGGGAACGCAAATTCATATTAGTTGAACCTCGAATTCGGGATGGTTTCTTCGATTTGGGCGGTCGGGGCCGGGATGTCCCAGGTCACCAGGAAGGTAGCACCGCCGGCAATCACGGCGATAACCAGCAACAGGATGATGCGCGATAAAATCTTCATTTTAATCCAGACTTCGAAGCGTTTGAGCGAAGGACGCGAATACCAGTATGCGGACGAAAATCAAAGATGCAAGAACGGGGGCTACCAATCATTTTGCTCCTCCGTTCGCCTATCCTGGACCCTTCATCACATCGTGGTCGTCGCATGCCAATTCGGCAACTTAATGGCAGTATAGGTCGCTGTTACTCACAGAGAGTTAATACGCTTTCCAATGCGACCTCGCGCAACAAGGTTGGGCAAAACTTTGCCAGAGTATGCGGAAAGTGACGCAAAGGAGCATTTTGACGCTGCATTTTTGTCGCGTTTCCTGCGCGGTTTGCTTGCGTTCAAGGGCAAGCTGCCCTAAAGAATTGGGTAATTTGTAACGCATTTGATTGAACCACAGGACTGCAAACCGAACATGGACAGCAACATTGCCGAGTCGGGTTTGCACGAAGACGTGATCGCCAAAATTCGGGATGGCCTCAAAGGCCGGACATTGGTGTTCATTGGACTGATGGGTGCAGGAAAAAGCTGCATCGGCCGTATGGTCGCCAAGGAACTCAATCTGGATTTTGTCGATGCCGACCGCGAAATCGAAGAAGCCGCTGGCTGCTCAATAGCCGATATCTTCAAGCTTTATGGCGAAGAGGCTTTTCGCGACGGCGAGGAACGTGTAATTGCCCGTTTGCTTGATGGCGAACAGATCGTGTTGGCCACAGGCGGTGGTGCGTTCATTCGCGAACGTACCCGTGAGCTGATTCTCGAAAAATCCGTATCGGTCTGGCTGCGTGCCGACCTTGATCTGCTGATGCACCGCACTAGCGGACGAACCCATCGCCCGTTGCTTAATAACGGTGACCCCAGACAGATCTTGGCCGATCTGATCGAGACGCGTTACCCGGTCTATGCCGGGGCAGATATAATTTTCGACTGTGATGAATCGTCCAAGGAAGCCACCCGTGATGCAGTTCTTGAACTGCTTGCGAATTCCTTTGATGACGATGGTCAATTGATCAAGACAGGAACCTGACAGAGTGAGCAATCACGACACCCTTCGCGTCGAACTTGGCGCGCGCAGCTATGACATCCTTGTTGGCAGCAACCTTTTGGCCGACACCGCCAAATATATTGCCCCGTTCGTCAAGAAGGCCGGTGTTGTCGTGATCAGCGATGCGGCCCTTTCTGACAACCACCTGCCGACCGTGCTGAACTCCCTTGACGGTGCCGGGATCCCGCACCGCGAAGTCGTCGTGCCGTCGGGTGAAAAATCCAAAAGCTTTGCCATGTTCGAAGATGTCGTCGAACAGATTTTGGCGATGGGGATCGAACGTTCCACCCTGATCATTGCCTTGGGTGGTGGTGTGGTTGGTGATCTGGCCGGTTTTGTTGCGGCATCGCTTCTGCGCGGACTTGATTTCGTGCAGATCCCGACGACCTTGCTCTCGCAGGTCGATAGCTCCGTCGGTGGCAAGACCGGGATCAATTCCAAGTCGGGTAAAAATCTGATCGGGGCGTTTCATCAACCGCGTCTGGTTCTGGCCGACACGTCGGTCCTCGATACCCTGCCGGCACGTGAATTGCGCTCAGGCTATGCCGAGGTTGCCAAATACGGCCTGATCGATGATCCGGAGTTCTTTGCCTGGCTTGAAGAAAACGGGCAGGCGGTTCTTGATGTTGATGGGCCCGAGCGCCGTCAGGCGGTGATCAAAAGCTGTGCGGCCAAGGCACGCATTGTGTCCGAGGACGAACGCGAAGGCGGCAAGCGCGCGCTGCTTAACCTTGGTCACACCTTTGGCCACGCGCTCGAAGCCGAAACCGGATATGGCGAAAAGCTTCTGCACGGCGAAGCCGTTGCCATGGGCATGGTCATTGCCCACGACGTTTGCGGGGCCATGGGTATGGCGCCAGCTGGCGAGAAGGACCGGATTGTTGCCCATCTGAAATCGGTTGGTCTTCCGGTGATGGCATCCGAAGTCACCGGCATGCATTGGGATATAGACAAGGTCATCGGGCATATGTCGCGCGATAAAAAGGTCCGCGACGGCGAGATCACCTTTGTCATGACGCGTGGTATCGGCAAGGCATTCACATCCAAGGCTATGGATGTTCAAAAGATGCGTGCGGCCATCACCCGATCCTGCCGCGGGTAACGGTTTTGCGACATTTGGCGCCCTGATCGGTGCCAATGTGTTGTTGTTAACTTGTTTAACGCCATTTGACCTTATAGATGAACACAGGACAAACTCGTTCTTAAGACTTCACCGCTTGGAGACGGCCCTGAATGACGGTCACGATTGTCGTGATTTTTTTGCTGTTGATGCTTTCGGCATTCTTTTCTGGCTCGGAAACCGCGCTGACGGCGGCGTCGCGTCCGGTCATGCACCACAAGGAACAGGATGGTGATCAGCGGGCCGGCATCGTTAACAGGCTGCGTCGTTATCAGGAACGGTTGCTGGGCGCGATTTTGCTCGGCAACAACATGGTCAATATTCTGGCCTCTGCCCTGGCGACATCGGTGATGATCGAACTGTTTGGTGAAAACGGCGTGGTCTATGCGACTGCCGTCATGACCGCCCTTGTTCTGATCTTCTCGGAAATTCTGCCAAAGACCTATGCGCTTCAGCATGCCGATACCATGGCGCTGCGTGTCGCGCGCCCGATGAGTGTTTTGGTCGTTCTGTTCGCCCCGATAACCCAGACCATTCAGGTTGTCGTGCAGGCCACCTTGCGCCTGTTTGGCAGTGGCGAAGGCCCGGGGCTTGACAGTGAGCGCGAACTGCGCGGTGCGATTGAACTGCATGCCGATGACGTGGTTGTCGGCAACCACCATGCCGAACGTACCATGCTGCATGGCGTTCTCGACCTTGAAGATGTTGGTGTCTGGGAAATCATGGTGCACCGTCGCAAGGTGCAGATGATCGATATTTCCCGCCCGATGGAAGAAATCCTCGATACGGTTCTGGCAAGCCCGCACACCCGTATTCCGATTTATGAGAAGGACCCGGACAACATCGTCGGTGTCCTGCATGCGCGCGAAGTTCTTAAGGCAATCGTGCGTGGTGCCAAACCCGCCACGGCCGAAGATGTCCGCGAGCTGAGCGCCGAAGCATGGTTTATCCCGGATTCAACAACCCTTGCCGATCAGCTCAAGGCGTTCAAGGAACGTCACGAACACTTCGCCATTGTGGTTGATGAATATGGCGCGTTCGAAGGCGTGGTGTCGCTTGAAGACATTCTGGAAGAAATCGTTGGTGATATTTCCGATGAAACCGACGTCGAAGTGGTTGGTGTTCAGCCGCAGGCCGACGGATCGGTTATCGTGCGCGGCGATGTCACCATTCGCGATTTGAACCGTCGCTTTGGTTGGCGCCTGCCGGACGAGGAGGCAGCGACCGTGGCTGGCCTTTTGCTTTATGAAACCCGGCGCATTCCCGATGTCGGGCAGCAGTTCCGGTTCCACGGGTTCGAGTTCGAAGTACTGCGCCGTATCCGCAACCAGATCACCCGTGTACGTCTGCGCGCTGTAACCGACCCGGCCGGGGAAGAGCAGGAATAAGAACCTGCGCCCGGCGGCAGTTGTGTTGCGATAAAACCATTCCCGCGTAAAAAATTTCAGCTTTATCTACTTATGGGTTAAACTTGTGCATCAAGGTCTTGACCCAAAGGATTGCAGGGCCACTTGCAAATAAGGGCCCGTCACACTGTGTCATCCACGGACGTCACTTCGATTTGACGTTTGTCAGTGTGAAACCAGATAATCTGATCGGGTTTGGGCATGTGGCAACAGCAACCTGCAGAGAGAGATGCATGGATACGAAAATTGTACCGGGTGTGGTCCAGGAACAATCCATCGCGACACTCAACCCCGCCGATTCAGTGATGGACGCCGTCAACATGATGAGTGAGCGCAAGATTGGCGCGGTCATCATCGTCGACAACAACGCAAGACTGGCCGGAATTTTTACCGAGCGTGACCTTGTCAACCGCGTGGTCGCCAAGGGTCTGGATGCGGCATCGGTGCCGCTTTCCAAGGTCATGACAGCTGACCCCGATACGCTTGGTCCTGATGACTCGGCCATGAGTGCACTCGATCTGATGAGTGCGCGGCGATATCGTCACTTGCCAGTGGTCGATGGGGACAAGGTTGTCGGCATGGTGTCGATCCGAGACCTGTTTAATGTTGTCAAACGCCAGCTTGAAGAAGATGTCCGCGAACGCGAAAAGTTCATCTTCGGATCTGATTACGGCGTGGCCTGAGCCAACCGATTTCCAGGTGTGTGATATGCCATTGGCCTGAGGGAAACTCCCTCGGGCCTTCGGCCTATGTTGAATTCCGGGCGTTATTCAGGGGCAGGAACGCGGGCCTGAACGGGTGGCTGGAATAGACGGAAACGCTTTTGCGACTTGACAGCGTGCGGGTGAACGTCTTTACGTTTACGTAAAGGAGAGAGTCCCATGCCATTGTCCCGCCCCGCAGAACGCGAACATATTCATACCCGCACCGTGACCTGTCAGGGGTTCCGCCGCACAGACGGCCTGTGGGACATCGAAGGTCACATCACCGATATCAAGACCTATGGCTTTACCAATCATGATCGCGGCGAAATCCCGGCGGGTGAGCCGGTCCATGGCATGTGGATCCGGGTCACAGTTGGTGATGATCTCGTCATCCGCGCGGTCGAGGCTGAAATGGAATATGCCCCGTTTTCTGCCTGTGATGCGATCGCACCCAATTACGAAAATCTGATCGGGCTCAAACTCGGCCCGGGCCTGCGCAAACAGATCCGCGAGCGGACCGGGGGCGTGCATGGCTGTACGCATCTCAATGAACTGATGGGGCCGGTGGCGACCACGGCGTTTCAGACGATCTTTCCGATCCTGGCCAAGGAATCCCTTGAAGCACCGGAAGAAAATGACACCAAACCGCCCCGTCGCAATCCGTTGATCAATACCTGCCACGGTTGGCGCAGTGACGGACCGGCGGTCAAGCGTATCTCGCCGGATTTCTATACCGGCGACAAATAGGGCGGTCTCCCGATCCCGGTATCTTGCAAGTGCATTTGCGCGGACCAATATCAGAACTGTCCGTAACGTGTATTTGTCAGGTGACCCATGACCATGTTGCGTCGGGATGGAAAGTCCAAAACAACAAATAACAAAAATGGCTGGGAAGGCCGGTTGCGCCCGGGTGTTGGCGCGGCATTGGTGCTTTTCCTGACCAGTGCGGTGATGCTTTTTGCACCCGCCCTTCAGGCCCATGATCTTCCTTCGCCACAAGCAGAAGAAGGTCAGGCCGATATCGATAGTCAGGACAGTTTTCTGATCCTGCAAACCAACCTGCATCCCCCCTATCAGGAACTGCAAAACGGCATGCTGAGCGGCTATTCCGTTTCGGTGCTGAATTGTGTGTTCGAACGGATCGGGGTTGGCTATGGCCTTGCGATTGCGCCGCGCCAGAGAAACCGCGAAATGGTGCGCAATGGCAAGGCGGACGGGTTCTTCTTGGCGCGCATCAGTGATGCCATGGACGAGTATGCGGTGGCGACCAATCCGCTTGCACTGGAAAAGTGGGTGTGGGTTTCATCCTCGATCAAATCCGATGACCCGCGCGTCAGTCGTCGGCCAAAGCCCGGTGATTTTACCACCGTCGGCGCCATTCTGGGCTCGAACGAGGCCGAATGGCTGGGCGAGCAGGGCTATAACGATGTTATGCGGGTCCCTTCGATTGCGTCGCTTGTTGGTCAGGTCGCCGCTGGTCGTGTCGAATATGCCCTTGTCGACAAGCACAGCTTTGAAATTGCCCGCAACGAACTGGGATTGGGCGCGGAAAAATTCATGGTGCAGTTCGAACGCTATGCACCGCTGGTTGTTTATTTTTCCAAAAGCTATGTCGCGGCCTTTCCCGATATGCTCGATGAACTCAATGCCGTTCTGGAATTTTGTGAAACCCGCCCGATGCATCTGGAGCCGTGGGAACGCGATGCCATCGAACAGGCGCAATTGCCCATCGTGCGTCAGTTCGCAAATTCGCCGGAACTTGTCGCCCATGTTCAGGATCAGCTTGCCGGGATGATCCACCCGACGGCTGATGAAAAACGCCTGACCGATGCAGAATGGAAGGCAATGGCGCGAAATGGCGAAACAAGCGCAACCGCGACCGAAATTCTTGGTAACGAGCTTTCGGAGTACCTGCGCGTTTTCCAGACAAGTGTCGGCGATCAGGTGGCTGAGGCCTTTGTCTTTGACACGCATGGCGAGATCGTTGGCATGAGCCGCCTGACATCGGATTTCGATCAAAGCGACGAAACCCAGTTCCAGATGGTTGAAAGCATCAATCGCGATCAGGCCCTGATCACCGATATCTGGTATGATGCCTCAACCCGCGCGTTTCTGTCGCAAATCACCGTGCCGGTGATCGATCCCGATACCGGTCGGACACTGGCCGCCCTTACGGTCGGACTGAATGTGTCCGCCGCCCTTCGCCCGGAGAGTTAAGATCGCAGATTAGGTTGAGAAAACCGTCCGGACTAATTGCCGGACGGCTCAGTGATCTTGATGTCGATATTGCTATACCAGTCTGCTGCGGCCTGCATTTCGGCATCTGTCAGGTCCTTGGCAATCGGTGTCATGATGTCATGGACCCGTTTGCCAGTACGAAACGCCTTGAGCTGCGTTTCGATATAGATGTTGGTTTCCCCCGCCAGATTGGGCGCATCTTCAAGCGTCGAAATCCCGTTTGCGCTATGGCAGCCAACACAAAGTTCCGGGGCGTCATCCTCGGATGTGTTGGCGGGCAGGGTGCCGGTGGCATCAAAATGATTGAACCAGTGTGCGACAACCTCGATCTGATCATCAGAAAGACTGCCCGCGACCACGGTCATCATTTCATGTTCGCGCGCCCCGGACTTGAACGCCTTTAACTGCGCAATCAGGTAATCGACCGGCTCGCCCCCGATATGCGGGGCAATCGGAATGCGGGCCAAGCCGTCAAGCCCGTGGCAGGTGCGGCACATACCCGCCACCTTGCGTCCATCCTTGAGCATTTCGGGATCAGGTGCGGTGGCATCTTGTGCCGCCGCAGGAAACACCACGGCGGACAGAAGCCCGCCGAGGAGTGCGATCAAAGCTATGCGCATCAATTGCCCTCGTACCAGATGCGATACAGCGCCCCGGCCAGATCATCGGAAACAATGATCGAACCATCACGCAATTGGGCAACATCGACCGGACGACCAAGATATTCCTCATTCTCGTCAATCCAGCCTTCGGCAAACGGCTCGGTGGTGGCATTGCCTTCGTCATCGATGAAGGTCACCATCACCCGTGCGCCGACCGGTGTGGTGCGGTTCCACGACCCGTGCTGGGCCGAGAAGATCGCGTTCTTGTATTTGGCCGGAAACATCTTGCCGGTATAGAAGCTCATGCCAAGGTCGGCGGCATGGGCCACGGTTTCAACCGCCGGCATGACCACGTCATAGGGCACTTCCTGACCGGCATATTCGTTGGTGCGGACATCACCGCCGCCATACCACGGGTGGCCGAAATGCTGGCCTGCGGCGGTCTGACGGTTGATTTCACCGGGCGGGATATCATCGCCCATGCCATCAACCTGGTTGTCCGTCCACCACAGTTCGCCGGTGACCGGATGGAAGTCATGACCGACAGAGTTCCGCACCCCGTATGTGTAGACTTCGCGGCCGGTGCCATCGGTATTGATGCGGATGATGCCGCCAATCCCGACTTCGCGATACAGATCAAGCTTGTCTTCCGGTGCCACGTTAAATGGCTGACCAAGCGAAATATAAAGCTTTCCGTCCGGGCCGATTTTGCAGACACGCGCGGTGTGGTTATAGCTTTCCTCGGCCGGTGGGATCAGATCACCCTGCTTGACCACGTTAAAGGCCGCGACATCCGGGCTTTCATAGAAGAACTCGGCTGCCGGGAATACCAGAACGCGGTTCTGTTCGGCGATATACAGGAACCCGTCAGACGAGAAACACGGACCATTGGGAATGGCAAAGCGGAGCGACGGGGCAAAGTCCTTTACCTCGTCCGCGACCCGGTCCTTGTTGCGGTCGGTTACGGCCCAGACCTTGTCCTTGCGCGTGCCGACAAAGGTCACGACCCCTTGGGGACCGACCGCGATATGGCGGGCATCGGGGACAATGGCATAAAGACCGATCTTGAACCCGTCAGGAAGCTTGATGCGTTCAAGGGTCTTTTTGATCCCCTCGGCATAATCCCCGCCCTGTTCGATGACGGTGAATTCTGTCGTCCCGGTTGATTGGAAGCTTGAGAGTTTTTCAAGATTGTCCGGCGCAGGTGCTTGCGCATAGGCGGTACCGGACATGGCAAGCGCAATGCTCGCCACTAGAAGGCGTTTCGTCATTACGTAGTCCTCCCGATTGTAGCGGATGCCATTGACCGGCATCCGTGCCGCGCGAATTTCCATATTCGCACGGCTTGTTCATAAGCATTGCGCCTAATCGGGATGAACGTCTAGGTTGATTTCACTATGTGGAATTGTGATTAATTGTTTTTGGCTGCAAGGGCGGCTTCGTATTCCGCGGGTGTCATGGTTTTCAGTGCAAGCGCATGAACCCGGTCCTTGAGCAACGCATCAAGTGCGCCATAAACAAGGCGCTGGCGATTGACGCGGTTCTCGCCTTCGAATTTCTCGGACACCACAAGAACGGAAAAATGGGACTCGCCGCGCGGGTCTGCACCGGCATGACCGGCATGTTTGGATGAATCATCATTGATCTGTAGTTCGACCGGGGCGAATTGTTCGGTCAGGATGTCACGGATCTGATTGGCGACCTGCATGGTAAGGGCCTCTGTTCTATGGTGATGTTCGCAATGATCTGCGAATTTGATGCGTGCGAACAAGTTCTGTCACGCGATGGCCGTTTTTCAAGCCTTTTATCGCATTTAAAGCACCCGTATGATATTGCGCGCATCGAATTTTCAGAACATATAGACGCAAATGAACCGAGGACACCGCAACAAGCGCAAGACGCTTTACCACAATGAACCCGTTCTGCCGGCATGTGACTGGCCGGAATGTGACGGGCATGGGGAATTCCGTGCGCCCAAGGATCGCAAGTTGCGTGACTATTACAAGTTCTGTCTGGAACATGTCCGCGAATACAACAAGTCGTGGAACTATTACGAGGGCATGAAGGCCGAGGATATCGAAAGCGACATGCGCCGCGATACCCACTGGCAGCGCCCGACCTGGCAGTTCGGTCATATCCGCGGTTCGAAAAAGCCGTTCAATTTCAAATTCAAGGACGGGTTTGGCTTCTTTAACGAAGACGGCGATCAAACCCACCATGGCCCCGGCGCCGAGGACAAGGCGCGCGCAGAACGTCAACGCAAAACCGAGGAATCCCAACGCCGTGCAGGCGCACTTGGCATGCCCGCCGAACAGCAACAGGCGATGGCAACCCTTGATCTCGGCTGGCCGTTTACCCGCGATGAGCTCAAGGCCAAATACAAGGCGCTTTCAAAAAAGTACCATCCCGATGCCAATGGCGGGGACAAGGCGGCCGAAGAACGCTTCAAGCGTATCAGTGCGGCCTATACATCGCTTACCCAGTACATCCGTGATCTCGAAGCGCGGGTGACGCTTTAGTTTCCCGGCTAATTTTCTGCGAAATTCGATGAAAACCGGTCTATCTGGTTGCAGTTTGCGTACCGGTTAGGTCTTATCGAGTAAACCTTTTGCGATAATAGAGATTTTTTGCGCATCTTCCCTTTGTGTGATGCGCCATAACCGCTATTAATGAGCAAGTTTAACGAAACGACCGCGCCACCAGCGCCGGTCCGAAAAATGCGCGAGTACTTATGAGCCAAGGTTACGAAGCGAGCGGTGTAGCAGCTGAACATCCGCTCGATACACCCGATACCACCATTTCCGTGCGTGAAACGTTCGGGATCGATGTTGATATGGACGTCCCGGCCTTTAGCCAGGGCAGCGAACATGTGCCGGCGATTGACCCGACCTATCGCTTTGACCGCGACACGACGCTCGCGATCCTGGCGGGCTTTGCCTATAACCGCCGTGTGATGATTCAGGGTTATCACGGCACCGGTAAATCGACCCATATCGAACAGGTGGCCGCACGCCTTAACTGGCCGTGCGTGCGTGTGAACCTTGATAGCCATATCAGCCGTATCGACCTGATCGGTAAGGACGCGATTGTTCTGCGTGATGGCAAACAGATCACTGAATTCCGCGAAGGCATTCTGCCATGGGCGCTGAAGCGTCCGGTCGCGATGGTGTTTGATGAATATGATGCTGGCCGTCCGGACGTGATGTTCGTCATCCAGCGTGTTCTGGAAGTTGATGGCAAGCTGACCCTGCTTGATCAGAACAAGGTCATCCACCCGCATTCGCACTTCCGCCTGTTTGCGACGTCAAACACGGTTGGTCTTGGCGATACCACGGGCCTCTATCACGGCACCCAGCAGATCAACCAGGCGCAGATGGACCGTTGGTCGATCATCGCGACGCTGAACTATCTGTCGGTCGAAGATGAAACCAACATCATCGCTGCCAAGGTTCCGTCGTTTGATAACGCCGAGGGCCGTCAGAAGATCGAAGCCATGGTTGCCCTTGCCAACCTGACACGTCAGGGTTTTGTTGCCGGTGATATTTCGACTGTCATGAGCCCGCGTACCGTGATTACGCTTGCCGAAAACGCCAAGATCTTTGGTGACGTTTCCTATGCCTTCCGCGTAACGTTCTTAAACCGTTGCGATGAAGTCGAACGTCCGATCCTGGCGGAATATTACCAGCGTTGCTTTGGCGAAGAACTGCCCGATGAAGCCATCAATGTGATGGTCCGCTAAGGCGTGACCCTCAAACAGATTGGTGAACTGGTTCCACAAGCGAGTAGTGCAATGAAGAATGATGAGGCTCTTTCCGGCTTCTTGCGCGGTACGGCAGCGACGTTTCGTGCGCTTGCCGGGCGCAATGATCTGGAAGTCGGCTTTGTCAAAGGCGGGCGTCCGGGGGGCTACGGTGAACATGTGCGTTTGCCAATGCCCAAACAGGCCATGCCCAAGGATGAAGTCGCCGATCTGCGCGGCATTGCCGATGGCTGGGCGCTCAAGATGCGCCACCATGACGCGGCCCTGCACGCCAAGCGCATGCCCGAAACGGCTGAGGCTCAGGCTGTTTACGATGCGCTTGAAACCGCCCGTGTCGAGGCGGTGGGATCGCGGTATTTCCCCGGTGTGCGCAAGAACCTTCGCGACCACGCCGAACAGGATTGCCACGCCAAGAATTATCACCGTGTGACTTCACGCGATGATGCCCCGTTTGCCGATGCGATCGGGATGTTGGCGCGTGAAATCTTTACTGGTGAAAAGGCGCCTGAATCTGCTGGCCCGCTGATTGATTTGTGGCGTTCACATATCGAAGAAAACGCCGGTTCTGACCTGACCAATCTTCGTGATGTCATGGATGATCAGGATGCCTTTGCGCGCGGCATGCGCAAATTGCTCGATCACCTGTCGCTTGAAGAAGACCTTGATGATGCCCCGCCCGAACAGGAAGGCGACGACGAAGATCAGCAGGAAGGCGAAAACGATCCCGATCAGGAAGACATGGAAAGTCAGGGCGGCCAACAGGGCCAGAATGACGATTCAGATCCTGATGGCAGCGATGATCAAACCGATGCCGGTTCCGAAGAAGCCGAGGCCGGCGAAGGCGACATCGACGATCAGCAGCTTGAAGCCATGTCGCAGGAAGAAAAGCCTGCCGGCCCGGGCGAACAGCCGGAATTTGATGGCCGCAACGAGCCGGTCGAACGCGGCTACGAGCCTTTCACGCGTGAGTTTGACGAAGTCGTCACGGCAGATGATCTGTGTGAAAACCTTGAACTGTCGCGCCTGCGTGCGATGCTTGATAAGCAGCTCGCCAACCTTCAGAACGTGGTGTCACGCGTTGCCAACCGTCTGCAACGTCGCCTGATGGCGCAGCAGAATCGTGGTTGGGACTTCGACCTTGAAGAAGGCATTCTCGATGCCGCAAAGCTTGCGCGTATCGTTTCCACGCCTTCGACTTCGCTGTCATTCAAGCAGGAACAGGATACCGATTTCCGCGATACGGTGGTGACCCTTCTGATCGATAATTCCGGCTCCATGCGCGGCCGTCCGATTACGATTGCGGCCCTGTCGGCCGATATTCTGGCGCGTACGCTGGAGCGTTGCGGGGTTAAGGTCGAAATTCTGGGCTTCACCACCCGTCAGTGGAAAGGCGGCCAGTCGCGTGAAAGCTGGGTCGAGGCAGGCAAACCACCGAAACCGGGGCGCCTCAACGATTTGCGTCATATCATCTATAAGGCCGCCGATACGCCGTGGCGTCGGGCGCGCAAGAACCTTGGCCTGATGCTGCGCGAAGGGCTGCTTAAGGAAAACATCGACGGCGAAGCACTGCTTTGGGCGCATGAACGTCTTCTGGCGCGAAGCGAACAACGCCGGATCATGATGGTGATTTCCGATGGTGCGCCGGTCGATGATTCGACGCTTTCGGTAAACTCCGGAAATTATCTGGAACGCCACCTGCGCGAAGTGATCGAATGGATCGAAACCAGATCACCGGTTGAACTGTTGGCGATTGGTATCGGTCATGACGTGACGCGATATTACCGCCGTGCGGTGACGATCAATGATCCGGAAGAGCTTGGTGGCACCATGCTGCGCGAACTGTCCGACCTGTTTGACGAGGAAGGCGCACGTCCGCCAAAACGCCCGATGCGTCATGTGCCTGCCGATACCGCGCAGGCCCGTGACCACGCCGCGGGTGATCGCGACCGCTGGTAAAGGCCAAGGTGTATCGAGGATGATCACCATCACCCGTTTTGCACCCAGCCCGACCGGATATCTTCATCTCGGCCATGCGGCCTCGGCTTTGTTTTCTGCAAAACAGGCCGGGCCGGATGGCCGTTTTCTTTTGCGCATCGAAGATATCGACCAGACGCGGTGTCGCCCGGAATATCTTGATGCGATCTACGAAGACCTTGCATGGCTGGGTCTCGAATGGGAACAGCCGGTCCGGGTGCAGTCCGATCATTTTGCCGATTATCAGGCAGTACTTGATCGCTTGTCCGACATGGAATTGCTGTATCCGTGCTTTTGTACGCGTAAGGACATTCAGGCTGAAATCGAACGCATCGGCAATGCGCCGCACGGACCTGATGGTGCGCTTTATCCCGGCACCTGTCGGCATTGTTCTCCATCTGAGCGCGAGGACCGCATCGCAGCCGGTGAAAGCTATGCACTGCGTCTTGATATGGCTGCTGCAATAAAACGGGTGGGGCGTGAACTGACCTGGTTTGACCGTGCGGTCGGCAAACAGATCGCGACACCGGAAATCTTTGGTGATGTGGTGCTCGCCCGCAAGGATACCCCGACCAGCTATCATCTCTCCGTCACCCATGATGATGACTTGCAGGGCATAACCCTTGTAACTCGTGGTGAGGACCTGTTTTTTGCCAGTCACCTGCATCGCCTGTTGCAGGAACTTCTTGGCTATGACGTGCCGGAATATCATCATCACGGGCTGTTGACCGGCCCGGACGGCAAGCGCTTTGCCAAGCGTGACAAATCCAAAACCCTGCGCGCGATGCGCGAGGAGGGACTTGCACCGGAAGATGTCATCAAACTTGCCGATCAGTTTTGACCGGCATTTTCAGGGTGCGGGTATTCCTGCGCAATATGACGGATCAGACATATTCCCGTTGGCTTAGGTTATTACCTATGTATAGGATATGTTGATCGTAGGACGATGTCAGAGGCGCAAGACCAGATGAAAAAGAACGCTGGCTTGGTCAGGAGGATCGGTAAACGCGTTCTCGACCCGGGCATAGAGATAAATACCGGCGAAGAATTGGCCGGAAAGGTTCAGCGCGACCTGCTTGATCTCGCCTATCGCAATAACTGGGCAAATATTCTCGTCAATCTGGCCGCCGGGGTCAGCATGGTTGCGATGTTCTGGCTGCGCGGTGATTTGCGCGCCGAAACTGTGATCTGGCTTCTGGTCGTCACCGTGATTTGCTGTGTTCGGCTTTGGGGTGGCTATCTTTATCACCTGACGCGCGAAAACAGTACGGAGCTTTCATCTGACCTTCTGCGCAAATGGCGCTTTCGTTATCAGATCGGGGTGATCGTCACTGGTCTGTTGTGGTCTGTGGTTGGCGCGATTGAAATCCCCGCCGTCCAGGGCGAAAGCCAGTTTCTGACCATGATCATCATTGCCGGCATGGCGGGTGGTGCCACGGGTATTTTGGCCCCGGTGTTTCTCGTCGGGCGGTTTTATCTGTGTGCGTTGCTGTTACCACCAGCGGTGATTTTGTCGGTGATGGGGGATGCGAACTATATCCTGTCCGCCTTGGCGCTGGTGTTCCTGCTGGTGATGCTGGTCACCCACCGCAACAACCACGCGGTTTTGTTCCGGTCCTTCGTGCTTAAGCATCAAAATCAGGGCCTGATTGAAGACCTTAAACAGAAGAACCGGATTACCGAAGACTGGAACGCAACCCTTGAAGCCCGCGTTGAGCAGCGCACTGAAGAACTGCAAAACCTGGTGGAGCATGATGCCCTGACCGGGGTGCTGAACCGTGACGGCATTGTTGCCTGGTTCGAACGCAAAAAACGCTCGGATGCGTTATTGGATTACGCGGTTCTGTTCATCGATCTCGACCGGTTTAAGCAGATCAATGATGGCCTTAGTCACGCCATCGGCGATGAAGTTCTGCGATCTGTCAGTATGCGGTTAAGCGAATGTGTGGATGGTTATCACGCGCTGGGCCGCTGGGGCGGGGATGAATTCCTGATCGTTCTGGCCGCATCAAGTGCCGAACTTCATCCGCTGGTCGAAACCGTGGTTGAGCAGGCCCAGGAAGCGGTTAGCCAGCCGATCAATATTGTCGGCCATACGCTGCATGTCGGGTTCAGCACCGGTGTTGCCTTTTCCTCAGGCCGGAACCCGTCAATTTCGGAACTGATCCACTGGGCCGATCTTGCCGCGGCCGAGGTCAAAAGATCCGGGCGTGGCAGTGTGCACAGCTATGACAAGACGCTGCTACTTGAACAGGAACGTCGTCTCAGCGTTACACAGGCGCTCAGACGCGCCATGAGTGCTGATGAGTTCGATATCGAATACCAACCGGTCATTGATGCCCATACAGGCGACATCATCGCCTATGAGGCGCTTTTGCGTTGGAACAGTGCCGTGCTGGGCCCTGTCGTGCCCGATGAATTCATCCCGATTGCCGAGGAAAGCGCGCTGATCGTCGATATCGGCGAATGGTGCATGCGCAAGGCCTGCCAAACCATACAGGACGATGCCGATATCCCGGAAAGCACAAAGATTGCGATTAACGTTTCGATCCGCCAGATCGTGATGCCGAACTTTGCCCATATGGTGTCGCGGGTTCTGGCCGATACCGGGCTGGTATCGGATCGGCTTGTTCTGGAAGTGACCGAATCAATTTTCGAAAAGCGCCAGACAGCCCAGATCGCCACTGTGCTTGATCAACTGCACAATATGGGGGTCGAAATCTATATCGATGATTTCGGCACCGGCTATTCGTCCCTGTCGCGCCTGCATGAAATCCGCATTGATGCGGTCAAGATCGACAAGTCTTTTGTCCTGTCGATGGACGAGAATGCCCGTGTCGTGATCGAGGGGGCGATCCTGATTGCCCATCGTTTCGGGCTCAAGGTCATTGCCGAAGGGATCGAGACGTCCGAGCAGCGCGCCGAGCTGATGGCGATGGGGGTAGACGCCTATCAGGGATACTTCTTTGCCAGACCGGGCCAGATCCCCTGTCGTGACATTCACTGGAAAAACGAGCCCGACCAGCCAGCCTGATCGCGTATTTGAAATACGCGCAAAAAAAACGGCCTGTCGCAACAAGTGGCAGGCCGTCTCAGTACTGTTCTGCGGGGGGAGGCAGAATCAGCGGCTAAAATCGATCAGTACAAGGAAGCTGACCGGCACAAGTGCCAGCGCGACATAAATCCAGAAGGACGCGACCGGAACGCCGAATGCGGCAAGAACATAACCGGCAAGGTAAAGCGCCAAGCCAATTACAGCGACCAGCAGAATGCCCAAAAGCGGCAGAGAAACTTTGCTATCTGATTTGAATTCCATGTCCCGTCATGCTCCCGAAACGGATTTTTTAACTCATGGTGTCGAACCTACCATGCTGTGCGCGTATGCGTTTTGATCCGTATCAATAAAGCTACAGATTGAATGCGCGTGCGGCAGCAAAGGCGGTGACATTATATATATGTGCGGAGAATCGGTTGTGATAAATGGGCCGAACGTGCGCAATTGCCTGTAAATCGGGTCTTTGTTATTGTCGCCCCGGTTTGAAAAGCCAAAGATTCCGTGCGGTTGAGTTGGGCAAATACCGGCCCAAACCACGGATTATCGCCAAAACCGCTCGGATAAGCGTTTTTGTCGCGGTTTTCGGTTGATGAAGGCTTGACGACATTGGTCATAGGCAGTATTAACCCGCTTCCAAGCGCGGGCCTGCATGTTCAGGCCAAGCGTCCTTTTGCGAATTTATAGACCAGGAGATCAGGTCATGGCACG
>NZ_PAQR01000015.1 GCF_002709775.1 Thalassospira sp.
GCGCTTTAATTTATCCCTTACGGGATGGCGAGTCGAAGGCCGCACCTCTGGTGCGGCCTTTTCGCTGCCCGGATTTCGCAGAATCACCTTTTGTTCCTTGGTTGCGCGGGTGCAAGAAACCGCAGAAAACAAGGGACGTTTTGGTTGCGAAATCCTTTTAACGTTCTGTTAAAGATCGCCTTGCCTGATGTGGGTCACATCAGTACAGTGTTTGGACTTTGCAGGTCGCGCAAAGCGACTGGCAACGAAGAACCAAAAAAACAAAAGGCGCGAGTACACTTCCCTGATTATGTGGAAGGCCAGCGTGTTGATCACCGCGGTGATGAACGCGACGCACTATCGTTTTGTCTTTTGCGGTCTTTGTGATGGTAAAATAGGGATATTCGGGGAAAGGTTTAACAGTGCAGCACGCCGTGAGGGACGCACAGTCGGCACTTGGGCAATCCAGCGGGGGGATTGCGGGTGACCAGCACGCAGCACTTGACGATCATGCAGTTGCAACCTGGCAGGTAGTACGTGAAAAGCTGCGCGCTGAATTTGGCGCAACAGCCTATCGCTACTGGCTTGAGCCGGTTGCCTTGATCGCCGTTGAGGCCGGTGTGGCGCGTTTGGGCGCGCCGACCCGTGCCATGCGCGACTGGGTGACTCAGCACTATCTCGACCGTATCCAGAAATTCTGGCACGCCGAAGATTCCGATGTGCATTTCGTTGAAGTCAACATCGTATCTGGCGCCAATGGCAGCACCCAGGGTGCATCAAAGAGTGCATCAAACGGCGCGTCTTCCCCCGCCCCGACATCCAATGCTGCGCCGGCCACCCGTTCCAAATCATCGCGTGGTTCTGAGGTTCAGGACGCCAACGTTGTTGCTGATGCGCCGTGCCAACCGACAGCAGCTGGTCGCACCGCGATTGCCAGCATGTCTGATGATGGCATCTCGGCTGCCCTCGATCCGCGCTACACCTTTGATAATTTCGTGCTGGGCAAACCGAACGAGTTTGCCTATGCCGCCGCCCGCCGTCTGGCAGAGGCCGAATCGGTACCGTTCAATCCGCTGTTCCTTTATGGCGGGGTTGGTCTTGGTAAAACCCACCTGATGCATGCGATTGCCTGGCATATCCGCCGCACCCAGCCGCATCGCACGGTGATCTACCTTTCGGCCGAGAAATTCATGTATCGCTTCATTCGCGCGCTGCGTGACAAGAACACGGTCGATTTCAAGGACCAGTTCCGCTCGGTCGATGTGCTGATGGTCGATGATGTCCAGTTCATCTCGGGCAAGGATTCGACCCAGGAAGAATTCTTCCACACCTTCAATGCGCTGGTTGATCAGGGTCGTCAGATCATTGTTTCGGCCGACAAGTCGCCATCCGATCTCGAAGACATCGAGGAACGCCTGCGTTCGCGTCTGGGGTCGGGCCTTGTTGCCGACATCCACGCAACCACCTATGAGCTGCGTCTGGGCATCCTTGAAGCCAAGGCCGAACGTCAAGGTGTCGAGCTACCCCAGCGGGTCATGGAATTCCTTGCCCACAAGATCACCGCCAACGTGCGTGAGCTTGAAGGTGCACTGAACCGCGTGATCGCCCATTCCCAGCTGGTCGGGCGCGAGATCGGGCTTGAGATGGTTCAAGATGTCCTTCACGACGTTCTGCGCGCATCCGAGCGCCGTGTTTCGATCGAGGAAATCCAGAAACGCGTGGCAGAGCATTTCAACATCAAGGTTTCCGACATGCATTCGGCCCGTCGCGCGCGTGCTGTTGCTCGTCCGCGTCAGGTGGCGATGTATCTTTCCAAGCAGCTCACCACGCACTCGCTGCCGGAAATCGGTCGCAAGTTCGGCGGGCGTGACCACACCACGGTCATGCATGCCGTGCGCAAGATCGAAGAACTGCACGGAACCGATCCATCGCTGTGTGAAGATATCGATCTTCTGCGTCGGATGCTTGAAAGCTGATCGGGGCTTTTGGGGCCACAAAATCGATGTGAATTTTGATGAAATCCGCCGGAATTTTCGGCGGATTTTGTTTTTGAATCGGGTGGTTTTTATACCTGATTTTACTCATCAAAACTGCGAGTCGGGCGGTTTGCGCCGCTTTGCGCGTTTCGGGCGTATTTTTGTCCGCCGACTCCTTTTATTTGCTTGGGTTTAAGCCGTAAAAATCCTTCGATTTCCGGGCTGGCATGTTATAATGCGCCTTCCGCACCCGAAAGGGTGTGGGTCAGGTAGGAAAACTGATTAAAAATCAATTTGTTAAACAAATACTGACAGACGGATAGGACGGGCATGAAGCTGACCATCGAACGCGCGGCGCTATTGAAATCGCTGACCCATGTTCAAAGCGTTGTTGAACGACGTAACACCATTCCGATTCTGTCCAATATCTTGCTCCGGGCAGAGAATGATCGTCTCTCGCTGACCGCGACGGATATGGACCTCGAAGTCATCGAAACCACGACGGCTGAGGTGTCCGAACCGGGCGCGACCACGACCCCTGCCCATACCCTCTATGAAATCGTTCGCAAACTGCCGGAAGGCTCCCAGGTGCAGATCGCGCTTGAGCCGGGCGCAGGCCGCCTGACGCTCTCTGCCGGTCGTTCAAAGTTTAACCTGGCGGTTCTGCCGGTTGATGATTTCCCGGTCATGTCCGGTGGCGACCTTCCGGTCAGCTTCGGTTTGGCTGCGGCTGAGCTGCGCGGTCTGATTGACCGTGCCGAGTTCGCCATTTCGACCGAAGAAACCCGTTATTACCTCAATGGTATCTATTTCCACGCAACTGATGCCGAAGGCACCAAGATCCTGCGCGCGGTCGCAACTGACGGTCACCGTCTGGCGCGCGTCGAAGCCCCGCTTCCCGATGGTGCGGAAAACATGCCGGGCGTTATCGTGCCGCGCAAAACCGTTGGCGAACTGCGCAAACTGATCGAGGAAACCGGCGAAGCGGTCGACATCGCGCTGTCGGATACCAAAATCCGCTTTGGCTTTGGCGATGCGGTTCTGACCTCCAAGCTGATTGACGGCACCTTCCCGGATTACGAACGCGTCATTCCGTCGGGCAACGACAAGACCCTTGATATCGAATGCAAGGCGTTCGCCGATGCGGTTGATCGTGTCTCGGCGATCTCGATTGAAAAATCGCGTGCGGTGAAGGTGGTTCTGTCGGGCACGACGCTGACCCTTTCGGCCTCAAGCCCGGAACACGGCACCGCGTCCGAGGAACTTGAAATCAACTACGATGCCGAGGATATCGAAATCGGCTTTAACTCGCGCTATCTGCTCGACATCGCCAAGCAGGTTAAGGGTGATACGCTTAACCTTCTGATGTCGGACGGCTCTAGCCCGACCATCCTGCGTGACACCGACGACCTTTCGGCATTGTACGTTCTGATGCCGATGCGTGTGTGACGGTAGCACGATCAAGCTGTGGCTGCTCTTGCCAATAACCTCATGCCAAAAGACGGGGCGTCGATGACAAACCGTCTTGCAGTTTCCCGTATCCAGCTCAGCGAGTTTCGCTGTTACGAAGGCCTGCGTCTGTCGCTCGACAGCTCGCCGGTCGTGCTGACCGGGCCAAACGGGGCGGGCAAGACCAACCTTCTGGAAGCTGTTTCGCTTCTGGCACCGGGCGGTGGATTGCGCCGCGCCAAACTGGGCGAAATCGCACGCAGCACGCCGCCGACTGATACCGGGGCACACCGGGCCTGGGCGGTGGCGGCCGATATCGATACGCCCGACGGCGCGTTTCAACTTGGTACGGGTCTTGATCCGGCCGCCCTTGAACAGGGGCGTGAACGCCGGGCCGTCAAGATTGATGGACAGGCCCAGCGCGGGCAGGCGGCCTTGGGCCATGTCTGTGCCGCGGTCTGGCTGACGCCACAGATGGATCGACTGTTCCTTGATGGTCCGTCCGCACGCCGGCGCTTTCTGGATCGGCTGGTTTATGGCCTTGATCCCGACCACAGTAGCCGCGTTGCCGCCTATGAACATTCCTTGCGCTCGCGCGCCAAGCTGCTCAAGGAAGGCAAGGGCGATGACAAATGGCTGGCCTCGATCGAGGATTCGATGGTGCGTCATGGCATTGCTGTCGCGGTCGCGCGTGCCGAGTTGCTTGAACGGTTGCGCCGTGCCGGGACCATGGCCATCGGGCCGTTTCCGGCGGCCCGGCTGGCGCTGACAGGCGATCTCGAAGACTGGCTGGAAAGCCTGCCCGCGGTCGAGGTTGAAGATAAAATGCGGGCTGCATTGCGCGACGGACGATCGCGTGATGCGACCTATGGCGGGGCCGTGGTCGGCCCGCAACGCAGTGATCTGCTGGTCTGGCATGATGCAAAGGGCCAGTCGGCGGATCAATGCTCCACCGGGGAGCAAAAGGCGTTGCTGCTGTCGATCATTATGGCCAACACCCGCCTGCAGACAAAGGCGCGCGGGGCTGGCCCGCTGCTGTTGCTTGACGAGGTGGTTGCGCATCTGGATGCAGAACGCCGCAACCATTTGTTTGATGAAATCGTGGCGCTTGGCGTCCAGGCCTGGATGACAGGCACGGACCGGGCGCTGTTTGAAGGTTTGGACGGTCGTGCGCAATTCTTCCGCGTGGAAGATGCCACACTGACCTTAGAAACCCCTTAGTGAATGCCGAGGTTGTGACCCTATGACCAACGAAACCGAAACGCCGAACACTGGTGAAGTGCCGCAGGAATATGGCGCAGAATCGATCAAGGTTCTCAAAGGCCTTGAAGCTGTGCGCAAACGCCCGGGCATGTATATCGGCGATACCGATGACGGTACCGGTTTGCACCATATGATCTACGAAGTCGTCGATAACGCGATCGACGAAGCCTTGGCTGGTCATTGCGACACCGTCTGGGTGCAGCTCAATGGCGATGGGTCTGCCACCATCCGCGATAACGGGCGCGGCATTCCGACCGACATGCACAAGGAAGAAGGCGTGTCTGCTGCCGAAGTCATCATGACCCAGCTCCATGCCGGCGGTAAGTTCGACCAGAACTCCTACAAGGTTTCCGGTGGTCTGCACGGTGTGGGTGTCTCGGTGGTGAACGCGCTGTCGACGCTCCTGAAGCTCCGCATCTGGCGTAATGGCAAAGAACACTACATGGAGTTTTCCGGTGGTGATGCCATCAAGCCGCTCGAAGTCGTGGGCGACGCTCCGATCACCGAGGACGGCACCCCGCTTTCGGGTACCGAAGTCACCTTCTATCCGGATGGCGAAATCTTCACCCAGCTTGAGTTTGACCTGCCGACGCTTGAACACCGTCTGCGTGAACTGGCCTTCTTGAACTCGGGCGTGATCCTGACGCTCCGCGATGAACGCAGTGGCGATCCGGTCGAAACCAAGCTGCATTACGAAGGCGGCATTCGTGCCTTTGTCGAATATCTCGACCGCAACAAATCGCGCCAGATCGAAGAATCCATCAGCATCGAAGGCGAAAAAGACGGCATCACCGTCGAAGTTGCGCTTCAGTGGAACGACAGCTACCACGAACAGACGCTGTGCTTTACCAACAACATCCCGCAGCGCGATGGCGGCACGCATATGGCGGGCTTCCGTGCGGCGCTTACCCGTCAGATCAACAACTACGCGCAGGAAAGCGGCATCGCCAAAAAGGAAAAGGTTGCCCTTTCCGGGGATGATGCCCGTGAAGGCCTGTCATGCGTGATCTCGGTCAAGGTGCCGGATCCGAAATTCTCCTCCCAGACCAAGGACAAGCTGGTTTCATCCGAAGTCCGTCCGGTGGTCGAGAACATCGTCAATGACAAGCTCGCCCAGTGGCTCGAAGAACACCCGGCTGATGCGCGCAAGATCGTCACCAAAGTGGTCGAAGCCGCATCCGCACGCGAAGCCGCCCGTAAGGCCCGCGAACTTACCCGCCGTAAGGGCGCGTTGGATATCTCGTCCCTGCCGGGCAAACTGGCCGACTGTCAGGAACGCGATGCGTCCAAAGCCGAACTCTTCATCGTGGAGGGTGATTCCGCAGGTGGATCGGCCAAACAGGGCCGTGAACGTGGTTTCCAGGCAATTCTTCCGCTGCGTGGTAAGATCCTCAACGTCGAACGCGCGCGCTTTGACAAGATGCTCTCAAGTCAGGAAATCGGAACCCTGATTACCGCGATGGGCACGGGTATCGGCCGCGATGACTTTGACATCGAAAAGGCCCGCTACCACAAAATCATCATCATGACTGACGCCGACGTCGATGGTGCGCATATTCGAACCCTGCTTCTGACCTTCTTCTATCGTCAGATGCCCGAACTGATCGAACGCGGCTATCTCTATATCGCCCAGCCGCCGCTTTATCGTGCGAAACGCGGCAACTCCGTCCAGTATCTCAAGGACGACCGCGAGATGGAGCAATACCTGACCGCACAGGGCACCGAAGAAGCCGTTCTTACCCTTGCCGGTGGACAGCAGCTGGCCGGCCCGGATCTGGTCCGTGTAGTTGAACTCGCCCGTAAGGCCAAAGGCTTCCTTGAGCCGCTCTCGATCAAGCTGCCGATCTCGGTGCTGGAACAGGCAACCCTTGCAGGGGCCCTTAACCCGGCGCTTCTCGATGACGATGGCAAACGCCGTGAAGCGGCCGAAACGCTGGCCAAGCATCTCGACAGCCTCGAAGAGGATTATGATCGTGGCTGGCACGGCGAAGCGCCGTTGGATGAAATCGTCCTGTGGCGCATGCTGCGCGGTGTTGAACAGCGCCATGTGATTGATGGCAATATCCTGCGCTCGGCCGAGGCGCGCGCCATTGCCGGCATCCTTGGCGAACTGCGTGAGCTGTTTGAAAAGGGTGCGGAATTCGTTGCCAAGGACAAGACCTGGAAAATCCATGGTCCGGTCGATCTGGTCAACGCGGTGATGGAATATGGCCGCCGCGGCATCTCGGTCCAGCGCTATAAAGGTCTGGGCGAAATGAACCCGGATCAGCTTTGGGAAACCACGCTCGACCCGAACGTCCGCTCGCTCCTGCAGGTCAAAGTGGCGCACGCTGACGAAGCCGAAGAAGTCTTCTCGACCCTCATGGGCGACGTCGTCGAACCCCGCCGCGACTTCATCCAGTCGAACGCACTCAAGGTCGCCAACCTCGACGTTTGATGCGCTGGCGATAAATCACAAAAAGCCGGAGACGCGATTGCACGCGTCTCCGGCTTTCTTGTTTTGGGCTGGAATTGTGCCGGGTGTTAGTTATCTCTAAGCAACGCACCGTGGGTCTGAATGACCCTGGCCGAAAGGGCCTGACCTTGGGCGATGGCATCCTCGGTCGTGCTGTTGGCAAACCGCGCTGCCAGAAAGGCCGCGTTAAACGAATCACCGGCACCGGTGGCGTCAACGACGTTTGAAACGCTTGGTGTTTCAAGACTTGCCGCCTGACCATCCCTCAGGAACGTACAGGCCTTGCTGCCATTTTTGACGATAACCTCGGAAACCCCGAGATCGCGATAGCGCAGTACAGTCTCGGTAGGGGACGCATCACCAAACAGGTTTGCTTCATCATCAAAGCTTGGCAGCACGATACTGGATCGTTTGGCAACTTCCGTGATCACCTGTTTGCAGGTATCCGGGTCTTCCCAAAGGGCCGGGCGAATGTTGGGATCAAAAACGATCCGGGTTTTGGCCGGTAATTGCCCCAGAAGTTCGATCAGGGCTGTGCGACGGTCCGGTGACAGGATCGCTAGGGTGATGCCAGACAGATAAAGCACATCTGCATCGGAAAATCCCGATGCCAGCCGTGAAATATCATCGGCCATCCGTCGCGCGGCAGAATTTTCACGCCAGTAGGTAAAGAACCGGTCACCATCTTCCTGCCCAATCAGGTAAAGGCCCGGACGTTTTCCGGTAATAACCTGAATATCGTCGGTCTCAATCCCGGCGTCGCGGATAAAGGCCGATATCTGCCCGGAATAGCGATCATCGCCAAGAGCGGTGACATAACTGACGCGCCAGTCATCAGCGTCCGTCGCATTTCGGAAATGCCAGGCGGTGTTTAACGTATCGCCTGCAATGCCCATTTTCCACTGGCCGTCCAAGCCGCCAGCCATTTCGATCATGCATTCGCCGCAGGATACAAACCGCTTTGCCGTCATGAGTTCAGCTCTTGCGCAATCGCGTGATCCGCACCTTCGGAAAGCAGTAGCGTCAGACGGGCAATCACCGCAGCCCGCCAAACGGCACTTTCTTTAAGGCCGTCTGGCATCCAGCCTTGCAGGTTTGCCAGCCGGTCATAGATGGCGGCTGCATCCTGCTCATCGCCAAGGGTGGTAACAATGTCATCTGCACGCGGATCATTAAGGGTCTGCGCGGCCTCACCCGGTTTCGGACCATTGACCCATGTGCGCATGACAGCAAGCCATGCCGCAAAGCACAGCGCAAACGTACCAAGCTGTTCCGGTGCATTCAGCATCTGCAAGGCGGGCGCGAAAATGCGCTGCGGCAGTTTTTCCGTGCCATCCATGGCGATCTGGCGGGTTTCGTGGGCGATTTCCGGGTTGCGGAAACGATCCACCAGCTCGGCGCCGTAGTCGGCAAAATCAATGCCGGGCAGGGGTGTCATGGATGCGGCAGCATTTTCCATATGCCGCGCGACCAGTTTGGCAAACATGTCATTTGCCATCGTGTCACGGACATAACGATACCCGCCCAACTGCCCGACATAGGCAATCAGCGAATGACTGCCATTAAGCATCCGAAGCTTCATCAGCTCATAGGGCTCGACGTCCCGAACCAGGATGGCGCCCGCCTGTTCCCATGCCGGGCGTCCATCGGGGAAGTCATCCTCGATCACCCATTGGGAAAACGGTTCGGTTTCGATGGCGGCCGGGTCGTCATGACCGATCAGGCGTTTGGCATCGGCAAAGGTTTGTTCTGTTGCCGCCGGCGTGATCCGGTCGACCATGGTCGAGGGGAAGGTGACATTTTCACCAATCCACTGACCCAGATCCGCATCGATCTGTGTCGCGAAATCAATCACCCCATCGCGCAGCAGATGGCCATTGGCCGGAAGGTTGTCGCAGGAAACGATGGTAAATGGCCGCAGACCGGCATCTTTGCGGCGTTTAAGCCCGGCCACCAGAATGCCGACCAGTCCCGATGGGGCAGAAGGATTTTCAAGATCGTGTTTGATGGCGGGATGGTCGTGCTGCACCTTTCCCGAAACGCGATCAATCCCATAGGCCTTTTCGGTCACCGTAATGGTCACGATCCGGATCGCCGGATTGGCAAGGGCGCTAATAACCGGTGCCACATCGCGCGCAGCCGCAAGGGCGTGCGTCATGCTGGTAATCTTGCGCGCCTTCGGCCCATCGGCATGGCGTTCGATAACCGTAAAGGCACAGCCTTGCGCATTAAGCGCATCGACAATATCGGTACTGCGCAGGCTGACACCGATAATGTGCCAGTCGCCGCTTTGGGCGGCCATCGCATCATGGGTATAGACAGCCTGATGGGCGCGGTGGAACGCACCAATACCGATATGCACGATACCCGCACCTTTCATCGGCAGGTCCGCTTTGCGATCCGATGCGTCGGAATGTGTCATGTCCTACTCCGCAAGCTGGTCAAGTCGGGCTGAAAGGGCGGTCATCACGCCGCGCAGCTCGGCAAGGCCCTTCAGGCGGCCAATTGCCGGATAGCCCGGCTGTCCCTTGCGATTAAGATCATCAAGAATGTCCTGACCGTGATCCGGGCGCATCGGAATGTTCCAGTCTTCCCGGCCTGCGGCTTTGCGACGGGCTTCCTCACGCAGGATCTGTTCGATCAGGGCGACCATGTCGGTATCACCGCCCAGATGCTCGGCCTCATGGAAGCTGCATGGCAGGCCGGCACTTTCGCGCGTGGTATTGCGCAGATGAATGAAATGCACCCGTTCGCCCCAGCGTTTCATCATGCCCGGCAAATCGTTGCCCGGATGCACGCCAAGCGATCCGGAACACAGGGTAATGCCGTTTTCAGGAATATCGACCGCCTTCATGACAAAGGCGTAATCGGCCTCGGTCGACATGATGCGCGGCAGACCCAAAAGCGCAAAGGGCGGATCATCCGGGTGGCAGCACATGCGAATGCCAACCTCGCGCGCGACCGGCACAACTTCCTCAAGGAAGGCAACCAGATTGGCGCGGAGCGTATCGGCATCAATCTCGGCATAGGTGGCAAGAAGCCCGCGCAAATCATCAAGCGACAGGTTCTCGACCGAACCGGGCAGGCCGAACGCAACGGTGCGTTCAAGTTCTTCGCGGCGCGCAGCAGGCATCTCGGCAAAGCGGGCCTTGGCGGCTGTAATCGTTTCAGCCGGGTAATCCTTTTCTGCACCGGGGCGCGCGAGGATGAAAAGATCAAACGCGACAAAGTCGGTCAGGTCAAAGCGCATGCAGGTAGCACCATTTGACAGGCGCCAATTCAGATGCGTGCGCGTCCAGTCCAGAACCGGCATGAAGTTGTAGCAAACAATGCTGATCCCGGAATCGGCCAGATTGCGCAGGCTTTCCTTATAGGCCGCGATATGGTCGCGCCACGGGCCAACCTGGCGTTTGATGGCTTCGGAAACCGGAAGACTTTCAACCACATCCCATGTCAAACCCGATGGTGATCCGTCCTGCATGGTGGCGATTTCGCGATGGCGTTTGGCGATTTCATCAGGGGTCCAGACAGCACCGCTGGCAATGTGATGAAGGGCGGAAACAACGCCATGCGCCCCGGCCTGGCAAATATCGTCAATGCTGACCAGATCGCGCGGGCCGAACCATCTCCAGGTTTGTTTCATGTAATTCTCTCTGTATTGGCGTGGTGTGTTCGACACCGACTATAACAAGTGTGAACAGTATCATGCGACAATTATGTTGACTAGTATGGTAGTATGCATTAACGATCAGGAAAGCAAGGAGAGATTGATGGATGATCCTCAACTCAAGGACTGGGAAATTTCTCATGATCAGGCGGTCGGACCGCAGATCCATCGCATCATTCGCGAGCGGATTGTCTGCACTGATCTGCTGCCCGGTGTCCGTCTTTCCGAAGCCGAACTTGCCAAACATTTCAATGTCAGCCGCCAGCCCGTCCGCGAAGCTTTCATAAAGCTCGCTGATCAGGGCCTGCTTGAGGTTCGCCCGCAACGCGGAACCTATGTGCGCAAAATCTCGGTCGCAGCCGTCCTGGATGCCCGCTTTGTGCGCGAAGCGATCGAGGCCGACATTGCCCGCTTTGTTGCCAAGGAACCCGACAGCGACTTTATCGCCCGTCTTGAACAGCTGATTGTCGATCAGCGCAAGGCGATGCAGGGCGATGCGCAGTGGTTCCTCAAACTTGATCATGACTTCCATCGCTGTCTGGCTGAAGCAGCCGGCAAGACCTATGCCTGGAAGGTGGTCGAGGATGTTCGCGCCCAGCTCGACCGGGTGCGTTACCTCAGCTACTTCCAGTTCCCGATGGATGAAATCATCGAGCAACATGTCCGAATTGTTTCCGCAATCGCCAACCGTGATTGTGAAGCAGCCAGCGCGGCCATGCGCGAGCACCTTCGTGAAATCCTGCATGCGCTGCCTGATATTGCCCGCTCCAGATCGGAGCTATTTGACGACGCCAGTTCCGCGTTGTCGTCCTGAGGCATCAACCGAACAGGGAGGAAACGATGCTTAAAAAAACGACCAAGAAACTGATTTTCGCCGGCGTAGCCGCCATGATGATGAGCACTTCTGCAATCGCAGCCGAAGTGACGCTCAAGCTTGGCCATCTCGCCAATGAACAGAATGCCTGGCACAAGGCTGCCGTGAAATTCGGGGAAGAAGTCTCTGCCCTGACCGATGGCCGTGTCGAAGTACAAGTTTTCCCCAACGAAACGCTGGGTAAGGAAATCGACCTGATCAACGGCATGCAGCTGGGTTCGGTCGATATGACCATTACCGGCGAAAGCCTGCAGAACTGGGCGCCGATGGCAGCCCTTCTGGCAGTGCCTTATGCTTACCCGACCCTTGAAGACATGGACGCTGTCGCAAGTGGTGAAATTGGCCAGCAGATCTCCCAGCAGATCATCGAAAAGGCCCGCATCCGTCCGATCGCCTATTTTGCCCGTGGTCCGCGTAACCTGACCTCGAACCGCGAAATCAAAAGCCCGGATGATCTTAACGGTCTGAAGCTGCGCGTGCCGAACGTGCCGCTGTTCGTTGATGTCTGGAAAACCCTTGGCGCACAGCCGACCCCGATGGCGTTCTCCGAAGTCTTTACCTCGCTTCAGGCTGGCACCATCGATGCCCAGGAAAACCCGCTGGCGCTGATCGATTCTGCAAGCTTCAACGAAGTGCAGAAATTCGTAAACAAGACCGAGCATGTCCGTTCGTGGATTTACCTGACCATCTCCGAACTGACCTGGGCCAAACTGTCTGACGAAGACAAGGACGCCGTCATGGAAGCAGCAAAACGCGCCCAGGAATATGAGCGTGGCCTGTTTGTTGCTGACGAAGAACGCCTGACCCAGACGCTTCAGTCCAAAGGCATGACCTTTGTCGAAGTCGACACAGCAGCCTTTGCACAGAAGGCAAAAGATGCTGTGTTGGCAAACGTCTCCGACGAAATCCGTCCGATCGTCGAAGACCTGTTCGCACGCTGATTACTGCCGGTTCGGCCGCCTTTGTGCGGCCGAACCTTTCTCGACGGGGAAGTTAAAGTGCTTTCTGCCAGACTATATGCCTTGCTGATTTCAATATGCCGGATCGGAACCGGGACGGCCTTTTGCGTCCTGATCGCAACCGTTCTGATCCAGGTATTTTCAAGAACCTTTTTGACCAGCTCACCGGTCTGGACCGAAGAACTGACACGGCATTCCTTGCTGTTTCTGGCGGCTTTCGGGGCCGGCTTGTCGTTTCGCAATGGTGAAATGGTCAATGTCGATATGGTTTGTGAAATGCAGTCCCCGCGGGTGCAACGCATCCTGATGTTCATCGCCGCAGCGCTGACCGCAATTTTCGCGCTGATGCTGCTGTCGCCGGCCTGGATGTTTGTTTCGATCGGATCGCTTCAAACCTCGCCGACATTGGGTGTGCGGATGGATTTCATCCATGCCACCGCTTTCATTCTTTTGGCCGTTCTTGCCCTTTTCGCCGTGCTGCGCATGATCCGGATCATCACCGGTAAATCTGACGGCAAACCCGAAGATACCTCGAAGGACCTTCCATGAGCCTCGCAGTTTTACTTGGTGTTTTTGTTTTAGGCCTGATCATCGGCCTGCCGGTTGCGGTAACGCTTGGCCTCTCGTCCCTGTGCTATTTGCTGCTTGAAGGCATCCCGCTTGTCGTGATCCCGCAAAAGCTGTTTGCCGGGATGGATGTGTTTGTTCTTTTGTGTATTCCGGGCTTCATTCTGGCCGGCAATCTGATGAATGGCGGCGGCATTACGCCGCGTATTGTGCGCTTTGCCAACGCATTGGTGGGCTGGATGCGCGGGGGCCTTGGCCTGACCAACGTCACCGGTTCGATGCTGTTTGGCGGCATTTCCGGAACGGCAGTTGCCGATGCGGCGTCAATTGGCGGCATGATGATCCCGGGCATGGTGCGTGCCGGTTACACCCCGGCCTTCTCAGCCGCAGTCACCGCAGCCTCCTCGACCGTCGGTCCGATCATTCCGCCAAGCATGCCGATGATCATTGTCGGTGCGCTTTCGGGTGTGTCGGTTGGCAAAATGTTCATCGCCGGTGCCATTCCGGGCATCCTGATGGGCCTGGCCATGATGGTCACTTGCTACATTCTCGCGGTCCGGCGCAATTTCCCGCATCAACCCTGGCAGGGCTTTGGCGAACTGGGCCAGTCCTTTATCGGGGCGTTCTGGGCGCTGGCAATGACCGGCCTGATTGTTGGCGGTTTGCTGACCGGGATTGCCACCCCGACCGAAACGGCGGTGATCGCAAGTCTCTATGCCCTGATCGTTGGTTGCTTTGTGTATCGTGAATTGCCGCTACGCAAGGTGCCGAAAATCATCATCGACAGTGCCGTGACGGCTGCGGCGATCCTTGCGCTGGTTGGTCTGGCCAACGTGTTTGGCTGGATTCTGGTTTCCGAACGCATTCCGGAAATGATTTCCAATGCGGTTCTTTCGGTCACTGACAACAAATATGTCGTGATCTTACTGATCAATTTGGTGTTGCTCATCGTTGGCATGTTCATGGAAACGATTGCCGCCCTGATCATTCTGTTTGTCCCGCTTCTGACATTGGCAACCAATGTCGGTGTCGACCCGATTCATTTTGCGGTCTTTGCGGTGCTTAATCTGATGATCGGTCTGACGACACCGCCGGTCGGGATCTGCATGTTTATCTGTGCCAACATTGCCAAGGCACCGGTGACAAGCGTGATCCGCGCGCTGGTGCCGTTCCTTCTGACCAACATCCTGATCCTGTTCCTTGTTTCCTATGTTCCGGCGCTGTCAACCTGGCTGCCGTCCCTGATGGAGTAAATCATGCAAACACGTGTTTGCCGTCTGTATGGCCAAGACGATCTGCGGATCGAAACCGAAGCAACCACCGATCCGGTCGGTGATGAAATCCTGATCCGTGTCGGGGCTGGCGGTGTCTGTGGTTCGGACATGCATTACTATTTCGAAGGCGGCATCGGTCAGATCCGCGTGCGCGAACCGATCATTCTTGGTCACGAGGCGGCCGGAACAATCGTCGCCCTTGGACCGGATGCCACCGGATTTTCGGTTGGACAAAAGGTCGCGATCAATCCAAGCCACCCTTGTGGCACCTGCAAATATTGCCAGCAGGATCTGCAACAGCATTGCCTGAACATGAAGTTCTTTGGCTCAGCCATGCCGATGCCCCATATTCAGGGCGCATTCCGTGATCTGGTCAATGTGCGTCAGGGGCAATGCTATCCGATTGCCGATAGCACCGATATCGGTCGTGCGGCCTGTGCAGAACCGCTTGCGGTGTGTCTGCATGCTGTGGCGCGTGCCGGTGATCTCAGTGGCAAGAAAGTCCTGATTACCGGGGCCGGCCCGATCGGAAGCCTGTGTGCCGCGGCGGCAAAACGCGCAGGGGCGTCTGAAATCGTGGTTACCGACCTGCAGGATTTCGCCCTTGGCGTGGCGCGCAAAATGGGCGCGACCCACACCATCAATATTGCAACGGCGGGTGATGAGCTGACGGCCTATGAACGTGACAAGGGGCATTTCGATGTCTGCCTTGAATGTTCGGCCGCACCGGCGGCACTGCGCACAGCCATCAGCACGCTGCGTCCGCAAGGCATTCTTGTTCAGGTTGGTGTTGCTGGTGAAATGCCGGTTCCGTTCAACCCGCTGGTTGCCAAGGAAATCACCGTTACCGGCACGTTCCGCTTCCATACGGAATTTGGCGATGCCGTGCGGATGATTGATAGCGGCGAGATCGATGTTGCGCCGGTCATCACCCAGACCTATCCGCTCGAAACCGCCAAAGAGGCATTTGATGTCGCCCGTGACCGCAGCAAATCGGTCAAGGTGCAGCTGTCTTTCGCCAGCTGAGCTTCGCCGCTAATGCGGCTTTTACATTTGGCGCAGCACGATTTTTGATCGCGCTGCGCCAATGCTTTTTCAGATCAGAGCATGCCTTCGGACTTGGCCCATTCAAGTGCGCGATCAAGCGCACGACCAAGGCGGGCGTGGATTTCACGCACATCGTCTTCGGTCACGATCAGCGGCGGGCAAAGGGCCACCGTGTCATAGACATTGCGGACAATAAGCCCTTCTTCGGCGGCCAATGCCACAACCTTGGCGGCAACCGCACCCGGTTTGCCAAACGGCTGTTTGGTTTTCTTGTCTGCCATCTCGAGGCCGGCAATCAAACCAACACCACGAATTTCACCAATCAGCGGATGATCAGAGAAGGCACGCAAGCCGTCCTGGAACATCGGTTCCAGACGTTTGGCATTACCCATCAGATCGCGTTCCTGAATGATCTTGAGGTTTTCCAATCCGACCGCACAGGAAACCGGATGGCCGGTTGCGGTAAAGCCATGGCCGAAATTGCCAAGCTTGGCGGTGTTATCAGCAATCGCGTTATAGACCTTGTCATTCACCACAATGGCGGCGAGCGGCATATAGGATGAGGTCAGCTGTTTGGAGGTCACAAGAATGTCTGGCGTGAAGCCATATTTCTCGCAGCCAAAACGCTCCCCGGTGCGGCCAAAGCCGTTAATGACCTCGTCCGACACCAGCAGGATGTCATACTTGCGGCAAATCTCCGCAACACCCGGCCAGTAACCTTCCGGCGGGGTCATCACGCCGCCAGCACCCATGACCGGCTCGCCGATGAAGCCTGCGATGGTGTCCGGGCCTTCGGCCAGAATGGTGTCTTCAAGTTCTTTCAAAAGGCGCGCGGTGAATTCGGTTTCCGTTTCGCCTTCTTCGCCATAGCGCCAGTAATGCGGGCAGGTCAGATGCGTCACAGGAATGGCCGGCAGGTCAAAGTCCTTCTGGTTGCCGGCAAGGCCGGTCAGCGAACCCGATGCAATGGTAATCCCGTGATAGGCCTTGGTGCGCGACAGGAACTTCTTCTTCTTCGTGCGACCCAGACCGTTATTCAGGAACCACGCCATTTTGACGACGGTGTCGTTTGCTTCCGAGCCGGAGTTGGTAAAGAACACACGGTTCAGGCCTTCGGGCGTCATTTCAACCAGCTTTTCGGCCAGGCGGATCGACGGCTCATGCGCCTTGTGCGCAAAGCTGTGATAATACGGAAGACGCTTGAGCTGCGCATAAGCGGCATCGGCCAGACGGGTTTCGGAAAAACCAACGGCAACCGACCACAGGCCAGCCAACCCTTCGATATATTCCTTGCCCTCGCTGTCGGTGACGCGCGCGCCATTGCCCTCGGTCATGATCATCGGGCCCTTTTCCTCATGCAGGCGCATGTTGGTATAGGGATGCATCGAGTGGGCGATGTCCGACATGTGGAGCGAATTCGGCCGATGGTTCATGTGAAACTCCCGTTTAAATGAGGATGCCCGTATCTGGGGCGGCCATTGTTTGGTGCATGTTACTTGGTAGTGGCGAAACGCGCTATCGGTGGCTTTACATAGCGCGGCTTAGTTGGGCTCAAGGACAGGTATCTTTGCCCCCAGATAGCCCGAAAGGAAAGAGCTCAGTGAGGTGGTAAGCGCCGGCGACAGATAACCGCCTTCCTGCACGATCACGGTCGGATAGCCCGCCGCTGCGATTTTCTCGCCCGCAATGCGCAATCCGTCCCAGGATATTTTCATGCCCATCAACGGATCGTCTTCGTGGGTATCAAGACCAAGGCTCAGGACCAGGGCATCGGGTTTGAACGCGTCAATGCGCGCAAGGGCGGTATCAATGGCTGAAAGCCAGACGGCATCAGTGGTGGTGCGAGGCAGGGGGATATTAAGGTTATAGCCGGTCCCGGCACCAGCGCCGGTTTCCCCGGCAAAGCCGGTAAAGAACGGGTAATAGTCCGTGGGGTCGGCATGGATCGATACCGTCAGGACATCATCGCGGTCATAGAAAATATCCTGCGTGCCGTTGCCGTGATGCACATCGATATCAAGTGTCGCAACCCGATCAAACCCGGTGCGTAACCGTGCGGCGGCAATCGCCGAATTGTTCAAAAGACAATGACCGGCGGCAATTTCGGCACTGGTGTGATGCCCCGCCGGACGACAAAGCGCATAGGCAAAGGCATCGCCATTTAAAACCGCGTCGGTGGCGGCAACCGCGCAATCGGCTGCGCGCACAGCCGCCCGCCAGCTATGCTCGCCAATTGGTGCGGATGTATCGCCCATATGCCAACCGGCACGGCCAACGATGGTTTCGGGATAGGACGCGGTGGTGGTGCGAGGGAAGACATTGGGCACGACTTCCGGCCCGGCATCGGGCAGCTTCTGCCACTCGGTCCAGGCGGTTTCAAGGAAGCCCAGAAACCGTTTGGTGTGAACGGCTTCCAGTGCGGCACGTGGGGCAGGTGCCGGTGCAGTTACGGAAAGCGACAGCGCATCAAGTCCGGCAAGAAGAAGCCTTGCACGTTCGGCCTGTTCGGCATTGCGCTGAAGCTTGCCATGGGTCAGTCGAAACAGCGGATCATGCGTTTCGGTTTCGGGGGCGTAGAAGCATTTCATATCGAAGTCTTACCTTCTTCGAGGAGGCGGAACTGTTTGGTGACGATGCGTTGCGCCTCGGAAAGGTGGTAGCGGATGGCTTCAATAGCCTGGTTGGTATCCTGCGCACGAAGCGCTTCAAGGATCGGTTCGTGGGTTTCGGCGATCCGGGTCGGATCATCATAAAGCTGCCCGATCAGCATGATGCTGAACTCGGTCTCGATGGCGATCTGTTCAAACACGGTCAGGAATTTCGGGTTGCCGCTGCCCGTACACATCAGCCGGTGAAACTGCATGTCGGCTTCGACCTGGGTGAAGATATCGGTGTCTTCAATCGCAACCCGATGCAGCTCGCGCACCTGCGCGGAAAGCATCTTGTCGGTTTCTTCCGTCCAGTTTTGCACCAGCCGCACAATCACGGCGGTCTCAATCGCCAGCCGCAACTCATAAAGATCATCAAGCGCCTTGGCCGAAACCTGACGGACGAAAAAGCCCCGGTTGGGTTCCGATGTCACAAGGCCTGAGCTTTCAAGCAACCGTGCCGCTTCGCGAACCGGCGCGCGGCTGACGCCCAATTCGCGGGCAACAACCGATTCGGATAACCGTGCCCCGGGGGCAAGCTGTCCACTGATGATCGCTTTGCTCAGCAGTTTGGCGACGCGCTGTACGAGTCCTTCACGATCAAGCTGTTGGAAGCCGGAAGATGGCTGTGTTTCTGTCATGTACGACCCTGAAAAAGATGTGTCTGGGTTCTATGTGGGAAGCGCGAAAACAATGCCAAACGAATTTGCATGATGAGATCAGTCTAGGGAACGAATTGTAGATTGTCGACAATTTACTTGACTGCGCAAGGATCATCCCGCAGCCTTGAACAAATCAAAAAAGACAACACGAATACGAAAGGGCGGCATCAATGCGTGATGGTGCGAGTGGGCAATCGGTTTCTCAAATTCGACGCGATCTGGCGGCGGCCTATCGGCTGATTGCGCTCGAAGGCATGGATGACGGGATCTACACCCATATTTCGGCACGCCTTCCTTCCGGGCCGGGCGGCGAACAGCGCTTCCTGCTGAACCCCTATGGCCTTCGCTTTGACGAAGTCACGGCGGCCAATCTGGTCACGGTCGACGAAACCGGTGCCGTGATCGACGATCCCTATGGCGCGGGTGTTAATGCCGCGGGCTTTACCATTCATTCGGCGGTCCACATGGCGCGCCATGACGCGGCCTGTGTGCTCCATACCCATACCGTCGCAGGCGTTGCTGTTTCCTCAAACAAGGAAGGCCTGCTACCGCTTAATCAGTGGTCGGCACAGTTCTATGACCGCATCGCTTTCCATGATTACGAGGGCATTGCCCTTAATCTTGAAGAACGCGCGCGCATCGTTGCCGATCTCGGCGACAAATCGGTCATGCTTCTGCGCAATCACGGCACGTTGTTGCTGGGCCGTTCGGTGGCCGAGGCCGTCAAACTGGCCCTTAATCTTGAACGGTCCTGCAAGGCGCAGGTGGCGGCCCTTGGCATGGGACTGACGCCGGTTGTGCTGTCGCACGATGTCGCAGAACACACCGCTGGCCAGTACCAATCGATGTACGACTCCTTTGAAAACAAGGGCAAATCAGACCCGGAATGGGCAGCCCAACTCCGCAGGCTCGAGGTCAGCGCACCGGGTTACCTCGGGTAATCCAGCGCCCGAAGCCGCACTTGCTGGCTTTGGACCAAGGCCGACTACGTAAAAACAAAAACAACAAAAATCTGAAATCCAGAAAACAATCAGGGATTGCTATGAAATACCTAAAACTGAAAGCGACTACGTTCCTAATCGCTGCCAGCCTGGCGTCGCCTTTGGCCGCCCAGGAAGCTGGCGGTCGTCTTGACATCGTTGTTCAGCCCGAACCGCCGGGACTGATGCTCGGCCTCATTCAGAATGGTCCGACCCAGCTGGTTGCTGGTGACATCTATGAAAGCCTTCTGCGCTATGACAGCGATCTGAACCCGATGCCGAGTCTGGCCAAAAGCTGGGACATCTCCGAAGACGGTCTGACCTACACCTTCCAGCTGACCGAAGGTGTCAAATGGCATGACGGCGAGCCGTTCACGGCCGACGACGTGGTCTTCTCGGCCGATGTTTTCCTGCGTGAAACCCATGCCCGTCTGCGTGCGTCGCTGGCCTATGTTGAAAGCATCACCGCACCGGATCCGATGACGGTTGTCTTCAAGCTGAAAGAACCGTTTGGTCCGTTCATCAACGCCTTTGAAAACGGTACCATGCCGATCGTGCCCAAGCACATCTATGAAGGTACCGATTTCGCCAACAACCCGGCCAACGCCACCCCGATTGGCACCGGTCCGTTCAAGTTTGACGAATGGGTCAAGGGCAGCCACATCCACCTTGTTAAGAACGAGGACTACTATGTTGATGGCCTGCCGTATCTCGATGAAGTCTTCTATCGCGTGATTCCGGATGCGGCGGCCCGTGCCGTGGCGTTTGAAACCGGCGAAGTTGACGTTCTGCCGGGTGGTTCGGTTGAAAACTGGGATATCCCGCGTCTGGCCGAAATGGATGGCGTTTGCGTCACCGAAAAGGGCTGGGAATTCCTCGCGCCGCTGTCATGGATGTGGCTCAATAACCGCGAAGGTCCGACCGCAAACGAGAAGTTCCGTCAGGCTGTCATGTACGCCATGGATCGTGAATTCATGAAGGACGTGGTCTGGAACGGTTATGGCAAGGTCGCGACCGGCCCGATCGCATCAAGCACCAACTTTTATTCCGATGATGTGACCATCTATGATCACAACCCGGACAAGGCCAAGGAACTCCTGGCCGAGATGGGCTATGACGGCGAACCGGTAAGCATCCTGCCGCTGCCATACGGTGAAACCTGGCAGCGCTGGGCCGAAGCCGTGCGTCAGAACCTCAGCGAAGTGGGCATCAATGTCGAAATCGACAGTGCCGACGTCGCAGGCTGGAACGAAAAAACGTCCCAGTGGGACTATGACATGGCCTTCACCTATCTCTATCAGTACGGTGATCCGGCCCTTGGTGTATCGCGCAACTATACTGCCGACCGCATCAAGAAAGGCAGCCCGTGGAACAATGTCGAGGGTTACGAAAACCCGTCCCTCGATGAAAAATGGGCCGCGGCCGCAACCATGGTAACCCCGGAAGAGCGCGAAGCAGCCTACCTCGAAATCCAGAAGGAAATCGTCGATGACGTGCCCGTTGCCTGGATGCAGGAGCTGACCTTCCCGACCATCTACCGTTGCAACGTCAACGATCTGGTGACGACGGCCATCGGTATCAATGACGGTCCGCGTAACGCCTGGATTGAAAAATGAGTCTGCGGGCGGGCCAATCTTCGGCCCGCCCCTTTTTCTGATACCCCGCAGATCGCGGGGCTTTCAAATATGGGATTCCACGGGGCCATATGACCATTTTCGCTGTGATCGTATCGCGGCTCTCCAAGGCTATTCTGACCTTGCTGGCCATTGCGATTCTGAACTTTTTCCTCATCCATGCCGCACCCGGTGATCCGGCTGTTGTGCTTGCGGGTGAAGCTGGTGCCGCTGACGAACAAATGATCGAACAGCTGCGCGAACGCTTCGGGCTCGATCAGCCGATGTATGTCCAGCTTGGCAAATACGTCGCAGGCATCGTGCAACTTGATCTTGGCTATTCCTTCCGTCAGGGCGCGCCTGTCGTTGACCTGATTGCCGATCGACTGCCCGCCACCTTGTTGCTGACGCTGACCGCCTTTGTCGTCTCGCTTGCCTTGGGTATTGCCTTCGGGGTGGCCGCCGCCGCCCGCGTGGGTAAGCCATCTGACACCGCCCTGACGACGATGGCGCTTTTATTCTATGCAACACCGCTTTACTGGTTGGCACTTATGGCCGTTCTGGTGTTCTCCGTATGGTTTGGATGGTTGCCGGGCTTTGGCTATGAAACCGTGGGCGCCAATTACACCGGTCTGGAACGCGTTCTTGATATTGGGCGTCACCTGATTTTGCCGGCCATGACTTTGGGTCTGTTCTTCACAGCCGTTTACATGCGTATGGCGCGTGCTTCCATGCTCGAAGTTTCGCAGCTTGATTTCGTCAAAACCGCCAAGGCCAAGGGCCTGTCGGACGCGGTCATTCGCCGCCGCCACATCCTGCGCAATGCCATCCTCCCTGTGGTGACACTGGCGGGCCTGCAGGCCGGTCAGCTGGTCGGCGGGGCTGTTTTGACCGAAACCGTTTTTGCCTGGCCGGGTATTGGGCGTCTGATGTTCGAAAGCTTGGCTGCACGTGACTACAACACGATTTTGGGCGTGTTCCTTGTCTCTGCCGCCATGGTGATCCTGTTCAACATTGTGACCGACATTGTCTATCGCATTGTCGATCCCCGTATCGGAGCCCGTAGCTGACATGTGGAAACGTTTCAGAAGCAATATGGGCGCCATGATCGGCGTGGTCATGCTGGTTGCCGTGATCGTCATCGCCCTGATCGCCCCCTTGCTCTTCCCCGATGGGCCTTGGCAAATGGTCCAGCGCCCGTTCCTTGCCCCCTTTGCCGTCGATGGTTTGCCGCTTGGCACCGACACGCTCGGCCGTAATGTCGCAGCCCAACTGGCCTACGGGGCGCAGGTTTCTCTTCTGGTCGGGCTGGTCTCGACGCTGGTGGCCCTTTTGATTGGTGTGCCGCTCGGTGCGCTGGCTGGCTTCTACGGCGGATACGCCGATGAAGGTGCGATGCGCTTCACCGAGTTCTTCCAGACCATCCCGAACTTCGCGTTGGCGATTGTGCTGGTCGCGATCTTTGAGCCGACCCTGTTCTCGATCACGCTGGCAATCGCGATTGTCAGTTGGCCTCCGGTCGCGCGTCTTGTGCGTGCCGAAGTCATGTCGGTGCGCGCCCGTGAATTTGTTGATGCCGCGCGTCTGGCTGGTCTGTCCAAACCGCGCATCCTGATCCAGCAGGTTCTGCCAAATACGGTATCCCCGATCATCGTCATGGCATCCCTCATGGTGGCAACCGCGATCCTGCTTGAAAGCTCGCTTTCGTTCCTCGGGCTTGGTGATCCCAACGCCATGTCGTGGGGTTACATGATCGGGGCTGCCCGGACGGTCATTCGGACCAGCTGGTGGCTCAGCTTCTTCCCGGGCATTGCCATCGTCATCACTGTTCTTGCACTCAACCTGATTGGTGAGGGGCTCAATGATGCCTTCAATCCGCATCTGTCGCGAAAGGGCAAAGCATGAGTGAGACTCTGACAGTTGAACGGCTGACCATTGGTCTGCCCGAAGGGGCCGACCGTCCCTTTGCGGTCGAAAATGTCAGCCTGACCATCAATAAGGGTGAAATCCTGTGTGTTGTGGGCGAGTCGGGCTCTGGCAAGTCGATGACGGCCAATGCCCTGATGGGGCTTTTGCCCCAGGGTGTTGACGTCAAATCCGGCCGCGCCATGTTTGAAGCCCGCGATGTCCTGCGCCTGCCCGAAGCCGACAAACAGGCCCTTCGTGGTGCACAGATCGCCATGATCTTTCAGGAGCCGATGACGGCCCTTAACCCGCTGATGCGCATTGGCGATCAGATCTCCGAGGTCTTTGCCGCCCACGGTCTCTATACCCAGTCCGAACGCCGCAAACGCGCACTCGATCTCGTCCGCGAGGTCGGGCTTCCTGATCCGGAAAAGATCATTCGCGCCTATCCGTTCCAGCTTTCTGGTGGTCAACGCCAACGCGCGATGATCGCCATGGCCCTGGCGCTGGAACCGAAACTCCTGATCGCCGATGAACCGACAACCGCCCTTGACGTCACGACACAGGCCCAGATCCTGAAGCTCATTCTTGATCTGCGCAAACGTCGCGGCATGGCGGTGATGTTCATCACCCATGACTTTGGCGTGGTGGCCGAGATTGCTGATCAGGTCATCGTCATGCGTGAAGGCAAGCTCGTTGAACGCGGCGATGCGGCGGAAGTTCTTGATAATCCGCAGCACGAATACACAAAACGCTTGCTTGATGCCATTCCAACCGGAAAATTTCCGGACGCACGTCAGTTAAGCGACATATCAGCGCTTGAAATCAAGAACCTTCGCAAAAACTTCCGGACCGGCGGCGGTTTGTTCAAGCCTGTCCGTGAAGTCCATGCGGTGGATGATGTGTCGTTGACCGTGGCGCGTGGCGAAGTACTTGGTCTGGTCGGCGAGTCCGGCTCTGGCAAATCCACCCTTGGCCGCACGGCTGTGCGTCTTGTAACGCCCGATGGCGGCCATGTCATGGTCGGCGGTGTTGATCTTGCAGTATTGTCCGAGGAAGAACTCCGCCAGCAGCGCAACAAGGTCCAGATGGTGTTTCAGGATCCTTATGCCTCGCTCAATCCGCGTCAGCGGATCATGGGGGCGCTGACCGATGGCCCGATCAACCGTGGTGTGCCGAAAGAAGACGCACAGGCCAAAGCCCGTGAATTGCTTGAGATTGTCGGGCTTGGGGCGGATGCCGCCATGCGCTATCCGCACGAATTTTCCGGCGGGCAGCGTCAGCGTATCGGTATTGCGCGTGCCTTGGCGATGGAACCGGAACTGATCATCGCGGACGAGGCCGTCTCGGCCTTGGATGTGTCCATTCAGGCGCAGGTCCTTGATCTGTTGCGCGACCTGCGTGAAAAGCTGTCGCTTTCCATCTTGTTCATCACCCATGACCTGCGTGTCGCCGCCCAGCTTTGTGACCGGATTGCGGTGATGCAAAAGGGTCGCTTGGTTGAGATCGGCCGGGTTGAGGACATCTTCCTCAACCCGCAGCAGGAATATACCCGTCAGCTTCTCGCCGCTGTGCCGGGGGCTGATTGGGCCGAACCCGAAGAAGCCACGGCATGATTGGTGTTCTATCGTGCAGCAGGCTCGATTTGCGGGGCATTTATGGCCCGCATTTCGAGGCCCTGGCGCCTGAGCTTGACCTCCGCCTGCCAGACGAAATCGACCGGCCCGAAGATGTCAGCTTCATGGTTACCTTCATCCCGGCGGATGATGCCTTTGTCGCCTATCCGAACCTTAAGGCAGTCTATTCCATCGGGGCCGGGGTCGATGCGATCATGGCCTGCCCGTCGCGGCCACCAAACTTGCCGGTTCACCGGGTCGAAGACCCTGATCAGGCGCGCCAGATGGCAGGCTTCGCTGCCTTCCATGTGCTTTGGCATCATCGCAACATGGGCAATTACCTTGCCAATCAGAAAATCGCCCATTGGGAACGTCATCTGACGGGTCTGTCCCCACAGGCCCGCCGGATCGGGGTTGCCGGGTTTGGTCATATGGGCCGGGCGGTGGCCAAGGCGCTGGTCGCACTTGGCTACCCGGTGGCAAGCTATTCTCGCTCCCATCCGCAGCCAGCAGAAAATGGTGTCATCCATTACACCGCGGGCATGTTTGATGATTTCCTCGCCCAAAGCGACATCCTGATCAATGTCCTGCCCCTGACCGAACAGACCAAGGGGATCTTTGGCACTGAAACACTGGCAAAGCTGCCCAAGGGCGCTGCCCTGATCCATCTTGGTCGTGGTGGGCAGGTTGATGAGGTGGCGCTGATTGATGCCCTTGATCGCGGGCATTTGTCGGGTGCATCGCTTGATGTGTTTGATCCCGAACCCTTGCCACCCGAACATCCGGTCTGGACCCACCCCAAGGTTTTCGTCACCCCGCATGTTGCCAGCATCTGCGAACCGCAAACCACGGTCCTTTCCATCCGCCGCACCCAACTCCAAATCGTGCCCCTCTCGGCTTAACCAGCAAAGGTAGCGCCCCACATGACCAGCATTGATCCGAACTCCCTTTCCGCCCGTGAATTGGCCCGTCGCATCAAAACCGGCGAGCTCAGCGCGACCTCGGTCATTCGTGCAACACTTGATCGTGTGGCGCGCATCAATCCGGGCATCAATGCCATCGTTCAGGATTGTGCTGCTGATGCGATGAAAGATGCCGAACATCTTGACGCCCGCATTGCCGCGGGCGATCCGGTGGGGCCGCTGGCCGGGGTGCCGGTCACGATCAAGGTGATCTCCGATCAGGCGGGCTATGCCACCACCAATGGCACGATGCTGGCCGCCGATCTGATCGCAACCCAGGACAGCCCGTTTTTGCGCAACCTCCGCTCCAAGGACGCGATTGTCATCGGGCGCACCAACACGCCGGCCTTCTCGTACCGCTGGTTTACCTCGAACAAAATGCACGGAACGACCCTTAATCCCCATAACCCGTCCCTGACGCCGGGCGGTTCATCGGGCGGGGCGGGGGCTGCGACCTCGGCCGGTCTTGGTCATATCGGCCATGGTACGGATATCGCCGGTTCCGTGCGTTATCCGGCCTATGCCTGTGGCATTCAGGGTTTGCGCCCGACCCATGGCCGCATTCCGATGTTCAACCAGACCGGGGGTGATCGCCCGATTGGTGCCCAGCTGATGGCGGTATCCGGCCCGCTTGCGCGCCGTGTTGATGATCTCAGGCTTGGCCTTGAAGGCATGGCGGGTTATGCGCCTGAAGACGCCTGGAGTGTTCCGATGCCACTTCGCGGCCCGGACTTCGCCAAGCGGGTTGCGCTTGTCACCCATCCGGGCGGCATCAATACCGATCCACGGATTGTTGCGGACTTGGAGCGTGCCGCGGAAATTTTCCGCGCGGCGGGCTGGATCGTCGATACCCCCGACATCCCCGAAATCCGCGAAGCTGTACAGCTGCAAATCGACCTTTGGCTGTCGGACGATCACGCGACAAAACTGGCCGCAGCGCGTGAAGAAGATGATCCGGGCGCGATTGCCCTGCTCGAACATTATGCCGACCGTGCAGCGGGCATTGATACAGCCGCCTTCAGCCAACTCTTCCTGCGCCGCTCGGCCCTCATTCGCGCCTGGCGGGCGTTCTTGGAAAACTATCCGGTCGTGCTGATGCCGGTCTCGGCCGAACTGCCCTTCCGCAAGGACGAGGATCTTGAAGGGTCCGAAACCCTGACCCGCCTCTGGGAATCCCAACTCCCGCAAATCGCCATCCCGCTTCTGGGCCTGCCGGCGATCTCGATCTGCTCGGGCGTTGAAAACACCATCCCGTCTGGCGTCCAACTCGTCAGCGCCCCCTGGCGTGAGGACATCTGCCTGACTGCCGGCGAAGTCTTGGAGCAAGGCTTCGGCCTGCCGCAAGTGACGCTTTGATCTCAAAACAGAAAAGCCGCAGTTGTCTGAATTCAACAGCTGCGGCTCTTTTCATCGCGGCGAAAATAGATACCGTTATGCTTCTGCGTTCGTATTTCTGAACCGGGTCAGTCGGAACGGGGTTGGGTCGACGCAAGGCGTTTCGCCGCGGACGAGTTCGGACATCAGGCGACCACCAGCCGGTCCGCTGCCAAAGCCGTGGCCGGAGAAGCCGGTTGAGACGAAAAGGCCCGGTATGCGCTCGATGCTGCTGATCACCGGGATGGCATCCGGGGTGACATCCATGGCACCAGACCAGGTATGGGTCAGCTTTGCGTTGGCAAAGGCCGGGTGTGCCCGGGTCAGGTTGACCATCGCATTATCTACGAACGGCTGATGCGGTGCCGGGTCAAGCACACGGACTTTTTCAAACGGGGTCACTTCATCAAGCTGCCAACGGCGCAGTGTTTTCCATTCCTCGATGAAGGTCTTGCCGATGCGAAGGCGCAGTTCGTGCCAGCTGGTTTTGAGGTTGGGGATATAGTCGCGAAACAGCCGGAAACTGTCCGGGGTAATCTGTGAAACATTGGCACTGCGTTCGGCCACGGTGTAACCGCCATCAAGGCGTTTGCGGAACGCAAAATCGCCACCGCCAACCGGCATTTCCGAGACATCAGCAACACCTTCAACACGACAGGCCGTACCAAGGATTTTAAGCTGCGGCAGGTTGATCCCGAGATTGCCAAGAAACAGACGCGACCACACGCCACCGGCAACCACGACCGACGATGCCTTTACCGTACCCTTTTCCGTGACAACCGCGCTAACGCGACCGGCCGTTGTTTCGATACCGCGCACCGCACAATCCTGAACGATGGTGGCACCAAGGCGATCTGCCGCGCGTGCCATTTCCGGCACGGCCTGGCCCGGTTCGGCCCGCCCGTCATTGGCGGTATGCAGCGCCATTTTGAAATCGGTCGACAGTCCCGGGATCAAGTCTTGCAGTTCCGGCCCGTTCAGGACTTTTGACGGCATTTTGGCCGCCTTGGCGTATTCACCCCATTTGGTGAATTCGTCAATTTCGCGCTTCGTTCGGCAGACATAGGTAATGCCGGTTTCACGGTAGCCGGTATTGATCTGAAAGCGCCGGTCAAGATCGCGCCAGAGATTTAGGCTTTCAATCGTCAAGGGCAGCTCGACCGGATCGCGCCCCATCTGGCGCGTCCACCCCCAATTGCGCGAGCTCTGCTCGGCCGCGACCCGGCCTTTTTCAAGAACGGCAACGGAAATCCCGGCCTCCGCCAAAAACATGGCGACGGTGATACCGGCAATGCCGCCGCCAATAATGGCGACATCGACTTTTTCAGGGAACGGACGGGCAGTTTCAAATACCTGAAGATGAGGTACGGACACTTTGAGAACTCCTTGGCCAAAGTGCAGTGGTCATTTGCCGATGGGGTCACGAGATCGATCGCGATGGTAATCACGATTACGGCCCGGCACCAAGCAATTGATAAAAAGGGGTTTATGCCAAACGCACGCACCATATTCGGGCGTGCGTTTGGAAAATCAGGCTTATCCGCGCGACCGTTCAAGGAAATCACGCAGGCGGTACCACCCGGCCACAACCGGCACAAACCACGGTTTGCCGTTGTAGAATGGAACCGGCATAAATTTGTCCCGGTCAAAGGCGGATGGCTGGTTCTGTTCACCAAGGATTTTGCGCGCCGTCTGATAGCCAAGATAGGTCATCAGGGCGACACCATTCCCGTTACACCCAACCGCAAAACTGGTCTGATCGCGGTCCCCAAGATGGGCGATTTTATCGACCGTCATGGCAACCCGGCCGCTCCAGACGTGGGTGATCTTGGTGCCGCGCAGTTGCGGCCAGATCGTGATCATGCGGGCATAAAGGCGCTTGGCAGCAGCCTTGTCTGACATATCAAACGCGCCCGGACGCGACCCGAACAGCAGACGCGTGCCATCGGGTGACGGGCGGGTATAGATCAGATCGCGACGGGTATCAGATACCATGCGCGCATTGGGGATCAGTTCCGCCAAAAGATCTGCCGGTAGCGGTTCGGTTGCGATCTGATAACTTTTGACCGGCACAACGCGGCGCGCAACGCTTGGCGTTGCATCGGCACCGGTATAACCGTTGGTGGCGGTAATCACATGCGGGGTGCGAATTTCACCACGTGCGGTCGGCACCATTTTCTCGCCGTTATCAAGTTCGCGGACAACGCCGGCCCGGGCATGCGAACGCAGTGCGACACCGGCTGCCTTGGCGCGTTCCCGCAAAGCCTTGTGATACATGCCAGGATGCAACCCGCCATAATCATCAACCACCATGCCGCCGTGATAGTAATCCGATCCGATGGCTTCGCGTTGATGATCGCGATCAAGGAAATGGACCTTTACACCGGTCTTGTCAGCAAGCAGGGCGCCGTGATGTTTCAGGGTTTCAAAATTCGCACTCGAATGCGCACCAAAGAAACGCCCGGTGACCGAAAGCCCGGCATCAAGACCCTCGGTATCGATCAGGGTTTTGAGGTAATCGAAGCTTTCGTTGCTTTCCCCGATCAGACGCGACATCAATTCCGGATCAACCCCGGTCAATGCACCGCCAACGACAAGCTTCTGCCCGCTTGAGACCATGCCGCCCGATCGGGTCGAGCCCCCTTCGCCAATGCGATCACCATCAATCACCACCACATCGCGCCCGGCACGGGCAAGATGGGTTGCGGCATTCAGACCGGCATAACCCGATCCGATGACGACCACATCGGCGCGTGTCGGCAGCGGATCCATGTTGGTTTCCGGCTCACCGACTTCCCACCAATAAGGCTTTTCCTTGAAGTCCGGGGCGTAGATATCGTCAAAACGAGGCATGATGCGTCGGGCAGTTGCCCGCCTTTCTTGGGATAACAGGGTGGCGTCAGCGCCGCACGGCACTGCACATTTCTTGAAAGGACGGCCGGGTCAAAATTTGCCTCAATGACCCGGCTTAAAGATCTTAGAGAACCTGTCCGAGGAACTCGCGCGTACGTGGGTCTTGCGGGTTGTCGAACAGGTCTGCAGGGGGGGCATTCTCGACGATAAGACCACGATCGGTGAAGCAGACCCGGTCGGCGACCTCGCGGGCGAACTTCATTTCGTGGGTGACGAGAATACAGGTCAGGCCATCATCAACCAGTTCACGAATGGTCAGCAGAACCTCCTTGACCGTTTCCGGATCAAGGGCGGCGGTGACTTCGTCAAACAGGATGACTTCCGGCTGCATCGCCAGTGCCCGGGCAATCGCAACACGTTGTTGCTGACCACCCGAAAGCATCCCGGGATAACTGTCCGCCTTGTTGCCAAGACGAACCTTTTCGAGCAATTTGCGCGCGCGGTCTTCGACCTCGGCACGCTCATGGCCCAGCACCTGGATCGGTGCCATCATGATATTCTCAAGGGCCGTCTTGTGCGGGAACAGGTTGTATTGCTGGAACACCATCGAGACTTGGTGGCGCAAGGGACGCATTTCCTTTTCGGAACGCAGTTCATGCACTCGATGATTGCCAACGCGGATAAACCCTTCATCGATCGGAAGCAGGCCGTTGATACAGCGCAGCACGGTCGATTTTCCCGAACCGGACGGTCCGATGATACAGACAGCTTCACCTTCATTAACCGAAAGCGAGATGCCCTTGAGAACTTCGAAGTCGCCAAACGACTTATGGATGTTATCGATCTCGATCAAAGCTTCGGAGCGCTTCATATGTTGTCACCTTTCACAGCACGTTCCAGCCGGCGCGCGAAGATCGCGATCGGATAGCAATAGGCAAAGAACAGGAAGAGAGTTGTAAGATAGAAATAGACCAGCACGCGTTCGCTCTCCATTGCGAGCGACGTGTTGAGGATCGTCAACACGTCCTGGATACCGGTCACGGTGGCAAGCGCGGTCGCAATGGTCAGCAGGGCATAAAGGTTCATCCAGCCCGGGATCATGCGACGCAGCGCCTGTGGCAAAATGACATGGCGATAAATCTGCGGCGTCGTATAGCCAAGCGCACGGGCTGCTTCCCATTGTCCGCTATGGATGGACTGCACAGCACCACGCACAACTTCCGAAAGGTTGGCTGCGGTCGGCAAGGCCAGACCAATCACCGCTTTGACAAAGGGCGGGAACGGAATGCGCAGGCCAAAGACCTCTACCTGGAACGGCAGAATGAACAGCATGGCAAACAGCAAGACAAGCCAGGGCGAGTTGCGCAGGAAGTTCATGATAAAAAAGGCTGGCAAACGCAAATAGGGCGATTGCGCCAGGGTCGAAATCCCCAGCAGCGTGCCAAGAACAGTCGCCACAGCCATGGAAGCAATCGACAGCAGGATATTGAGCGCAAAACCGCCCGTGATCGGCCAGCCATCACCCTGACCGGTCAGAAGCAATGGCAAACGCACGAAAACACGCGCCCAATGTTCTGCCCCGCCAGCCATGGCATCAACTGCGATCCAGGCCGCAATCGCGGCCAGAACGCCGCCGATCACAAGGCGTTTTTTGCCCTCATAGGAAAGTTCGAATGTCATGTTCATTGTCCCTTTCCATAGCCGGGCAGTGTCAGATAGGCCTCAAGGCGGCTCATGCCATAAGACAGGATCGACACCAGAACGACATAGATGATCAGGATCAGAATCATGACTTCGAGCGTTCTGAAGGTGTCGTTATAAATCTGACCTGCGTAGTACATCAGCTCCGGCACGGTGATCACCGATGCCTGTGATGTGGTCTTGAACAGGTTGGTCAGAATGTTTGTCAAAGACGGCAGACAAACACGCGAAGCAATCGGTACTTCGATGCGCCAGAAGCGGGCCCAACGACTATATCCAAGCGACCGACCAGCTTCCGTGATGGCCTTTGGCATGGTTTCAAGACCTGACCGGAATGCCTCGATCGCAAGCGCGCCACCAAACAGACTGAGCGAAATGCATGCACAGGCAAACGCACTGAGCAATGGCACCTCAAGTCCGGTGACCGGATCAGTTGTTTTCAGCCCCAGGGTCGACAGGGTGAAATAGGCAAACAGCATTTGCAGAAGTGGCGGGGTGTTGCGGAACACTTCGACAAAAAATTCGATCAGGGCATCAAGCCAGAAGACACGCAGCGAAAGCCCAAGGGCCCCGAGCATACCGATGAGGATAGCGACGCTCGATGAGAGCGCCGCAAGTTCCAGGGTATTGATCACACCGGTGACCAGCCAGTTTTGATAGGCCGGGTCGGCGAGCCAGGAATAATCGAGTCCGAACAACTAGCTACTCCGTTGCTTAGTTCTGTGCCGCAGCAGCTTCGGCGCGCTTGGCGATGTAATCCGAATGCGGCATGCCGAACTCGGTTTCCCATTCGATCAGCTTGCCTTCGCCTTCGGCTTTGACGATTGCGTTGTTAACGGCTTCGGCAAATGCAGCATCGTCTTCACGCAGGCCACCTGCCATCGGCAGGAATTCGTATGGGGCAACGGCGATTTTATATTCAGACCAATCCGCTTCTTCGAGTTTCTTCTGCAGTGTCATGTCGTCAAAGACGAAACCGATGCAGCGATTGTCTTTCAGCGCACGGTACGCATCCGCCTGGTTTTTGAAGTTCACAAGATTGATGCCGAATTCTTCGGTCATTTTCTTGTTGTAGTAGGAACCCTGAATGCCGCAGATCGGCTGACCTTTAAGCTGTTCCCAGCTATTAACTGTGGTTGCTTCGGGCATCAGAACCGACGGACCGGCTGCGCTGACATAGTGAACGGTAAAGTCGATGACTTCATCGCGCTGATCGGTAACACCAAGGGTGGCGAAGATGACGTCAACACGACCTGCTTCAAGGAACTGGATACGGTTTGCCGCAACGACCGGGACAAGTTCGATCTTGTCGGGCGAACCGAGAAGTTCTTTGGCAACGTATTTTGCGAGCTCGACTTCAAAGCCAACCGTTTCGCCAGCATCGTTGAGGTATCCGTAAGGCGGGTAATCGTTCTTCACGCCAACGATCAGCGTGTCACGTGCGATTACATCTTCAAGCGTATCAGCAACGGCGCTGTTGGCAGCAACTGCAGATGCAAGGGCAACAGCCGAAACAGCGAGCTTTCCAAATTTGGTCATTTTTACTTCCCTGACAATTTGCACATCGAAATATGCGTTAGTGGTGGCGACAAGTTCCGGGAAGGAGTCTTGTCTGTCGAAATCAAATCGCTCATTTCGTAATCACGATTTTTAGGGCGACTTAATTTTGGGCATTGAACCCTTCTAATTCTCATAATACAAGCTAACGAGTTTCCATTTTTTATAATGTGAGAAAATGAGTCAAAAAACTGCAACATCATCCGGTGGCGCCCAGCTTCTTGATCGGGCCGTTTTGCTGATTGACCTGATTGCCAATGGCAAGGTCGAGGGCGTCTCGCTCAAGGAGCTGGTCGAACTTTCCGAACTCAACACCGCAACATGTCATCGGATTCTCAATACGTTAGTCGGCCACAAAATTCTGGCCCGCGATGACAAGCGCCGTTCCTATCGCCTGGGTGCGCGGATGGCGGTCTATGGTGCGCGTGCTGCACGCGGCCCGGGACTCGTCAGTCGCTGCGAAATGGCGTTGGCGCGATTACGCCGTCAAACTGGCGATACGATTCACCTGATGGCGCGTTTCAATCACGACTCGGTCTGTCTGGATCGTCGCGATGGTGAATGCATCGTCCCGACCCTGACCGGGACCATTGGCGGTTCCGTCCCGATCGGCGTCGGCCCCGGATCGATTTCCATGCTGGCCTTTCTTGACGAGGACGAGCAGGACTTCATCATTCGTGCAAATATGGGGCGCTATGCCCCCTACAAAAACCTGACACGGGAAAAAATTCAGGACCTGATCGCCGGCACCCGTGAACGCGGCTATGCCATTGATGATGGTGAACTGATCCCGGGTATCGCAGGCGTTGCCATGCCAATCATGCAGGAAGGCGAAAAGCCGACAGCATCGCTTGGCTTCACCTTGCTGTGCGCGAAAATGACACCCGGGATGTTTGATCACTACGCAGCACTTCTGCGACAGGAAATCGCAGAAATCACCGCATAGCGTTCAGATCAATCTGATCAGTAAGAGTCGTCGAGCGAACAGTTCATCCAGAGCTCGGAAACGCTGGCACTGTTGGGCAGATTGACAACGTGGAAGATGGACCCAGCAACATCTTCTGCCGTCGTCAGTCCGTCCGTGTTACCGCCGGCAAGCGGGGTGCCCATATCGGTCGCGACAAATCCCGGGCAGACGGCGGTTGTGCGAATACCTTGCTCGAAGCCTGCATGACGGAATGCGTGACTCAAACCAAGGGCCGCATATTTCGACACTGAATAGGCACCTGAAATCGCCGATTTCACCCGTTTGCCCGACAGGGACGAGACGATCACGACCCGGCCATGGCCTTTTTCCAGAAGCGAGTCCCAGCAGGCCTGCACCAGACGGCGCGGACCATTGACGTTGACGTCCATCAGCGAATCAAACTCTGCATCGGTGACATCAACCGCACTTTTGCGCACCATGATGCCAGCATTGGCAACCACGGCATCAATGCCACCGAACTTTTCGCGGGCTTGCTGTGCCCATTTTTTCGGGGCTTCTGCGTCGGTCGCGTCATAGGCAACGACCTGCAGCTTGGCCGTGTCGACCGTATCGGCCCAGGCTGGCATGACAGGCTTGCGCATGCCCATCGATACGTTCCAGCCAGCATCGGCAAAGGCACGCGCCGTCGCATCGCCAATGCCGCGATTGGCACCGGAAATCAGAATTGTTTTTGTCTCACTCATTACTCTAAACCCTCATTCAGGCGTGTGGTGGCAGTTCGGCACCCTCGCGTCGTGCGGCGCGGGCATCCTGATAACGGAAATAGCGCAACCGCATTTTCGGGGCGAAAGACATAAAGAAGGGTGCCTTGTGAAGTGGCTCGATCTTGAGATCGAGCTGGTCCTCGGGCGTATCAAGCGCCCATTCGGAAAGTATCCCGCCCAACATTGAGCCGGTAGGAACGCCGCGCCCCGAAAGCCCCGTGCAGGCAACAATGCCCGGGGCAAGGCCATACAGGCGCGGAATGGTTTTCATCTGCATATCAAGCTCGCCAAACCAGAAATATTCCCAACGGATGTCCTGGGTGATTTGAGGATGCAGGAATTTAAGGCGATCGGTCATCACCTGACGGGTGTAGGCCGGATCGGCCCCGCGACGCCCCATCGGGAACATCGATGCCACGATGCGGCCTTCGTGATTGTATTTGTAAACATAGATGTCCCCGCGCCCGTCATGCATCGTCGTGTTGTGCGGCAGGACTTGCTTGCGGATTTCGGGGTCCAGCGGTTGGGTCGCGGCAACAAAGACCTTCATGATCTTGAAACTCTGATCAAGCCCCTTCCAGCCGTCAACGGTGTAGGCTCCGGTGGCAAAGATCACCTTATCGGCCAGCACCTCACCGGTTGGGGTTTTGACTTCCCACTTGCCTTCTGCAGGTACAACGTTTGAGACTGGTGAACTGGTATAGATTTCACCGCCCTCGGCCTGCACCGCACGCGCAAGCCCCCGCGAATAGGAAAGCGGGTTCATATGTCCGCCCTCGGCATGATACCAGCCGCCATAAAAGCGGGGGCTTCCGGTCAATCGTTCGACTTCATCGGCATCAATGATCCGGCACTTTGCGCCCGCCTCGGCATAGCTTTCCGATTTGACCTGAAGGGTGGACAGTGCACCGGGGCGCAAGGCCCCCATCACGTAGCCGTTCTGAACCCAGTTACAGTCGATGTCATATTGCGCGATCATCTCCTTGACGCGCTCATTCGCGCCAAGCTGGCGCGCGATCAACCGTTCCGCCCAGGGCGCGCCCAGCATTTTGCGCAAGGATGGCAGGCTGTAATAGCTAAAGGTCGGCGTGCAATGACCGGCATTGCGTCCAGACCCGCCAAACCCGGCTTCCTGTGCTTCGACCACAACCACCCGAACGCCTTTCTTGGCCAGTTCAAGGGCGGTGGTTAGGCCGGTAAAACCCGCCCCAACAACACAGACATCGGCCTGCTTGCGGCCGACAAGCGGGGTGGTTTCGGGGGCGTCTGCCGCGGTCGCATACCACAGCGTTGTCTCAAAGGGGGAAAACTTGCTCATAGCGGTGTCCTGTCGAAATACCCGCATCCGGCAAACGCAAAACAACTGAAACTGTGCCGGTGGGGAGCTTGGAAAGATCACGATGAAAAACGTATCTCCAAGCCATGACAGAAGACCGCAAACCACTCCATCTGCGTTTTTATAATGTGATAATAATAATCATAATTTCCACAATATAACGCATGAGCCATTTGAGACGGTGCCCTGAAGCCCGCAAATAAATGACCCCTCGCCGACAACCGGCAAGGGGCCATCCAGATCATCAAAGATGCATGATCAATCGTCTGATCAACCCGCAAGCGACGCGGTATCAATCACGAAGCGGTATTTGACGTCGCCTTTGATCATGCGGTCATAGGCTGCATCAACCTCATCCGCACGGATCATTTCGATGTCTGCGACGATGTTGTGCTTGGCACAGAAATCGAGCATTTCCTGGGTTTCCGGAATGCCACCGATCAGCGAGCCTGCAAGCGAACGACGCTTGAAGATCAGGGCCGCGACATTCGGGGCCGGATGTGCTTCGGCCGGAACGCCAACCAGGGTCATGGTGCCATCACGCTTGAGCAGATTGATATAGGCATCAAGATTGTGCGGCGCTGCCACGGTATTAAGGATCAGATCGAAACTCAGCGCATGGGCTGCCATTTCGTCTTCATTGCGTGACACCACAACTTCATCCGCGCCAAGGGCCAGGGCAGCTTCGCGTTTGGATTCAGATGTCGTGAAGGCAACAACATGTGCGCCCATCGCATGGGCGATTTTCACACCCATATGGCCAAGGCCACCGATGCCGACGATGCCGACTTTCTTGCCAGGACCGGTGTTCCAGTGCTTGAGCGGGGAATAGGTGGTAATGCCCGCGCAAAGAAGCGGTGCCACAGCGGCAAGTTTGTCTTCGTCATGTTTGACATGAAGCACATAGCCTTCATTGACCACGATTTGCTGCGAATACCCACCAAGGGTATGACCCGGCGCATCTTCGGTCGGGAAGTTATAGGTCCCGATCATGCCATCGCAGTAGTTTTCATAACCGTCTGCGCATTCCGGGCATTCGCCGCAGCTGTCAACGATACAGCCGACACCCACCAGATCACCGGCTTTGAAATTCTTCACATGGCCGCCAACTTCGGTGACGCGACCAACAATCTCGTGACCGGGCACGCAAGGCCAACGGGTTCCGCCCCATTCTGCGCGCACCTGATGCAGGTCCGAGTGACAGACACCACAATAGGCGATCTCGATTTTGACATCGTGCGCGCCTGTCGCGCGGCGTTCGATATCCATGGCCTCAAGCGGTTTATCACCTGCATAGGCACCAAAAGCCTTAACTGCCAAAGCAACCTCCATAGTGTTGGTAAAAGTCATGGCGCGAAATCCGCGCCCATAATTCGAAAGATACGCGCCATCAAACTTAGTGATTAGACGGTATTATTTTCTTTCTATGATGAGCAGGGCTCATAAATTGAAAGCTATCATTTCCTGCGGGCGTACTTGCCCGTCACATCTCATACCCGGGCTTTTTGTAAAGCTGGTTCGGCTTGGCTTTGATATCGGGTTCATAGACGTCGGTTTTCCAGCTCTCCGGACCGACTTCCTCGATCGCAACCGAAACGGCTTCGTCGCCATATTCAAAGATTTCCATCACATGTTTGGTGATGGCATCTGCCAGACGCTTCTTCTCGTCTTCAGTCTTTCCCGGCCAGGCTTTGACAATGACATGGGGCATTTGGGTCGTCCTTTGTTTGAAGTTTAATTGGATATGGGAACGGTCCGACCGCAAACCATTAAGGCGTGATGCGCAGCAATCGATCACCTTCATTCGGGCCGGAGCTTCGCGGGGAGCGGTTGGTGGTAATCACATAAAGCGCATCCCCAAGCGGCAAGACATCGCGGTAGCGTTCATTGGTCGAAAGCACTTCGGTCGTCTCAGTTGCATCAAGCTGATAGGCCAGAAGCGCCTTGGCACGAAGGGCCGCAATCAACACCACATCATCAACCATGGCAATCGCCGACGGTGCCCAGGTATTGCGCCCGGCATGGATGATCGGGCTTTGCATGCCGTCGCGGCTGTCATTACCCTCGACCTCTGGCCAGCCGTAATTTGCGCCAGCCGTAATCAGGTTAAGCTCGTCATTGCCCGACTGGCCATGCTCGGCGGCGTACATCGCTCCATCCGAATTCCACGCCAATCCTTGCGGATTGCGATGCCCATAGGACCAGATATAGGATCCCGGAAACGGGTTATCATCGGGAATGGCGCCATTCGGGGTCACGCGCAGGATCTTGCCCGCCAGACTGTTCAAATCCTGCGGCAAAGCTGGATCAGCCGTCCAGCCGGTGGTGACATAAAGATATCCATCCGGACCAAAGGCAATTCGCCCGCCGTTATAAAGTCGGTGACCGGGAATACCATCCAGCAACACAGCCGTTTCACGCCATGACTGGCCGTCAAATTCTGCCGTCACAAGCTTGTTCAGCCGCGCACCGGTATCAGATCGATAGCTGTAATAAAGCCAGGCCTTGCCGCTTTGGGCAAAGTCACCGGCAAGGGCAAGCCCCATCAACCCGCTGCCGCCTTCATGCACCACCGGGTCCGAGCTTTGCAGGGCAAAACGACGCAGCTCACCATCGACAAGATGGACGATATTGCCTTCCCCCTCGGTCATGACAAAGCCCCCGTCGACCGGGCGGATCGCCCACGGGTAGGCAAGCTCATCACTGATGACATCCACCTGCCAGTCACGCGCTTGATCGGCCAATAGCGTCTCGCCCGTCAAGCTGGTGTCATTGGCAAATGCTGTGGTCGCAGATGTGCCAAGTACACAAACTGCTGCAAGGGCAAAGCAGCGCACAGTTCGGGCGTGGGGCATATGTCGCAAACTCTTGGGCATGGTTCTCATGAACATCTCTAGGGTTCCGGCATTTGAAGTGGGGGTTCGCTTTTACGCGAAATCAGCTTCCCCTTAATCTACCCGGGAAATCGGGTGCGATAATCCCGGGTAAACCAATAGAACTAATGAGCCCGGTTCATAAACCGGCGTCGGCCCATCGGGATCCACAGCGCAATCAACCCCAGAACCGTAAAGCCCCCGGTGATTGCAATCGCCTGCCGCCATCCTTCAAACAGGCCAGCTGTCCCGCCATGCTCCGCCCCGTTGGCGATCACAATGGCGATGATGGTAATCCCGACGGATGATCCCAGATAACGCGCGGTATTGTTCGCGGCACTGCCCATGGCACTGCGTTCGACCGGCACATGATGCACGGCCTGATGGCCAAGCGATGCGTTCAAAACCCCGTTCGAAATCCCCGCCACAAACAGGCCGGGCAAAACGGCGACATATCCCGCATCCGGTGCCATGAACAGCAGCGATAACTGCCCGACAAGGCAGCCGGTAATACTGACCGACAACAACAAACCCGGTGTCAGACTGCGCGGCAGATAGCGGGTCAGAAACGCCGCCACCGCCGTCATCGCTGACCAGGCTGTCAGGACAAGTGCCGCCTTGAACGGACTGAACCCGATCCCCTGTTCTAGCATCACAGGGGTCAGTGTCATCAGCGACAAAATACCCGCGCCAGATGCAAAGGCCGCGACCGTCGCCCCGACAAACCCGGCATCCTTGAACAGACCAAGCTGCAGGATCGGATTGCTTGATCGCAATTCGGTGCGAATAAATAGCGCGGTTCCCATAACGCCGATAACGGCCAAGATGCCGACAATGACATAAGCGCCTAGACGCAATTCGGTCAGTGACGCCAAAAGACACGACATGCCAATGAACAAAAGGATCGATCCCGGCACGTCAATCGGACGGGCTGCACGTTTGTCCGGGCGTCCGGGCAACAATTGATGTCCCAGCATCACCAGCAAGGCGGTTGCAATCACCACCATCCAGTGCGAACTGCGCCAGCCGCCAACGGGCAAAAGAAGGGCTGCAACAATCGGACCGATGGCAACACCAGCGCCCAGTGACGCCGCCCAGATGGCAGCCGCGCGCGCCTTGTCATGACTGCTGTCATAAAGCCGCCCGATCAGGCCAAGTCCGCACGCCGTCACCGCCGCGCAGCCAATTCCTTGCAACACACGCGCGACAATCAGGACAAAGGCATCAGGTGCAAGTGCCCCCAGGATCGAGGAGGCAAACAAAACCACAAGCCCGCCCTGAAACGTGCGTTTATAGCCGTAATTATCGCCCAATGCCCCGGCACCAAGAAGCCCGGCCGCTGCACCAAGAGGCATGCCGCTCATGATCCAGGCCTGTTCGCCGGCACTGATGGCAAAGTTTTCACCAATGGCGATGATCGTCGTCAGTGGCAGGGTAAACACCACCAGCGACAACAACGTTGCCAACGCAATAACAAGAAGTGCGGGGGCACTGGATGCCCCCGCCGCAGATTGGTCTGCCGTCATGAATGTTTATTCCGTGAACTGCGCATCGGTAACCGGTTCCAGCCACTCGACATTCTTGCCGTCTTCAAATTGCTGAACAGCATAGTGGGTGACGGAAGTGGTGTCGGTCGCACCGTGCCAGTGTTTGACACCCGGCGGGCACCAGACAACATCACCCGGCTGCATCACGTGCTTTTCCTTGCCTTCTTCCTGCACCCAACCGGTACCTTCGGTCACGATCAGCATCTGACCTGCCGGATGGGTGTGCCAGTTCGAACGTGCGCCGGGCATAAAGGTGACCTTGCCGCTATTGACGACAAACGGGTCTTTGTTTTCGAAAACCATTTCGACATAGACGTCACCGGTGAACAGGTCCGGGGAGCCCATCATGCCGGCATTGGTGCCGTTTTTGGTAATTTCCATGCCTTCGGCCATCGCGCCGGTGGCGCAAACTGTCATGGCGGAAGCGATCATAAGCGTTCTGAACATCTCGAAAATCTCCATTGGTCATATCAATTGGGCGCAGGCATCCATTCCGGGCAGCCGAAATGCTGCCCGAATACCCGCACGCGGTCTTTTCGGGAGGTAATCCTTGCCAGAACCCCGACTGTTTTGCCGGTGATCGCGTGCGCACCACGATCATCGGCAACATGTCAAAGCAGTCTTCTGCCTGTCTGGCCCAGACGCCGGGTCAAGGACCCGTCAAAGGCGATGAACCGCGTGGCGCAACCACACAACACCGCCCTCAAGCGTTTCGCTACCGATCAGGGATAATTCCTGATTGGCAGCGGGAAATTCCTGGCCGTCTCCGTGATAGTCATAGATCGATGGCACACCCTTAAGCCCATCAATGGTCGGGCAGATCAGCGTGCTTGTTTCATCAATCAGACCGGCACGCAAAAACGCCCCGTTCAATTTGCCACCACCTTCAAGCAGCAGCTTCTTCAAACCAAATTCGCTCGCCAGCACCGAAAGCGCACGGTCAAGATCCATACCATCCGGCCCGGCAAACAGGTATGAAACACCCTGCTCGCGAAGATGCTCGAGATGGCTCTCCTCGACCGTATCGGCAAGAACGACAATCGCGTGATCGCCATCAATCTCGCCCCCGTCCCAAAGCAGCCGGCCAGACGGATCAAAGGCGACCCCGACGGTTTCAGACGTGCGTGCCGCCAGATGGTTCGGGCGGTTGCGCGATGCTTCGGGTACGGCTTTTTCACGGATCCCGGCGGCGTAGTGTTCCATGGTGCGGCGGCCGACCATCCAGCCATCCGCACCAAAGGTTTCTGCCACACGGTCATAGTGACGCTCGATCAAATCATCGATGGTGCCACCATGGGGATTACCCCAACGTTCGGCCCAAAGCCGCCCGTCAAGCGAGGTAATCATGTGACAAACAATCGTGGGGCGCATGTGTCTTCCAAACTTTCCGATGGGGCTGGCAATCAGCCCTCATAGTCCTTGTCGCTGACATGCTCCATCCAGGTGACGGGGCTGCCATTGATGCTTTCCTGGATCGCGATATGCGACATCGCGGTTTCCGGGGATGCACCGTGCCAGTGTTTTTCCTCGGCCGGGAACCAGACAACATCGCCCGGGAAGATTTCCTCGATCGGGCCACCTTCACGTTGCACGCGGCCTTTACCAGACGTCACAATCAGGGTCTGACCCGCCGGATGGGTGTGCCATGCGGTACGTGCGCCCGGCTCAAAGGTCACATGTGCCCCCGATGCGCGGCCCGGTTCTTCGGCGGCAAACAGCGGATCGACACGGACAGTTCCGGTAAACCAGTCTGCCGGGCCCTTGCCCGACGGGTTTGATCCAACACGCGTGATTTTCATTTTCGATCTCCTAAATTTTGAGCCCGGCGATCGGTTGGTCGGGCATATCCTAAACCTATTCCTGTCAGCCGATTTCACTAGCCCGGAAAATCAACAAGCAATTATGAGCAGCGCTCATGAAAGGGCTTTTGATCAATGCTTGTCGAACCGGTAAGTCAGTTTCGGCCCGCCGGGCTGCCCATAGGCGAGCTCGGCTGTAATCATGGCGAACGGCTCACAGAACCGCGCAGTTCGAAGGGCGCCGGCATCACAGGGCGAAAATCCCATATCGGTAATCAGATCGGCGGCCACCGATTTGGCAGCGGCATCATCGCCGTAATACAGAACATCGGCGCGTTCACCTTTGCCCTTGTTGGCAAAGACGGTCTCAAACACCTCGCTTGGCGTGGTGTTGAATGCCGATACCCAGCGCGCCTTGGGGCGCAGGCTTGCCAGATGCTCCGCACCGGATGTCGTCGTGCCAACCACCAGATCTCGGTTTTGCAGATCGAGTGGCACACAGCAATTTACAACCACCTTGCCAGCAAGATCGCCTGCCTGGGACAACACATCATCAATCCGCGACCAGTGCACGGCGAGCAACAGCACATCGGAATTCTCGACCGCGAAGGCGACCGAACCGGACTGGCCGTTTTCGACACCATCGGCCAGACGCTTCAGTTTTGCATCACTACGGGCATAGCTGAAAATCACGTCATGCCCGGCCTTGGCCCAGAATGTGCCAAGCTTCGCGCCCATCAGGCCGGAACCCAGAATTCCAATTTTCAATTCAATTCTCCTGCTTGCGACCTGAATGATCTTATGGGGTCTTAACGCTAAAGATTGTGACTTGGTTCTCATGAAACCAGTCAAATCCACAGATTGCTCTTATGAATTTGGCTCATTGATGTAACAATACCTATATGACCAAGGGTCTGCTAAACGTATCGGTTTGTTGATGTTTCGATGCTGACCCATGCCAAGACCGACCGTTCGCCCGACCCTGCAACCGACCCTGCAACCAAACGGAGCGCAAAACATGTTGCGTGAAAATGTTGTCGACCTGCTGGCCTTCATCGCCGTTGCCCGTGCGGGAAGTTTCACGCGCGCCGCCGCCCAGATCGGCGTTTCGCAATCTGCACTCAGCCACACGGTGCGCGGTCTTGAAGAACGGCTTGGCATGCGACTTCTGTCACGCACCACACGCAAGGTCGCCCCGACCTCAGCCGGTGAACGCGTGTTGGAACGCATCGAGCCGCACTTCGCCGAGATCGATGTAGAACTGCGCGCACTGGTCGAAATGCGCGATCGCCCGGCCGGGCTGATCCGCCTGACGGCAACCGATCATGCTGCCGATACCGTCATCTGGCCAAAGCTCAAAGACGTGATCAGCGACTATCCCGAACTCAAGGTCGAAGTGAATTCGGACTACCGCCTGACCGACATCGTTTCCGAACGTTATGACGCCGGGGTCCGCCTTGGTGAACAGGTGTCCGAGGGCATGATCGGGGTTCGCATCGGCCCGGATTTCCGCATGCTGGCCGTGGCATCACCGGATTATCTTGCCAGTCACCCGGCCCCGGAAACCCCCAGCGAACTTGGCGAACATAGCTGTATTAACCTGCGCCTGCCGACCCATGACGGCTTGTATGCCTGGGAATTTGAAAAGGATGACCGCGAAATTCGCGTTCATGTCGATGGTCAGCTGACATTCAATACCATCAACCCGATCGTTGATGCTGCCCTTGCCGGCTACGGCATCGGCTACGTGCCCGAAGATCTGGTCAATGATCACATCGCTGCTGGTCGCCTGCAGGTCGTGCTCGGCGATTGGTGCCCGCCTTTCCCCGGTTATTATCTGTATTACCCGCACCGTCGGCAATCCTCGCCGGCATTCGGCGTGATTGTCGATGCGCTTCGCCATCGTGACTAGAGCGATATGTGAGCCGTGCTCATGAAACCTTTCGGGGAAGCCTGACTAATCATCGATCACTTGGGCCACTAAGCTTGCGGGATCAAAAATGATTTTACTGCCATGATCCCGCAGAAGGACGCCTTGCCCATGACCTATGCACGTTCACGCCTGATCCTTCCGGCACTTTGCATTGCCATGACGCTGGCGGCTGCACCGGCTTTGGCCCAGTCATCCAATGAGTCCCCCAATGAACAGGTTGCCTTCCCCGAAGGCTACGAAAACGGTGTGCATTACGGCACCTTCAAGCGCGGCGGCATTACCGAGGAACTCTATACCTCTCCTGCGGCGATTGCGGCTGCCAAGGCCGGTGAACCGTTTCCCGACGGCACCGTGATCATGATGGAAGATCATCGCGACGGAAAACTATATCGCTATATCGCCATGGAAAAGCGTGCCGAATGGGATGAGTACAGCGTTTCGGGATCGTGGCTGTTTCGTGAATGGGATGCCAATCGGGTCGCCAAGGCCTCCGAAGACGGCACCAGCTGCCAGTCCTGTCATACCTCGCAGGCTGAAAACGACTTTGTCTTCACCCATCACCTGATGCTGGATGACTAAGTCATGATGCGCGCCTACTGCTAAAATTGCTGCCTTTGGTTTCGTCGTGAGCTACCCTGTCAGGGATCATTCATAACCGGGCAACAACCATGCGCGCTCCTTCAGGCCAGACCGCCTATAGCGACGTGAAATCCATGTTCTTTGCCGTCGAGCAGGCCGGGCTGCGCCTTGCCATCAAGGGACGGCTGGTCGCCATTCTGGTTCTGGGCATCTGGATGGTGATCACCAGACCGCCGGAAAGATCCTTTGATATCATCTTTGCCATGGCCGTTCTGGCGATCTTCGGCCTTCTGCATTTCGCCATTATCGGCTCTGTTTGGGATCGCAAATGGGTCAAATATGCGTTCCTGACCGTCGATTACATTCTGATTTCCGGCGCGATGACAATCTTTCCACCGGAACCGTCCTTTGACCTGCCACAGTTCTTTACGTTCCGCTTCGACGTCTTTCACTATTACTACATCGTGCTGGCCGTCGCGGCCTTCAGCTTCTCACCCGGGCTGGTCTTGTGGGCGGGAGCAATCGGTGCAACAGGCTGGATGACAGCCTTCCTCTGGGTGCGCTCAAAGGTCCAAATGCCGCTGGAATGGGGCGATGCCATCCAAAGCACCAGCACCGATCAGTTTCTTTCCGTCTTCCTCAGCGACCGGTTCGTCGGCACCGGCAGCCGGGTTCAGGAAGCACTGATCTATCTGGTTGTTGCCGGTCTCATCGCCCTTGTCATGCAGCGTGCGCGTCAAACGGTGCATCGCCAGTTCGATGCCGAACGCGATCGCAACACTGTTTCGCAAATCTTTGGTCAGTTCGTGCCCGCAAGCATTGCCGATACCATGATCAAGGATCGTGGCATGCTTGATCCGGTCGAACGTGATGCCACCATCCTGTTTGTCGATATTGCCGGTTTCACCCAACTGACCGAAAACCGCGGCCCGAAAGCGACCGTGGATATCCTCAATGCCTATTTCGATGCCACCACCGATGTCATCGGCAAGCATGATGGCGTGGTCACACAGTTTCAGGGCGATGCGATCCTTGCGGTCTTCAATGTTCCCATTGCCAATGATGATCACGCCAAAAGCGCCTTTGATGCCGCCTGCGACATTCTGGACCTCGTTGGCAAAACTACCTTTGCCGGGGAAACCCTTGCGGTACGGATTGGCATCAATAGCGGTCCGGTGATTGCCGGGAATGTCGGAGGTGGTGGACGACAAAGCTATACGGTGCATGGCGATACCGTAAATCTCGCCGCACGGCTCGAAGCCATGAACAAGGATTATAGCACCTCCCTGCTTCTGACCGAAGCAACGGCGACTCTGCTTCCCGACACAGCGCTTAAGCCCATGGGTGAAGTTGCCGTGCGCGGCCATAGCACGAAGGTCGCGATCTTCTCGTTGCCGGAGTGATTTGATCTTTGCCCAAGGACAAAGCCCCCTCCCGCACGGTGGCGAAAGGGGGCTTTGACACGGGGTCGGGGGACTTTGAATTTAGTTTGCGATTTTAGTTCGCGCGGGACTCAAACACGTCCTTGGCAACCGGCATCGCGGAAAAGATGTTCGGCCAACCGGCATAGAATGCCAGATGCGACAGAACGGCCGAGGCCTCATCTTTCGAAAGCCCGTTATCCATCGCCTTGTTCAGATGGAATGGCATCTGTTCGACCTTGCTTGCCGCAATCAGGGCGGCCACGGTCACAAGACTGCGGTCACGCGGTGCGAGTGCCGGGCGCAGCCAAAGATCAAGGAACAGAAGCTGTTCGGTGTTATCGACCACACCTCGGGACACATCACCAAAGGTGTCCTGAACAAAGGTCTGGCGGGCATCCTCTGCTTCCTGGTTCAGCGGCAGCAATTCCGGATCGACGGCCGGCAGTTCGGAAACCTCGATACCGCGTTCTTCATAGATCGGTGCAATCACTTCGGCGGCAGCCGTAGCATTGCCCCAACCGGTATAGAAGGCCAGATGGGTAATGGTTTCGGAAATCTCGGCCGGGGTCACACCGGCATCAAGTGCGACATTAACGTACGTGCCAAGGTCTTCGGTGTCATGACGGGTGACAAGGGCGGCAACCGTAATCAGACCACGGTCACGCGCCGAAAGATCGTTCTGCTGCCAAAGGGTGTCAAACAGCGCATCCTGCGTATAGTTCGAAAGCGCTGGTGCCACACGCGACAGTGCCGAAAGATCGGGCGCTGAAACGCTGCTTTCCTGAGCCTGAACTGCGGGCGCTGCGAGCGAAAGGGCGAATACCGTCGATACAATCTGCTTTTTCATCTGGATCATCCTGTTTGCTTGCGTTGCGGAAAACTTCCTGTGCCGGAAGCCTTGCGAACAGAGATACGCCAGCCCCACTCAAAAACTAGGCTACCCAATTCGATAAGACCCATTAGCTCAAATCATAAGTGGACAGCAAAAACCGAAAAAACCCCGGTATTCTGGGACCCTAAGGGTGGATGAGGGGGATTCATAACTACTATCATTCAAACGGGACTACTCTGATCAAGGCTGGCAACGTAACCTTGTTCACACATTTACAGTGCCGTTCACCTCATCCGGAACGAGGGATTTGCCATGCAACTGATCCGACGCTGCCTTCTAGCCCTGCTCATGATCCTGCCAGTATCGATGGCACAGGCCCATCACGGCTGGAGCACTTTTGACTCCAGCAAGGCCTATTACATCAAGGGCACCGTTCAATATGTCCGCTGGGGCAATCCGCACAGCGAGGTCGAGATGAGCGTTGATATGGTCGCTCTGCCGGATGATCTGCGCACGCGTGACCTGCCGCCCGGTGCAAATCCGGACAATGGTGCGGCGACACTTGCTTCGGCCCGCCCCTATGACGGCGATGAGGATCGCATTCACCTGGTGCTTGCTGGTCCGGGATGGATGGAACGCTGGGGTCTTGATCGTCCGCTTGAAGAAGGCGAAGTGATCGAGGTGCTTGGCTTTATCTCCAACGAACAACCTGACGCCTTGCGTCCGGTGATGTTCTGGACCGGTGACGGGCAAGGTGTGTGGCAACAACTGACCGCCTTTTCAACGCCGCCTGAACCGGCGAACTGATTTCGTTGGCTGACATGTCAGACTGGCTCCTTGAAGCTGCCCGCACTCTGGAGGCCACGGACTTTGCGATTGCCATTCGCATGGTTCCGTGGCTTTACCCGGTGCTTGAAACCGTGCACCTGATCGGCATCAGCCTGCTGTTTGGCAGCATCATCGCGCTCGATCTCAGAATTTTGGGCGTTGCCCGGACGTCACTGCCGTTTGAAGCGATTATGCGCTTTCTGGTTCCCTTTGCCTGGGTCGGGTTTGCCTGTGCCGCGCTCAGCGGCCTCACCATGTTCATTGGCATCGCATCAACCATCACCCAAAGCGCTGCCACCCCCTGGAAATTCGCCCTGATCGGCGTTGCGGGCATCAACATGCTGATCTTTCACGCAGACAAAAAACGCCAGAGACTTACAGGCACAGCCTTGAAAGCGCCAACCCTCCCACAAAAACTCTCGGCTCTCGCCTCCATACTTTTGTGGCTAGGTGTCATATTTGCAGGTCGCATGATTGCTTACGTCTAGGCCTTCATCGACCAATCATGATTTCAGCTCATCAGTCTAAGTCAATTATCCGGGCTAATGCCTGCGGATAAACCAATTTAAACTGTTCCTAATTTGGAAAGTTCAGAGCTCCCGTCGCGCCCAGCGCGTCGTGTGCGAACGGATGCCTATGAAAACGGGCCTGATTTTCTCCTGTTTCTCATAAAAATGGCGTCGCCGGTTCGATCGGAATCACCCTGATTGGTTGATGCCTTGCAAAGGAAGAAGAATGGATAGCGAAAATCCAGGCCGCAAGGGCGGTCTGAACTGGCCGTTGCTTGCGCTTGGTGTTGGTGCGTTTGGCATTGGCACCACCGAATTTGCACCGATGGGGCTTTTGCCCGCCATGGCCGATGGTGTGGATGTCTCGATCCCAACGGCGGGAACACTTGTGACCGCCTATGCGGTCGGCGTGATGATTGGCGCACCCGTGATCACGCTTTTGTTTGGCCGCTTTAGCAAGAAAAACGCCCTTCTGTTGCTGATGGGGATTTTCGTCATCGGCAACCTGTTGTCCGCAGCAGCACCGGGCTATCTGACCCTGCTGGTATCGCGGGTTGTGACCAGCCTGTCGCAAGGCGCATTCTTTGGGTTTGGCGCGGTGGTTGCGACCAGTGTCGTGCCGCGTGAAAAACAGGCCAGTGCAGTCGCTACCATGTTTCTCGGGCTGAGCATCGCCAATATTGGCGGCGTCCCGGCTGCATCCTGGCTGGGGCAATATGTCAGTTGGCGGGCGGCCTTTGGCGGCACAGCCATGCTGGGCGTTTTGGCCATTCTGGCTTTGCAATTCGCCCTGCCCAAAGATCACCTGACAACCCGGCCCGACATTCGCGGCGAACTGGCCGCCCTTGCTAATGTCGATCTGTTGATTGCGGTTGGTACCACCGTGATGTTCGCGGGCGGGATCTTTACGATCTACACCTATGTCGCCCCGATGCTTGAAACGCTTGCCGGGGCCAGTGGCGATTTCATCACCATGGCTTTGATCTTGATCGGGCTGGGTTTCACGGTCGGCAACTGGACCGGCGGCAAGGTCGCCGACTGGTCGCTTGACGGAGCCACTTTCCTGTTTCTCGCCGGCATGGGAACGATTTCGATCATCATGGCCTTTGCGATGGGAAATCTGGCAACCGCGGCACTAAGCCTGTTTCTGTGGGCAGCTATTGCCTTTGGCATCGTCCCGGCCTTGCAAATTCGCGCCATGAAGGAAGCCGCCAACGCGCCAAGTCTGGCGGCTGCGATCAATATCGCCGCCTTCAACTTTGGCAATGCCGTCGGGGCCAGTGTTGGTGGGGGTGTGATCACCGCCGGACTGGGGTATGCGGCCTTGCCCGTCGCGGCTGGTTTTATGGCCTTTGGCGGGGTTGGCCTCGTTTGGGCTGCGCGTCGCCGCAGCCAACGCAAACTTGTCATTCAAGGAGCCTGATTGGCACCAGAATCTGCTTTAGGTGTTGATCACGGCGAACCATGGCGCTCCGGTAATGCCAACCTGTCTGGTTAAACGACCTGCCGTGCTTTCGGCTTGTTAGCAGCCAGGCGTTCAAGAAGGTTGGTCTGTTTTTCCAGGCACTGTTTAAGGTCGAAATTTGCGGTGATGGTTGCGCGGGCTTGCTCGCGCATGGGGTCCAGTCTGCTCTGGTTTGTCAGGCAGAAATGCATCTTGTCGGCAAGGGCTTCGCTGTCCCAGAAATCGGTCATCAAGCCGTTCTGCTGGTCACGAATGACATCCTGGCAGGGCCCGGTATTGGACGCAATGACAGGTGCCCGGCAGGACATGGCCTCAAGCACCGACCAGGAAAGGACGAACGGATATGTCAGATAGATATGGGCAGAGCTGATCTGATAAAGCTTGATCAGCTGGTCATGGGGGATCTGGCCAAGAAAATGGATGCGTTTCGGATTGATGCCGGTTTCGGTCATCATGGCATCGCGCCAGGTGCGGCTATCTGATCGCGGTTGGCCGTAACTGACCCCGTCGCCCCCGGCGATGACGAACTCGGCATCCGGGCAGCGCTCTGCCAGTTTGGCCGCCGCACGCATGAAGGTCGGAAAGCCGCGATAAGGCTCAAGATCGCGGGCAACATAGGTAACCACCTGATTGTCCGGGCCAAGGGTTTTGCCATTGGGCAAGGTCAGGCACGCGTTCGGATTGGGGCGACACCGATAGGTGTCGACACCCTCGTGGCACACGCCAATCTTGTGGTGATAGGCAACCGGGAATGCTGATTTTTGCCATCTGGTCGGGCTGATGGCGGCATCAAGCTGATCAAGGGTGCTCAGTTGCGCAGCATTGCGCAAACGAAGCTGTGTGCGCTTTGCCAGTGTGACGTCATCATCGGGATCAAACCCGACATCGCGCCCGCTGGCGTGATAGTAATGCTCGCAATACCCAATCAGCGGCGTTTGTGGCAGCACATCGCGGGCAAACATCATGCTGCCCCAGCCGATATGGCCGTAAACAATGTCTGGCGCGCCTTCTTCGCGCACAAGGCTTTCAAGGGTTCTGGCCGCCTTCAGACCCACATCCTGATGATATTGCGCAAAGGGTGTGGCAGGCGGTGGGGGTGTGACCGGCTGACGGAGCGTCCGGATGCCGGGCAGTTGCACATTCATGGCTTCGCACAGGAACGAAACCTGCCATCCGGCATTGGCCAGATGGCAGGCAAGATGCACAAACTGTCCAGGTCCATGACGATGAACGAGGACAATTTTCATCTTCTGTTTCGGACCTCCTGCGCGGCGATGGACCCATTGATGGGAGCACCCCCGTACCTAAGCGTCTGCGTCCAGAATTCTTCCAGCCTGCGCAAGGTGCGCAGGGCTGTTTCCATCTCTTGCTGATCTTCAAGATTACTGGTCAGGGCGTCGTGATATTCCTCGTGGAATTCATGCAATGCCTGACAGAGTTCATGGCCCTTCTCGGTTAATTTCAGACGGGCAGAGCGCCTGTCACGTGCCATGACTTGGCGTTCGACATAGCCTGATTCTGCGAGCTGTTTAAGATTATAAGACGCGTTTGAGCCCATATAGTGGCCACGATCCAGAAGGTCGCGCACCGAGAGTTCATCTTCGCCGATGTTAAAAAGCAGCGCCACTTGTGCCGGGCTGATGTCATCCTTTCCGAGTCGGATAAGGTCTACCCGTAACAAGTCCACAAACCGCCGATAGATACGCTCGACGGTATTTGCCAGTTCAAGATGAGTGACGGTCATAAGTTTCGATCCGTTATCTGGTCCCAAGCGAGAGTTGATGCCAAGGTGGGTTTGCCTAGACACAATTTTCGTATTGGGGAAGATAACAAGACGTTGTTCTTGAACGATTTTTCCGAACGCCTTTTACTTCCCGCAGTTTGCTCGTTTTTTGGAAAGTAATTCTAAAGTATTTTTATTTTCGAATTACTTTCAATATTGATGTTTTTACATTGTCTAATCATCAACATGAGATCGACATATTTAAATTTATTGTAGATCATCATGTCATCGCAACTATGTGATTAGATTGCGGAAAAACTATGACTTTTGCTTATTTGGATGATTTTTGATGCAATTTCGTCGCGAAAAGCTGGCAAAACCGGTGAATTCGAAGGAAGCCCGGCCCGAACTTGATACAAGATCGGTCATTCGCGAGGCCCGCTTTACATTCGTGCGCGGTCTGGGCTGGGCCGGTGTCATGAGCGGCTTTATCAATATTCTTCAACTCACCGTGCCACTGTTCATGCTTCAGGTGCATGATCGGGTGATCAACAGCCAAAGCACCGATACCCTGCTTTTGCTTCTGGTGATCGCGATTGGGGCGATCATTCTTTATGGCATCCTTGATTTCCTGCGAGCACTTGTCTTTCAGGAAATGGCGAAATCGCTGTTACGGCGCTTGAACCTGCCGGCAATCTCGGCGGCCATGCGGGTGGCGCTTGAAAAGGGGTCTCTGCATGGAACTCAGGTCCTGCGCGATCTGTCCGATCTGCGCAATTTCATCACCGGCACCACCATCGCCGCCCCGCTTGAGGCCCTTTGGGCACCAATCTTTCTTTTCGTGATGTTTGCCCTGCATCCCTATTACGGGATCGCCGGACTGGTGGCGGTTCTGACCCTGATCGGGTTGAGTTTGCTGGGCGATTTGATGGTTCGTCAGGTCACCAAGGAAGGAACCGACGCCAATCTGCGCAATATCGGCGATATCGGATCGACCGTCTCGAACGCAGAAGTGATCGAAGCAATGGGCATGATGCCAGCCCTTGCCCTGCGCTGGCGACAGGCACAAATCCACGCAAGCGAGTTGCTTGATGTTGGCAACATGCGCAGCAAGGGCATGTATTCCATGACCCGATCTGCGCGGTTTGGCATGCAGATCATTGTTCTGGCGATGGGGGCCTACCTTGTCATTCGCGGTGAAACCACGCCCGGTGCCATGATTGGCGGTACGGTGATCATGGGGCGGTTGCTGCTGCCCTTTGATAACGTTACCCGCGACTGGCGGGCATGGGTCGGGGCTGCTTCATCATGGAAGCGCATTCGCCTGATGCTTGAAGAAAGCCAGTCCGAGCGCGAAATCAAACCCACCCCGCGTTCCGAAGGACCGCTTATTGTTGATAATCTGGTCTATGCGGTGCCGGGATCAAATGTGCCGGTTCTGCGCGGGATCAATTTTGAATTGGTGCCAGGTGACATCCTTGGTGTTGTCGGGCCGTCAGCAGCCGGCAAATCAACCCTGTCAAGATTGCTGGTCGGAACCGCAAAGCCTGCGACAGGGGGTGTCTATCTTGACGGGCACAACGCCTATCTGTGGGAGCGCGGATCGTTCGGCGATATGGTCGGCTATTTGCCGCAGTCGGTATCGCTTCTGAACGGGACCATCCGCGACAATATCAGCCGCATGCGTGACGCCAATCCGCGCAAGGTGATCGAGGCCGCCCGTGCGGCGGGCGTTCATGAAATGATCGGGCGATTGCCGCTGGGCTATGACACGCCGATTGGTGCCGGGCGCCATACCCTGTCGGGTGGGCAACAGCAGCGCATTGCGCTGGCGCGTGCGCTTTATGGCTGGCCGCGCTTGCTGGTGCTTGATGAACCCAATGCCAACCTTGATGCCGAAGGCGAAGCATCCCTGATACGTGCCGTCCGCCAGGCCGCCGAGTCCGGTGCAATGGTCGTGCTGATCGCCCATCGTCAAAGCATCATGCAATACGCCAACAAGCTTCTGGTGATGCAGGACGGGCGGGTCAAACAGTTCGGTGAACGAACGGACGTGATCCGCAATCTGTCCAATGAAAGCGACGACATCAAAAGCCTGCCCCCGGTAAAGCGCAAACACGAAAACGGAGGTGCAGCATGACCCGTGTCCTTAACCTCGAAGGTGGCGGTGGGGCTTTGCCCACCGAAGAATCACAAGTCGCCTGGCATCAGATCCTGTCAGAAGAACGCGACGCATCGCGCCAAAGCCTGCGCAAGCCGGTTCTGGCTGGATTGTTCGTCATCGTGTTGGGATTTGGCGGCTTTTTGACATGGGGTTTTACCGCCAAACTTGATAGCGCTGCTGTCGCCACCGGTTCGGTGATTGTCGATTCCAAAAAGCGCGTCGTGAACCACTATGAGGGCGGCATCCTCAAAAAGCTTCTGGTCGAAGAAGGCGAACATGTCCTTGCTGGTCAGGCTCTGGCGCTTCTTGATGGAACACGGAGCGAGTCGGAATTGGGTCAGCTTCGCGGTGAACGATTTGGTCTGATGGCCAAGCTTTCCCGATTGCGTGCAGAACAGCGTGGGCAGGAAAACATCGCGTTCCCGCAGGAACTTCTGGCCAGTGAAGAAGGGTATGTCGGCGATATCCTGAGCGATGAGGAACGGCTGTTTGCCAAGCGCAAGGAAGTCTATGCCGCCAAACGCGACGCCCAGGCCAAACAGATCGAGCAGTTTGACGCCGAAGCAGAAGCACTGGTATCCCAGATCAATGCCCGGACCCGTCAGGAAAAGCTCGTCGCCGAGCAACTCAAAGGCATCCGGGAGCTCGCCGACAAGGGCTTTGCCACCCGCACCCAACTGGTCGAGATCGAAAATAACTGGTCGGATCTGGTTGGGGATATGGGCGAATTCAAAGCCCAACGTGCGGCCGCCCAACAACAAAAAGCCGAAGCCGAGATCAATCTGGCCTCGATCGAAATGGAATGGCAAAGCGACATCGCAACCGAAATTCAGGAAGCCCAGCTTGCCCTGAATGATGTCACGCAACGTATTCGCGCAAGTCAGGATGTTCTGGATCGTCTTGAAGTCCGCGCGCCACAGGCCGGGACGGTTGCCAATATCCAGATCAGAACGCCAGGCGGTGTGATCAGTCCGGCTGAACCGATCATGGATATCATCCCCGAAGACGAACCACTGGTGATCGAAGCCCGCATCAACCGACAGGATATCGACTCGGTCCAGGTCGGCTCAAAAGCGCAAATTCGTCTGACGGCTTATAGCCAGCGCCGGTTGGCACCCCTGAATGGCGAGGTAAGCTATGTTGCGGCGGACCAAACCGTCGATGAACAGCGCGATGCATCCTATTACATCGTGCGTGCGGCCATTGATCCGGCCGAGCTGGCAAAACATGACGACATCAATCTGCGTCCGGGTATGCCGGCCAATATTCTGGTTTTGAAAACACCGCGCAAGGCGATCGATTACCTGATCGATCCGATCACCCAAAGCATGGAAAAGGCCTTCCGCGAAGAGTAATCCTCCCCCGCGTAACGCGGATCCAACTCAGGGCCAATCGCGGTTTTTCGCCGGGTTGGCCCTTTTCTTTTCAAGTATAGATCGAATTTTGAAGTAAATAATAAATAAAGTAGAACTAGTATTTTCGTAGTAAATACAATAAATATCAAACTAAGTCATAATGTTGACAAAATAAAAACACGACAATACCCTCCAATGAGAAAGTAAAAAAATATAGGATTTCTGAGTGGCCGTTTTCCACGGGACTCAGAACGTCCAGAGGGAACGGCCATCCTCTCGTGAGGGAAACATCCCCGCGATGTCATTAATGTTGGGACACGAAGGAGGATTACATGGCAACTCTCGAAGGCGGCGCCTTTGATGATGCGCTTCTCGGATCTCGTTTCAGTGACGTCATCTTTGGACGTGGCGGAGACGACACAATCTTCGGACAAGGTGATGACGACGTTCTGTTCGGCGAAGAAGGCGATGATGCCTTGTTCGGCGGATCAGGCGACGATGTTGCCATTGGTGGCGAAGGTGATGATCTTCTGTTTGGTGGATCGGGTGACGATGCACTGATCGGAGGTGCCGGGAGCGACCTGCTGTCAGGTGGCTCTGGCGAAGACGTTCTGTCAGGTGGATCGGGTGACGATATCATGCTTGGCGGATCTGGTGACGATGTTCTCGACGGCGGTTCTGGCGATGACGTCATGATCGGCGGCGGTGGCGACGACATCATGCTCGGCGGTGCCGGTGATGATGTCATGCTTGGCGGTTCTGGAAACGATGTTCTCCAGGGTGGCGAAGGTGACGACGTTCTCTTGGGCGGCTCCGGGGATGATGTCCTCGAAGGCGGTGCAGGGGACGATGTTCTGTCCGGTGGTTCCGGCGCAGATACCTTTGTCTTCTCTGGCGGCGGCGGCAACGATGTCGTGCTCGACTTCCAGGCTGGCGAGGACATGCTTTCCATTAGCAGCAATATCAACGACACCGGCATCGAAAGTGCCGATGACGTTGCTGCACGTGCAACGCAAGTTGGCGCCAACACTGTCATTGACCTTGGGAATGGGGATTCCATCACCCTGAACAATGTCAATGCAGAAGACATCCAGGACGATCCGGACAGCTTCTTTAGCGTTCAGTAATCCAATGCGGACGTCCGCAGCTTCGGCTGCGGGCGACCCGTCCTGATCTTCAAGTAAGTGAAAGAATGTCATGCTTGAATTTGCCTCGTCCGATGCAGTGCGGACGACCGGCGAAGCGCCCGGTGTTTGCCTGCTGAACCCTGATACGTTGTTGTTGAGTTGGGATACGCCCACCCGTTTGTGGGAAGTTCCCAAGCTTGAAACGATTGATGGTGCTGCGATTTCGCCGCAGGCCACATTGCGGCTGCCGCTTGACGGGGGCGGAACCCGATTGCTGCGCGTCATCCGCCGCCCGGTAGATGAACCGGTCACAATCCTGGCCGAGGCCGGAACGCTTGGCCGCAAGGACGAGATCACAATTGACCCCGATGGCGATTTTGAATTCGCCAGTGCATCAACGCTTTTGAACGGCGTGACGCCTGCCGGGCGCTTGTCGTTGGTGTCGACCCTTCTGGGGATGTGGGCAAGCCTGTTCCGGTTGCGCTTGTCCAAAAGCTACAACAGCTTCCTGCGTCAACTCGTCGCCGAGATTATCGACCGGCCAAAGCCGGCCAAGGCGGTCGCAAAACTGTCCGATGAAAAGATACTGCTGGCCGCGGCATTGCCCGATGCCTTTAACGATATCGAGGCGGTCTTCATTGGTGCCCCGTCCGGGTTCAAGCGTCTGACACAGCTCCCCCATATCAGTCAGACCGGGCCGCGCGGGCAAAAGCTTGCTTATATGATTGCCGATCGGGCAAGCACCGAAGCCGGGGCCTATCTGGTTGTGACCGGTGTGCGCACCCTTGCTGTGCGCCATTTGCCCGATGCATCAAGCCTGCCATCGCTGGCCCGCTGGTGGCAAAAACAGGGCAAGTCGGATGCCGATTTGCGCGAATACATCATTGGTGCGCTGGCACGTTCTGACATGAAGTCCAGCAAGGCTGCGATTGAATTCCAGCTGCGCTGTCCGCTCTCAAGCCAGCGTGTATCGGGTGGCGGATCGCTTCCCAGTGGTGAAGTCGATCTTGCGGTCACGACCGCACGCGGCACCTTGATTGGGGGCTGGTATCGCGATCCGGTCGATATGATTGCCAGCATCGATCTTCTTGATAGCAACGGTATCGCTCATCCGTTCGGGGATGGATTTTATCGCTATCAGGGCAATGTGCAGGATGATGACCGCACCGTTCCGGCGACCGGCTTTGTCGGCTTCTATCAGGATATCCAAAGCCCGGTGCCGATCCTGCAGCCCAGAAGCCTGATGCGCCTGAAATCAGGTAACCGGCATCTGATGGTCCCGCCGGCCCAGCCGATTGACCCGGCCGAGGCGCGCGCACGCATCCTGCGCGCCGTCCCCCCACAACACCTGACCGCCGACATTATCGAACACTGCCTCGCACCTGTGATTGGGGATCTGCAGCAAAAACTGATGGCATCGGCCAAGGTTGACCGGGTGATTGAAATCGGCACCCCGCACGACGATCCGGACGTCTCGATCATTGTGCCGCTTTATCGTGTTTTGGGGTTCCTGCGCGCCCAAGTGGGTGCCTTTGCCTGTGACGACTGGGTCGCGAAATATTGTGAATTGGTCTTTGTCCTTGATTCCCCCGAACAGGCCGAAGAATGCGAACATTTGCTGCGCGGTCTGCATGTTCTCTATGGCATCCCGATGCGCCTAGTGGTGATGACGCGCAATGGTGGCTACGCCCGGGCGTGCAATGCCGGGGCAGAACAGGCGCATGGTCATTTTCTGGCCATGCTCAATTCCGATGTCATCCCCCACACACCCGGCTGGGCGCAAGGCATGGCCTCCAAACTCGGTGGCGCGGACGAGGTCGCAGTCGTCGGTCCGAAACTTCTGTTTGAAGATGGCTCGATCCAGCATGCCGGGATGTATTTTGCTCGCAATGAAAGCGGCAAATGGCTGAACTACCACTATCACAAAGGCATGCCCGACCAGTTCAGGGACGCCAATATTGAACGCTCGGTCCCCGGTGTCACCGGCGCCTGCATGATGATCCATCGCGATGCCTTTGACGCGGTCGGCGGCTTTACCGAGGACTATGTCATTGGCGATTACGAAGACAGCGATCTTTGCCTGAAAATTCGCAAGGCCGATTTCGACATCAAATACGTCCCTGATGTCAGCCTCTATCATTTTGAGCGCAAATCCATCTTCACCCATGTCGACTACATGCGCGGTGTCGCTGCCGAATATAACGCCTGGCTGCATGCGTCGCGTTGGGCGGATGCGCTCGAAGACCTTCACACCAACGGTGTGCCGCAATACCGATCGCAAAAAAACCCTGACGGAGAAGCGGCATGAGTCAGGTTCTTGCATTGTCCGACCACCAATCCCCACTGACATCCGATATGGCCGACACCCATCTTGCATGGCTGTGCCAACAGGTCATTGCTAACCGTTTTCTGCCGATCCCGCCCGAAGAAGACGTCTTTGTCGGCGATGGCGATTACCGCGCCATCGGGGCGGAATTCCTGGATCATTTTGTCCGCATGGGCGGGCTTAAAACCACCGAGGATGTTCTTGATATCGGTTGTGGCATCGGCCGCATTGCCGTCCCGCTGACACAGTTCCTGAACCGCGAAAAGGCGATCTATCGCGGCATGGATCCGGTGCGCGGCGGCATTGACTGGTGCAAACGTGCCATCACGCCTGCCTATCCGAATTTCCGGTTTGAATGTTCGGACATCCGCAATGAACTCTACAACCCCGAAGGCGAAATCAGCGGGCGCAGCATGCGACTGCCTTTTCAGGACGGAACATTCGATTTCACTGCAATGATCTCGGTGGCAACCCACCTGCCGCCAGACGAAATCGAAGCCTATTGTTCCGAGGTCTTTCGTGTGCTGCGCCCGGGCGGGCGGCTGTTTCTGACCGCTTTTGTCATCCGCGAAGATGACGATCCCTCGCATCCTGACCGCGATGCCCGCCTCAAGGGCTTCGAAAAGGCCGAAGGCCAGCCTTGCTGGCATCTGCGCGGTGAAAACCCGATGGCGGCCGTCGGCATTGATGATGTTTTTCTGGATGGTGCCCTGACGAATGCCGGGTTCGATATCCACGCCAAAAGCTTTGGCGCATGGCGTGGTGTTGCTTCTGCCCATTACCAGGATTTCCTGATTGCCCAGAAACCACGGAGGAGCTCATGAACCCGCGGATAATGGTGCTTGCCCACAATCATCCCGATCTGCATCCGGGTGGGACTGAAATCTTCGCCCATGACCTGTTTCATGCCTACAAGCGTGCGGAATGCGATGCGCTTTTCATCGGCGCGACCAACGATGTTCATCGTGAACGCCGCCCGGGCACGAGTTTCCAGGCGATCAATGATGCTGGTGATGAAATGCTGTTCTGGGCCGGGCATTTTGATCGCTTCAACATGTCGCAGACCGATCTTTATGCGGTGGCCCCGGATTTCGCACGCCTTCTGAAAAGCTGGGCCCCGGATGTGGTGCATATTCATCATCTGGTGCTGTGGGGCATCGAATTGCCGATGCTGATCCGCCGTGTTCTGCCGAACTGCCGGATCGTCATGACCCTGCATGACTATTATCAGATCTGCCCGAATGACGGTCTGATGATCCATCGCGCGACCAAGACCCGCTACACCAAGGCCGACGCCATCGGGCGTTTGTCCGGGCTTGATGGTTTTACCCCTGATCAGCACGCGATGCGTGCGGTCAATCTGCGCAATCACCTGCGCGTGGTCGATCATTTCATCTCGCCCAGCGAGTTTTTGCGTGATCGCTATATCGACTGGGGCATCGATCCTGACAGGATCTCGGTCATCCACAATGGTCGGCCAACTGTGCCCGCCGCGCCCAAACGCGATATCGGGTCGGCCGGGATGCCCAATGTCTTTGGCTATTTCGGCAATCTCAACCCGTGGAAGGGCGCGGATGTCCTGCTTGAAGCCGGACGTATCCTTGCGGCAGGCGAGGTCGATTTCAATCTGCGCATCCATGGTGCCGCCCTGTATCAGACCGATCAATTCACCACCCGCATTGCTGATCTGGTCGAACAAAGCGGCCCGCAGGTGAGCCACATCGGCGCCTATCAACGCGAAGATATCCCCGATCTGATGGCCCGGGTCGATTGGGTCGTTGTGCCCTCGATCTGGTGGGAAAACGCGCCTTTGGTCATTCAGGAAGCCTTCCAGCATGGCCGCCCGGTGATCACCAGTTCAATCGGCGGCATGGCCGAAATGGTGCGCAATGGCCATGACGGCCTTCATGTCCGCCCCGATGACCCGGCCGAGCTTGCCCGCGTCATGAAGGACTGCGCAACCAATCCGAAACTCTGGAAAAAACTGTCCGGCCATGTCCGCCCTCCGGCCGGGATCGATGATGTCGCCCAGGAATATCTGGCGATGATCCGCCGGATGGTTCGCCCTGATTTTGTTGCCGCCTGACGTTGAACAAGGAGGCCGCTATGGCTGTTGCCGAAAAACAGACGATGGAAGAAACCCCGACGCCGACTCCGACGTCAACAGGTGCGCAAGACGCAGAACAACCGGCGCCAACCCTCGAAGGGCGGGTCGATGCGATTGATCAGAACCGCCTCTATGGCTGGGTCTGGTCGCCGCAAAGCCCGGATGCAAGGATCGAGGTGGTTGTTCGCCTGAACGGTCATGCTCTTCTGCGCGAGACGGCTGAAAATGAACGCGTCGATCTGCGCCGCAATGGTATTGGCGATGGCAAACACGCGTTTGAGGTCGAATTGCCCGATGCCGCGGTTGCCAGTGTCGAAAGCCTGTCGGTCTGTGCCGTCATGCCCGGCACCAAGGATGAAATCACGCTGCGCATCCCGACCCAAAGCGAACAGGAAGCGCACACCGCACTCAACGCCCCGCTGGGTAAGATTCTGGACCGATTGGATCGCCTGCTTGCCGCACAGCACATCTTGCAAAACGGTCAGCGCGAAGCCGCCAAACGTTTGGTCAGCGCATCAAAACGCATGGATGAATTGGCATCCGCCGATGATGGCATCGAAGCCGGCGTGAAACTGGTGCGTTCCGGTCAGGACGAACTCTCAAGCCGGGTCGATGAACTCGAAGTCTTTCTGGTGCGCTTTGACAAATCGCTGGGCGGGTTTGACGAACGGCTTTCGGTCCTGACTGCGCGCCACACCAATGAACTCAAAACGCCTTTGTTGGTCCTGTCCTGCCTGATCGGTGTGACGGCCGGATTGGCAATCGGCGCCTTTGTCTGGTGATCCCCGTGATGTGGCAAGCAGTCCCGTTAAAGCACATGCGTAAATTCAAGGAGGCCCGGCTATGACAGAACAAAATGCAATGCCACTCGATGGCAGAACTGTTGTCGCCGCCCTGGTCGATGATGGTCTCGCACTGATGGTCGGGGTGGGAAATGCCCTGCCAGCGACGATTGATATTTACCTCAATAGCCAGTCCGACGCCAAAGTTCAGGCATCCATCATTTCATGGCGCCGCCACGATGCGGAACCCGACAATACCTATGGTTTTGTTGCCCTTTTGCCGATGAAGGATGTCACCGCGCGCCGTTTGAAAACCGCCCTGTTTAGCGGGGCTGGCAAACCGCGTGAATACCGGATTGATAACCGTCAGCAACGCATCGAAGCGGTCCTGTCCGCTGTCGCCGATCAGTCCGGCCCGGCATTTGCCACCGTGATTGATGGCTTGATCGAAGCTTTGCTTGCCGGTGACCCGGATAAAAAACGCCTCAGCAAGGTGGCCGCACTTGTGCAAAGTGCAGCGCGCAGCAACGGCTTCATCGAAGTGTTGGGCGGGCTTGAAGAAGGCGATGTCTATATTCAGGGCTGGTCAAGCGGCTTCCCCACCGGGCGCACCCGTGTCATCGCCTTGGAAGAAGCACCCGTGCTGGCGGAACTGACCAGTGCGGATTTCCAGCGCGATGACCTCGGCGACGAGGCGTCCGGTGTCACTGGCCTGTTGCTTGGGAACAAGCAGATCAATCCGAAAAAACTCAAACGGGTTTACTTCCGCGGGCGCGAAACCTGGTACTCGATTGAAGTTTACCAGCAACGCGTTCTGGTCGCGCCACCCGATGTGCCAGCCCATATTCGCTCGGTTCTTGATCGTGTGCGGGCACCGGAAAAAATCCTGCATACCCTTAAAATGGCCGCACATCGTTTTGATGGCCGCGACACGGTGTCGGAGCTTGATCGCCCGGTCCGCATCGGAATTGATTTTTCTCTCCTGATCGAAGGCAGCGGAATATTGATTTCCGGCTGGATGCTTGATCCTGACCGCGCTGTTGAAAATGTGTCGCTGCGTGTCGGCGGTGAATTCGTGCGCATTGACGATCACTGGACGCGGCAGTCACGCGCCGATGTGACCAATGCCTTTGCCAATGATCCGATGTTTTCGGCCATGAACCCGGCCCGGAATAATCACGGCTTTCTGGTGTTTTGTCCGTTGGAAGCCACCCCGCCATCCGATCAGGCAACCTATCTTGAACTGGGCATCACGGATGCTTTCCCGGCCTACTGTCCGCTGAACCCCACACGGGCGTCAGCCCGTCAGGCCCTGTCACGGGTTTTGCCCTCGCTTGATCCGCGCTCGGTGACGGCATCAAACAGCATCGAACGTCAATTCGGCCCGATGTTGCAGGCCATGACAACACAGCGTCCCTATGCGGTCGATATTCACGATATCGGCGATTTTGACGAAGACGCGCCGGCAACACTTGTGGTCGGGGTGGATGACACGATCAATGATATCGGCGTCACCATTGCCCTTCTTGGGCTTGATAGCGCGACCCGTCATCTGCCGATCGTCATTGCCGGTCCGGTCGAAAGCTTTGATCAGGTCGGCAGCGAAATCCTGCGCCTTGCGGCCTTTTATAAACTCAATACCCGGATCGTTTTCGCCGAAGGGGTCGAAGATTATTGCGACGCGCTCGAAGTCGGTGTGGATGCGACCAACGCCGAAACAGTCGGGCTGGTGTCGGCACATATTCTGCCGCGCGATGATGGCTGGTTTGATCAGTTGCTTGCGGCCTACACCAAACGCGGCAGCAAGGTTCTCGTCTCGCCAACTATTCTGTTTGAAGACGATTCTGTTCGCTGGGCCGGGACCTGGATCAACAGCGATCCCAATGGCGGACAATATCTGTCGGACCGCTATGTCGGCTATCCGTGTGCGGTGCTTGCCGATGCCGAACCCAGCGAAGTCAGCGCCGGCACTCTGGAATGCTGCATTCTGCCGCGCAAGGCCTTCAAGGACAGCAACGGCTTTACCCGTGGCTATATCGGGCCGGCGGAAAAAAGCCTCGACCTTGCGCTCAAACTGCGCATGGCGGGCACNCCATCCTACTGGATCCCCGATGTCGAAGTACTGGGCAGCGAACAATCCATAAGCANAGCCCCTGCCTGGGAGGAACTTTCCAATCGTCTTGACCGCTGGGCGTTTGATCGCCGCTGGTCNTTGGTCGTTTCAAANTTGCGGAGCCACAACAATGCCGTCGACTGATTTACGNGTCCTCGTTATTTCGCACGGCCATCCCAGCATCTCGCTGGGCGGGGCCGAAGTGGCCTCCTANAACCTGCANAAAGGGNTGAANGCNCTTGANGGGGTCGAAAGCTTCTATCTGGCNCGCGTTGGCAANCCNGTNCCGCGTCANGGGGCCTCGGCCCTGATGAGCCTGCGTCAAAAGGANAANGAAATCCTNTATCACGCGGAAAACTANGATCATTTCCTNCTGTCNAANGGCAGNACCGATGAAATTGACCGNGATTTCCTGCGCTTTGTGAAGGATTACGAACCNGATGTGGTGCATTTCCANCACTATCTCGGGCTTGGGCTNGAAACCATCTATGCCATNCGNGAAGCACTGCCGGAAACCGCGATTTTCTTNACCTTCCACGAGTTTTTGACGATCTGCCACAATCACGGGCAGATGATCAAAAGCGGCGGAACCAAGCTGTGNAACCGNGCAAGCCCGATTGATTGCAANGGCTGNTTCCCGAATATCTCNCCNGCATCATTNCTTCGGCGCGAACGCTTCATCAAGGCNATGCTGGAACTGGCNGATCACTATGTNTCGCCCAGTGAATTCCTTGCCAACCGTTTCATNGACTGGGGCATGAAGGCCGAAAANATGTCGGTGATCGAAAATGGTCTCGACATCGATCANCGNGCCAANGANCGCCCGCTNTCCAAAACCCAGCCNCGNCGGTCGCGCTTTGCCTTTTTCGGGCAGCTCACGATGTTCAANGGNGCTGACATNCTTCTNGATGCNGTCGGNCGNGTNCCTGATGAAATCTGGGGNGATGATGCGNGGCTNATGATCTTTGGCGGCAACCTTGATCGCCAACCCAAGGANTATCAGGACAAGGTCCATGACCTGATNGAAAAGGCNGGCGANCGNGTGCGNTTTTANGGCGCCTATCAGAATACCGAAATGCCCAAGCTGATGGAGCTCGCCGACTGGACAATCATTCCATCNATCTGGTGGGAAAACTCGCCNGTCGTGATCCAGGAAGCCTTCTTCCACGGGCGGCCNATGATNTGNTCNAACATTGGCGGCATGGCCGAAAAAATCACCGATGGCGNGAANGGTCTGCATTTCCGGGTCGGAAGTGCCGAAGACCTTGCCGANCGGATGATCGAAGTNCTTAGCGACAACAAGATNTGGGATCNGATGCGCGAGGGAATACCNAGCGTGANGACCTATCAGGAATGCGCCGAGCAACATCTCGCGCAGTATCGGGAGGTTCTGGAAGNGCGCCGNATGTCTGCAAAGGCNGCGCGCCCGCAAACCGTGGCNAGCACGGCATGAATTCAGAACAAAAACGTGNTCAACCAAGGAGAGACAACATGGCGCGCGTTCTCGTAATGATCCCGTCNGGCGAAGTCTACGACCACGACTGCGTCCGATGGTACAANTATCAGGATGTTCAAAAGAGCATCAATCACTACCACAATATNGGTGATGCCTTTGTCTTTGACTCATCNCTCAAGCTGATGAATTACGACAAACTTGGCGTTCTGCCGATTGCCGATCCCAANATGGAAGACATCGANCGCCTTCGCGANGAATATGATTATGTCTTCCTGCGCGGNTCGAACTACATCCATTCCGACATGGATTGGCGCAACACCATTGATGTCCTCAAACGGTTGAAATTACCGGTTCTGGGCTTTGGNATCGGNGCGCAGGCGCCGGTCAAAGGCAAGATCGAGCTNTCNGAACANACCAANACGGTTNTGCGCATGATGGCCGANTCCACCACATCCATCGGTGTGCGCGGNGCNTATACCGCACAGGTTCTTTGGGANCTTGGCATTACCAATGTNCGTATTGTCGGNTGCCCGACCGCGTTCCGGCAAAACAATCCCGACATGCGCATCAAACTGCCATCCCTTGATAGNGTGAAGAATGTCGGCATTACCCTNCGTCGTGAAGTNTCCCCNGCCTANGCGCAGGACATCAANCGNTANCTGACCTTCCATCGCGATCTGGTCAAACATCTGGCNGGCCGGTTTGATGACATCACCCTGATGGCGCAGGGCGANCCCGAAGAAAAGAAACTGGTCTTTGGCAGCAACANCCAGCGTGAAGAAGCCATGCAGGCGCTNAAAAACAACGACTGGGTCAAGAACTGGTATCTCGANGACACGATGGAACGNCTCTATCGCGAGAANCTTTTCTATTCCGATGTNGTNTCNGATTACGANGANCTGGTGCGCACCAAGGATTGCGTGCTGGGNTANCGNCTGCACGGCAANCTGATGGCGCTGTCAAACGGTGTTCCGTCGATTTACTTCACCTATGACAGCCGCACCGTCGAATTCGCCGAAACCTATCAGATCCCGTCCTATGACGTGTTCTCNNAAAAGGAATTCGTGCTTGAGGATTACTGGAATCAGGACCTGTTCGACAAGTTCAACCGCGCCTGGTTCCAGACCTATCGCGAAATGGCGCNGTTCCTGACCGAGAACAATATCGACCACAAGATGNTCGATGTCATGAAAGCTGACACGCANCCGCAACGNAAGGTCGCGTGATCACATCCGGTACTGCCGTCTGGCTGTTCCGGATCGGANNNGNCAGACGCNGNTACTTCCAAAGATCAGCCTGANGAGCAACAGGCAACATCNATAAGGAGACACGGCAATGACTGTACTTGTAACAGGTGGCGCAGGATATATCGGTAGTCACGCAGCACTGGCCCTTCTCGATGGTGGGCGCGATGTNGTNGTGCTNGATAATCTNANNCAGGGNCATCGATGGGCNGTACCNGCCGGGGCNGCNTTTGTTGAAGGTGATTGCGGCGACGAAGATCTGGTNCGNCGCNTNATCGATGAACATGACGTNACAGCNATCATGCATTTCGCCGGNTCGATCATNGTACCGGACTCGGTCATCTATCCGCTGGAATATTACCGCAACAACACGGTCAATTCGCGNGCGCTTTTGCAGGCGGCNGTNGATAGCGGCNTNANGCANTTCATCTTTTCCTCGACNGCNGGNGTTTANGGCGAACCAAANGCCACCCCGATTAACGAGGANTTCGCGCTCAANCCGATCTCGCCTTANGGCACNTCAAAAATGATGACCGAAAAGATGTTGGCTGACGCNNCNATTGCCCATGATTTNAANTATGTCGCGCTGCGCTANTTCAATGTTGCCGGGGCCGATCCCAAAGGNCGTGCNGGNCAAACATCGCGCAAGGCAACCCATCTGATCAAGATCGCCAGCCAGACCGCAACAGGTGTCCGCCCGCAAATGGCCATTTATGGCGANGATTACCAAACCCCGGATGGCACCTGCATTCGCGATTACATCCATGTNTCCGACCTCGCCAATGCCCATGTCCTNGCNCTTGAATATCTNGANCGNGGTGGCGAAAGCGACGTGATGAATTGCGGNTATGGTCGCGGCTTCTCGGTGCGTGAAGTGATCGGTGCGGTCAAAAAGGTTTCCGGTGTNGATTTCAGCGTNGATCTGGCNGAACGCCGCCCGGGTGATCCGNNNNCNCTNGTNGCNGGTGCNGATCGNATTCGNGAAAAACTGGGCTGGGTCCCGGTTCATGATGATCTNGANGNCATCGTNCGCCANGCNCTTGATTGGGAACAAAGCCTTAAAACCCGCGAAGTCANNGCGGCTTAGGCACANATCGCAAGACCTGCATTNCCAAACACGAGCAANGGTTCGAACCAACGTCAAAAATGACNCGAACCACCAGCAGGAGATNNATGATGGAACCGAAACTCCCAACCGNGGGGCGCAAGCCGCNCATTGGCGTGCTGATGCCTGCGGGCCGCGTCGAAGGCAATCTGGGTGTNGTCACCCACACCTATAATGNNCCNGAAAAGGCAAAGACGNTNTTCACCAATATTGGTGACTGCTTTGTCTATGACTCGTCNCTGCGCATCCTTGANTANTCGGANCTNTTCCCGATNTATGTGCCNGCAGACGGCAATNTNTCGGAAACCCNGATCGAANAGATNAANCNGCTTGATTACATCTTTTTGCGCGGGTCGAACTATATCAACACCAATGGNCAATGGGANCCGATNACNGCNGTTCTNGAAAAGACCAAGGTGCCGGTAATCGCCTTTGGCATCGGTGTTCAGGTGCCAGACAATTCCGACGAATATGTCAATGAATCGACCCGTCGGTTCTTGCAACTGGTTGCCGATCGCTCCGCATCCATTGGTGTGCGCGGCAATCTGTCGAAAAAGGCGCTGAATTCGATCGGCATCAAGAATGTCCGTATTTTTGGCTGTCCGACCGCGTTCCGTCATTGCAAACCGGAACTGAAATTGCGCCGGGTCGATGCAGCCTCGATCGGTAAACTTGGCTTTACCCTGCGCCGCAAGACCCACGGGTTCCATACCCAGCAACGTTTCGTGCTCCGCACGCTTGCCGAACGCTATGACACCGACATCCTCTGTGCGGGCGAGCTTGAAGAAAAGCAGATCTATTACGCACGTTCCAAACAGGTCGAAAACTATGACCAGATCATGGATCAGGCGGTTCAGAAACTGATCGCGGAAAAATGGCTTTACGGGCCAAGGGACCCGTTGCTGTCGCTTTATAAATCGTCGCTTTCGGTGTTTGAAAGTGTCGCTGGTTTTGAACGCGCCGAACAATGCCTTGATGCGGTCACGGGATATCGCCTGCATGGCAATTTGCTGGCTTTGGCCAACGAGGTTCCAGCGCTTTACATTACCTATGACACGCGGACCCGCGAATTCGTCAAGACGCTGGGTATTCCCCATGTCGACGGGCGCTATATGGACAAGTTCTCCTTCGAGGAAGCTTGGGACAATGCTGATTTCGACCTGTTCGAAAAAAGCTATCAGCAGCGTTTTGGCGATCTGAAAAACTTCCTTGAAGAAAACAGCATGGCACACCGTCTGGGCAGTACCCCGGCCCCATACGTCGCAGAGGCGGCGTGACCTTGCTGTCTGGTGCGTGGCGGAACCCCCAGTAACGCCACGCACCAAATTTCCACATTCCACTACCAACCGTGGCGGGCGAGATATTGCAAAAGTGGCACTTATCAAAACGCATCACAGGACTGTCGGCATTCCTGATCGGTTTGTCGGTCGGCGGAATGTTTGGCTGGAACCCGGATTTATGGGCCGCCGAGGTCACTGTCTCGGGCCCGGAAACCATCATTTTTGATAGTGACGTCACCGGGTGCGACCACCATCATCTGCCTGACTCGCCAGCACGTGCCTTTCGCAATGATCAGGGCCAAATGGTTCTGTTTGCGCCGAACTTTCAGAACCGCGCCTTTGTCGGCTATGGCTTTAACAGCCTCAAGCCCGATTGCGACAGCCGCTTCAAGGCGGCGGGCAAGGCGGTGCCGGAACTTCTTGATGACCGCACCTGGCTTCAGGCGATCTATACCCGCGACGGGCGCAATGTCTATGCCTTGGGCAGTGCCAGTTTCATGCCCTATCGCCATGACATGCCGTGCAAGGGCCGCACCAAACGCACCGATTGCTGGATCAACGGTCTGGTGACGCTGAAATCCTCTGATGGTGGCAAGACCTTTGAGTATCTCGGTAATCCGCCCCATCACGCGCCGTTTCCACCACCTGAACCCTATCGCGATGATCGCAAACGTGCGCCAAGCTATGTCACCGTGACCAACATCATCCCTTGGCAGAACTACTATTACGCCATTGTCTGGCGTCGCGCGGATAACTGGGAAGGCTCGCGCAATTGTCTGGTGCGCGCCCCGATTGATGACCCCAAACAATGGGATGTTTGGAACGGCTCGGATTTCGAGCTGGCCGCAACCCTGACCGATCAGGGATGGTCGGTGCGCCAAACCGAATGTGCCCGGGTCGGGCCGGCTGGTGTGTCATCGATCCGCGGCTTGGTGCGCCATGAAGCCACCAACAGCTTCATCACGGTTTACCTCCACCGAATTCGCAAAAAGGGCGAACCCGACATTGCCGGGTTCTTCTATTCGACCTCGACGGATCTGAAAAACTGGTCAGAGCCCAAACTGCTCTATCAACAACCGCTCAGGCGCGATGCCGGCGATGGCGACCCCTTTGTCGCCTATCCCTCCATCATTGATGAAGACAGCACCGATCGTCTGTTTGGCACGGTTGATGACAATGCATCACTGGTTTTCGTCCGTCTTGTGCCCAAACCCTACAAGGACCGGTGGCGTGTGCCGCGCCAGCTGATCCGTGTTCCGATCTCGATCAAGGAGTAATGAACAATGCCTGTGGAATTTGACGAATTTGATATCGAAGGTCCGGTTCTGTTTATCCCCACCCGGCATCGGGACAAGCGCGGTGTTTTCGCCGAAACCTTCCGCCATGATGATTTTCGCGACGTTGTCGGGGATATCGATCTTGTGCAGGAAAACCAGTCGATCAGCATCCCGATCAACACCATTCGCGGCCTGCATTTCCAAACCAGCCCCTATGCCCAGGGCAAACTGATCCGTGTGACACAGGGGGCGATCCTTGATGTCGCAGTAGACATCCGGCCACGATCAGCAACGTTTGGCCAGCACATCAAGATCGAGCTGAGCGCAGAAAACTGGTACCAGCTCTGGATCCCCGATGGCTTTGCGCACGGTTTCAAAACCCTGCAGCCCGACACCCACGTCATGTACAAGGCGTCGAACTATTACAGCCCGGAACATGATCGCGGCATCGCCTGGAACGATCCCGATCTTGCCATTGACTGGCAACTCTATGGTCAGCAGGCGGTAATTTCTGACAAGGACAGAAAACAGCCAAAACTGGCTGATGTCGGGCCTGAAACCCTTGGTCAGATGCCCCCAAGCCATGATTTCGGGGCGCTCAGGACGAGTGTTACGGCTTTAAGCGCCAATCCACAGTGACTGGATTGGGTGCGCTCGGTTTTACCCGTCTCGTCTCCCTGTCCGAGGCGTGCTCAATCCGGAAACGGGTCCGAAATGGACCCGTTTCCTTGTTTGATCTTATCCAACAACGTTGAAGTCCGGCCCGTACGGATAGCCGGTGATGTTTTCATTGCCGTCTTCGGTGATCACAAGAATATCGTGCTCGCGATATCCGCCGGCCCCCGGGTTGCCTTCGGCAATCGTCAGCATCGGTTCCATGCTGATCACCATGCCGGGTTCAAGCACCGTGTCGATATCTTCACGCAGCTCAAGCCCTGCCTCACGGCCGTAATAGTGCGACAGCACGCCAAAGCTGTGGCCATAGCCGAAGGTGCGATATTGCAGCAAATCACGCTCGGCAAAGAAGGCGTTGATCTTTTGCGTGACCTCCGCACAGGACGCACCGGGCTTGAGCAGGCTCATGCCATATTCATGGGCTGCGACATTGGCCTCCCAGATTTTCAGGCTGGCGTCATCGACTTCGCCGACGAACAACGTACGCTCAAGGGCAGTGTAATAACCCGAAATCATCGGGAAGGTATTGAGTGACAGGATATCACCACGCTCAAGCTTCCTTGCAGTCACCGGGTTATGCGCCCCGTCGGTATTGATGCCCGACTGGAACCAGACCCAGGTATCGCGATATTCCGCATTCGGGAACCGCTTGGCGATTTCAAGTTCCATCGCATCGCGTCCGGCCATGGCAACGTCAATTTCGCGCACGCCTTCCTTGATCGCATCCCTGATGGCATAGCCACCGACATCGGCGACCTGCGCCCCATGACGGATCAGCGCGATCTCGGCAGGCGACTTGTGCATGCGCTGGCGCATGGTGGCCGGTGCAATGTCCTTGCTGCTGGCGGGTTTCAGGAACTCATCCATAAGCGCCTTTTGCGCCAGGCTGATATGATCGCCTTCAAAGCCGATCACCTTGCCAGGCCCGGTCACAGACAGGATGGCGCGCCAGTAATTGTTTCGCGCCCAGTCGGTATAGGTGATGTTGTCGCCATGGCAGCGCCGCCACGGCTGGGCCGCATCAATCCCGGCACTGATGGTGACACTTTCAGAGGCAGTGACGACAAGCGCATAGGGCCTGCCAAAGGCGCAATAAAGGAAGCCCGAGTAATAGGCGATGTTGTGCATGGAAGTGAAAACACAGGCCTCAACGCCGGTGTCATTCATGATCTTGCGCAGACCCGCAAGACGGGCATCATATTCCGCTGCCTCGAACGGCAGCACGCGGTCACCTTGGTGGAAACGGTAAAATTCTGGGCGATCCATAAGCGCGTTCCTTCTTTTACGCGCTGCGTATCACAAGGGACGAAGACCTCCCCTTGTGCAAACAGCGACAAAGCAAGATCCCGGCGTTCAGGATATGTGTGGTGATGGTTGGGCGCGTGCTTCAATCAATGCCACGCTGGCGACGCCATCGCCTGCCCGTGGAAAAACTATTGGCGTTCGGCGATCAAATTGGCAAGCAAAATTTGCGCAGCCATATCATACATCACAGCACCACCCCTTTTGCTTCGCTATGGTCGCGATAACCTGACAGGGGCAAACAAACGACAGGCCTTAAATCACCATACGTTTGTATGGTTAAAAGGACTTTCTTAACAGCTTGGCGCTTTACTGTCAGAGAACACGACAAACACGGTTAAAAGACGGACACGCGGCGTGGCAGAAGAAAACGAAGACGGCGAAAACAGCTCAGGCGGCAGAACAGCCGCCCAGATGGCAATGAAGCGCATCGCCGAAAAGGAACTGCGCGAGCTCCGCAAATGGCAGCGCCGCAAGCGCATGGCGATTTACGGGCTGAGCTTCGCGGTCGTCTTCTTTACCCTTTTTGGCATCATCTTTTCGATCAAGTCCAACCTTGATCTCAGCCGCAATATGGTCCGAAGCCCCGAAGTCCGCATTCTGGGTTATGACGGCGCGCTTCTTGAAACCATCAAGGGCCATTATAGTCAGGACGTCTCGCTGACCACCTTGCCCGAACGGGTGCAGAACGTCTTTGTCGCCGCCGCCGATCCGGAATTCTATGATCATTTCGGCGTCTCGGGCGCTGATTTCGCCCGCATTTTCAGCACCGGCGAGGCACCCGGCTCGACCATCACCATGAAGGTCGCGCGCAGCTTCTTTAAGCGCAAGGATAGCGGCCCCGGCCGCCACATGCAGGAATTCCTCGTCGCCCTGTGGCTGGACTGGAGCTTTAGCAAAAAAACCATCCTGCGCAGCTATCTTGAACGCAGCTATGTCGGGCGCGGCATCTTTGGCATCTCGGCGGCATCCCGACTTTGGTATGGCGGCCCGGCCGAACGCATGAGCCTGCATCAGGCCGCCGTTCTGGCCGCCGCCATCAGCGATCCGGAAACTTTCAATCCGCTGTATTATCCGCGCGAAACCGCCGAAGAAGCCAACCAGATTTTGGCGCGGATGGGGCAGCACAAGTTTATCGAGGCCGACCGCGTTTCCGCCCTGACCTTGCTGGAACCGAAACTCGACGTCCAGTACGAGGAAAACGTCCTGTCGGGCTATGTCGTTGACATGGTGCTCGAAGAAGTCGCCGACATTGTCGGCTATAGCAGCCGCGATATTGATGTGCTCACCAGCATCGACTGGACGATCCAGAATCTGGCCCAGGAAATCGTGCCCGAAGTCGCCAAACTCCGTATGGAGCCGCGCGGGGCCGATCAAACCGGCCTTCTGTCGATAAGCCCGGAGGGCCGCATTCGCGCCCTTATCGGCGGATCAAGCTATTCACCGTTTCAGCGCAACCGCGTGACCGAAGTCCGCCGTTCTGCCGGGCGGATGATCAAGATCGCGACCTATTACTATGCGATGAATGAAAACAGCGATCCGTCGCAATGGGTGCGTGATAACCGCATGGCGGTGGGTGGCTGGCGGCCGATCAACCCCGATCATGAATATCAGGGCATGATTTCCCTGCGCGAAGCCTTCGTGCGTGATGTCAACACGGTGCCGACCAGTCTGGCCGATCATTTCGGTCTTTTGAATGTTCGCGAGTTTGCCCACAATATCGGCATCAAAAGCCCGCTTTCGACCGATATCCGAACCGTCGTCGGCCTTGACCCGGTGACCATCGCCGATGTCACAGCAATCCATGCCCTGCCGCAAAATTCCGGCAAACCGGCCTTCATGACCCTGATCAACAAGGTCTCCTACACCGGTGATGACTATGCCGAGCCACTTTATCAGCGCGTCGATCCCGTTCAGGAAAAACGCCTGACCGACGAGGCCATTCAGGGATCCTACGTTCTGTTTGCCAGTGTCACCGACCCGCAGGTGCGTCTCGACCGGCCCTTTGCCGGTTATGGCACGATTGCCGGTGGGCGTACCGATGCCTGGTATACCGGCTTCTCGTCTGATCTGATCACCACCGTCTGGTCGGGTAATGACGACTACTCGCGAATGGACGTGCGCGGTGAGGTAGAACTTGCGTCTTTGTGGCGGTTATTTATGCTGGAAGCGCATGATGGTCTTCCCATCCGTTCCATGGTCCGTGCATCGTCTGAACGCCGCCGCGAAGGCGATGGCGTCAAGGACCTGTGGAAGATGGGGCTACGTGAAAATGCAAACTGATAATAACGGATAAAACCGTCGCAAAACGGGGAGACGGGGGACTCCCTCCTCGGTTGGGACATAAAAGTTTAAATACGCCGGAAAAAGCGGCGCGAACGCCTGTCGGACGCAAATTGGGGTTGCGGACTCGATGACGGGCAGGTTGGCGTGCGCTAAGACCGGACCAGACCGATAGGTGCGTTTGTGGCGCAAAGAGAATTCAAAAGACAAAAAAGTGTCCGTAAGGGATCAAAAGGCTCCAAAAAGCCCAAAAAGCGCGTCAGCAGCTCGGGCAAGAAGGGCGGCAGTCTTTTTGCCCGCCTGGGGGATATGATCCCGGGGCCCGAAGCCATCGCCAAATTCATTGTGCTCAGCACCATCTGGCTCACCGTCATGGGCGGCGGTGTCATCGCCTATTATGGCTATGGACTGCCTGACAAGGTCAGCTTCAACGTCGCAAGCGAACGCAAACCCTCCATCCGTGTCATCAGCATCGATGGTCAGAACCTGGCGGCCTATGGCGATCGTTATGGCAATCCGGTCGAGGTCCGCAATCTTCCCGAATATGTCGGACAGGCCTTTGTCTCGATCGAAGACCGCCGTTTCTATGATCACTTCGGGATCGACATTCTCGGCATCATGCGCGCGGCCTGGGCCAACCTGACCGCTGGCCGCATTGCCGAGGGCGGCAGCACCATCACCCAGCAGCTTGCCAAGAACCTGTTCCTGTCACCCGAACGTTCCTTTGGCCGCAAGATCGAAGAAGTCCTGATGGCCTTCTGGCTGGAATTCAAATTCGATAAGCAGCAAATCCTGTCGCTTTATCTCAACCGCATCTATTTCGGCTCGGGCGTCTATGGCATCGATGCCGCCGCGCGCCATTATTTCGGCACCGACCCGCGGCGCTTGAACCTTTATGAAGCTGCCGTACTGGCCGGCCTGCCCAAGGCACCAAGTCGCTATAACCCGATGGTCGATCCCAAGCTTTCGGCCGAACGCGCCAATATCGTGCTGGAAGCAATGGCATCAACCGGCGCGCTGACCAAGGCGCGCGCCGAACGCGCCAAACAGACCCGTGTCCGCACCGCCCGCTCGGCCCAGTCGGGGCCGGGTGTGCGTTACTTCGCTGATTGGGTGCTCGACCGGGTGCGTGATTATGTCGGCTATGTCGATCAGGATCTTCTGGTCCACACCACCCTTGATTCCCGCCTTCAGGCCATTGCCGAAGAAAACCTTCTGCGTGCACTCGCCAGTAACGGCGCCAAGGAACACCATGTCGGTCAGGCGGCCTTGCTTGCCATGACGCCCGATGGCGCAGTGCGTGCCATGGTTGGCGGTCGTGATTACTACGAAAGCCAGTATAACCGCGTGACACAGGCCCGCCGTCAGCCGGGCTCGGTCTTCAAGCTGTTTGTCTATCTCGCCGGGCTTGAAAACGGCTTTAGCTCGAACGACTGGATGCGCGACGGACCGATCGTCATTGACGGCTGGGAGCCGCGCAATTTCGATCGCAAGCATCATGGCACCATGTCGATCCGCGATGCGGTGGCAACCTCGAACAACTCGATCGCGGTTCAGCTCTCGCTTGAAGTCGGCCTCGATAAGGTCATCAAAAAGGCGCGCGACATGGGTGTGTCGTCCGAACTCAAACCGGAACCAAGCCTTGCGCTCGGCACCAGCGAAGTCTCGATGCTGGAACTCACCGGTGCCTATGCGATTGTTGCCAATGGCGGCTTTGCCGTCTTCCCGCACGCGGTCAGCAAGATCACCGGCAAGGGCGGCGAAGTGCTTTATGAACGCTCTGACGACTTCCCGGTCCGTTTGATGAACCCGCTCCATGCCGGGGAAATGAACAACATGCTGGCCGCCGTTGTCTCCAAGGGCACCGGCCGCAACGCCATCATCGACCGCCCCTCGGCCGGTAAAACCGGCACCACATCCGACTACCGCGATGCCTGGTTCATCGGCTACAGCTCCGATCTGGTCGCGGGCATCTGGATGGGCAATGACGATGGCAGCCCGATGGATGAACAGGTCACCGGCGGCGGCCTTCCGGCCGCCCTGTGGCGCGACTTCATGCTGCACGCCCACCAGAACATCCCGGTCCGATCCCTTGGCAAGGCAGCCCTCGCGCGCTCCAAAAAGATCGGCGAAGACGACAGCTGGCGCGACTTCACCGCCGGCTACAGTTCGGGCAATACCAAGCAGTAAGGCACCTCAAGTGTCTTTGGCAAAACAACAGGCGGTCTTCGGACCGCCTGTTTTCGTTCTACCGATTGCTCAGCGCCGCCCCATCCGTCATTCCCGCGAATGCGGGAATCCACGACGGTTGCAACGCTGCATGGATTCCGGGTCTACGCTCCACTTCGCCCGGAATGACGTTTCAGAACAGCACAAAAAAAGACCGGCATCGAAAATCGAGCCGGTCTTCAAGTTTGGCTTGCTTTGACCACATCGGGGGGGGGATGTGGTCGGGAGTTTCTCACCTGTCAGAACCCTCGGGACGCAGCATCGGTAAGGGAGACGGGCTGCAGGATTCCGACTGACGGTGCGGGTGGCGCTTCGTCATGGTGAGATATCAGGCCGCGATGGCCTGATTGGTGAGCGCGTCAAGGAACTCAAGGCATTCCTCGATCTGCGAAATTTCAATGAACTCGTTGGGCTTGTGGGCCTGCCGGATGCTGCCCGGGCCGCAAATGATTGACGGGATGTTGCCCTGCTTTTCAAATACGCCGCCTTCGGAGCCATATGACACCTTGCCCGAAATTTCCGGGATGATGTTGCTGACATAGGAAAAGGCTTCGGCATCGGTGCAATCACCCATGCCCGGATAGGAAAAGATCTTCTCGAAACTAAAGCCGGTGTCATCTGCCTTGGCCTTCATTTCGGCATCAAGCGTGTCCATGATCGTGGCTTGCAGGCCTGCAATCACCGCTTCTGCGTCATGGTCGGGCAGATGGCGAATTTCAAAGGTGAATTCGCAATATTCCGGGGTGACGTTGGTCGCGGTTCCGCCGCTGATGGTGGTGGTCAGCATCGTGCTGTGCGGCACGGTGAAGTCTTCATCAAACGGGCCGTTTTCTTCAAATTCTCGGGCCTGCTCGGCAATCAGGTTAATCGCACGCGATGCATATTCGATGGCATTGACGTGATTGGGCGCAAAGGAACTGTGTCCGGCCGTACCCGTGACACCAACCCGCATGGAATATTTGCCCTTCTGGCCATTAATAACCTTCATGTTGGTCGGCTCGCCAATCACCGCCAGACGCGGTGGCGTATCCATCGCAGCCAGATGGTCGACCATCGATCCGACACCGATGCAGCCGACTTCCTCGTCATAGGACAGGCAAAGATGGAACGGGATTTCAAGGTCACGCTTGACCAGTTCCGGGATCATCGCCAGCGCACAGGCCGAAAAGCCCTTCATGTCTGCCGCACCACGACCATAAAGCTTGCCATCACGCTCGGTCAGCTCAAACGCCGGGCTTTCCCACGTGGTTTCAAGCGCTGGCACCACATCGGTATGACCCGAAAGCGCGATGCCCGGCACCCCTTTGGGACCGATGGTCGCCAGAAGGTTGGCCTTCTGTCCGGTTTCGTCATGGATCAGGATCGACTCAATGCCGTAATCGGCCAGATAGTCACGGACGAAATGGATCAGACCAAGATTGGAGTTTTTGCTGGTCGTGTCGAACGCCACTAGTTTGCCAAGCAGATCAATGGCATTGTGGAGACGGGACATGTTTGGCTTGGACATTATTATCTTCTTTTTTGCTCGAATTAGGACGCAGATGCCGTATCGGCATTGCGGTTGCTGCGCCATTTATTCCATTCGCGACGAATGGTCAGGGTGACGAACAGAATGGTCAGGGCAAAGAAGCCCCAGGAAATCCATGACTGGAAGAAGACGCCAAGATCACCGCGCGAAATCGCAAGCGAGCGGCGCATATTGTCTTCAAACATCGGGCCAAGGATAAAGGCGATCAGGAAGGGCGCTGCCGGGATGTTCAGCAACATCATGACAAAGCCGACCACACCCATCACCAGAAGGACGGTGACATCAAACGGGCTCGCCCCGATCGAATAGATGCCATAGACGCACAGGATCAGAATGCAGGGCAAAAGCAGCGTCTGGGGAATGCGCGAGATTTTGGTAAACGCCCCCGCCGTCGCCTTGCCAGCAACAAACAGGAAGACGGAGCTAAACAGGATGCCGATAAACAGCGCATAGACATCGCCCAGATTATTCTGGAACAGAAGCGGTCCCGGCGTCAGGCCGTGGATCATAAACGCGCCCAGCATCACACCGGTAATCACATCGCCCGGCACGCCAAGCGCCAGAAGCGGGATCATGGTCGCACCGCACGCCCCGTTATTGGCAGATTCAGATGCGGCAATACCTTCGATCTCGCCTTCGCCGAACTTGTCGCCATTTTTCGAAGTCCGGCGCGCTTCGCTATAGGAAAAGAACGCAGCCGTCGACGGGCCGATACCCGGGATCGCGCCCAGGATCACGCCAATCAGGGACCCGCGAAAGATCGATTTGATTGATCCGCGAAACTCCGAAAGCGTCAGGCGGTTATCGCCAAGCTTCATCGCATCTGCATTATCTTCCGGGCGGAACACCACCATCTTGATCAGTTCGGGCAGGGCAAACAGACCGATCAGAACCGGCACCATGCCAAGACCCGATTTCATGTCCTCGGAAAGCGCAAACCGGTAGGAGCCGTAAATATCCTCGCCAACGGTTGCCAGAAGCAGACCAAGACAGGCCGAAATGATCCCCAGAACCAGCGAACGACCGGAAATACTTGCAACGATGGTCAGTGAAAACGCCATCAGCATGAAGAATTCCGGCGGACCAACCCGCAGCGCAAAGGTCGCCAGCGGAATGGCCAGGAAGAACAGCGAAATGTTTGAAATAAAGTCGCCGATGCAGCTTGAAATCAGCGCCATGTTCAGCGCCTTGCCACCCTTGCCGGCCCGTGCCAGCGGATAACCATCAAGGACGGTACAGGCGGCTGATGCAGTCCCCGGCGTCTTGATCAGAATGGCCGAAATCGACCCGCCATAGGTCGAGCCCTTATAAAGCGCAACCAGAAGCAGGATGCTGGTGACCGGCGACAGATAGAACGTGAATGGTAGCGCGAGGGTCACGGCCATGGTTCCGGTCATGCCCGGAATGGCACCAATGATCACACCGGCCCAGATCCCGGCAAACATCGCCAGAAAGTTGGGAAGGGTCGCGACCGCCTCAAAGGCATAAAGCAATTCATTCCACATAACGGTTGGGGCTCTCGGTTAAAGTGTTACGAGGTCAGAAAGGCTGAAAGACAACAGCTTGCCTTCGGGGAAGGGCGTGTGTGTGACTTTGGTAAACAGCAGATAAAGCAAGACCGGGAAGATGATCGAAAGGCCGATCATCCAGAATTTGCGTTCGAAATTGCCCGTCATGATGAACAGCACGCCAAGCAACAAAACCGTCGCCGGGACAAAGCCGATCAGCGGCATGCCATAGACAAAGGCGGCAAACAAAATCAGCACCGCGCCAAAGCGCATCAGATGGGTCTTGTTGCCAAGGATACGGTTGCCAAGGCCCTCGACCTGATTGCGGCTGGCCTCACGCATCTTCGGATAGGAAAGAACAAGGGCAAGAACCCCCATCACCAGTCCGACAATCGCGACCACGCGCGGCCACATGTCAGGCGGCGGGGCAAAGCCCGGGATGAAAGACGGAACCTTCACATAGATCGGGATCAGAACGAACAGGATGACGGCAAAGAACACCGTGGCCACCAGTCCGGCATAAAAATCGCGATTTTGGTTCATGGTTCCGTCTCGCATCAAAAGTCTGAATTAAACGACGCTAGAAAAGCGTCAGCTTACTGGATGTAGCCGAACTTCTTGGCCATGCCGTTATAGAGCTCGAACTGGCTCTTGACGTAGGCTGCCGGGTCTTCATCACCGATGATCGAGGTCGAACCACGCTTGGCTGCAAGGTCAAGCCACTGCTCATCCGTTGCAACCTGACCAAGGATCTCGGTCCATTTGGCAACAACGTCTTCCGGAAGACCTTTCGGAGCATACAGACCGCTCCAGCCGCCAACCTGACCGGCCTGGGCATAACCCAGTTCTTTTGCGGTCGGAACGTCCGGCAGGGCTGCCATACGTTTCGGCGAATAGACCATCAGCGGACGCATTTTACCGGCTTCGATATGCGGCATCAGCGAACCCGCGGCAATGGCGAGGAAGTCAACGTGACCGCCAAGAAGGGCAGCGGCCAGTGCAGAGCCGCCTTTATATGGCACGAGGGTGGAAGCGGTCAGCGGGTCCAGACCAACGTCAGACAGAAGCGCCTGAACGGTAAAGCCGTCAATCGCGGTGGGGCCGGATGCGGCATAGGTGGTGGCACCATTGCTGTCTTTGATTTTGGCAATCAGGTCGTCGATGGTCTGGATGTCGGAATTGGCGTTGACCGCAAGGATCATCGGGGTTGCTTCAAGCATGCCAAGGAAGGTGTAGGCATCCCAGCCAACCGGGCTGTCGGTGTAAACGGCCGGATAAAGCGCCATGCCAACACGCGACAGAAGCAGGGTATACCCATCCGGGTCGGCTTCGGAAACGAAGCGCGCGCCATTCATGCCGCCATTACCGGTCTTGTTGACAACAACAACCGGCTGACCGCCGGTATAGTTGGTTGCGGTCTCTGCCAGCGCACGGGCTGCCAGGTCAGATGCACCGCCAGCACCATAAGGTGCGACCAGCGTCACGGCTTTTTCAGGATAGGCGTCAGCCTGGGCGGTCGAAATCATGGTTGTGGTCGCAAGGATCGCGGCAGCTATCCCGGCTGCTTTCTTGAGCTGTTGAAACATTTTCATGTCTCCCTGGATGGTGGTGGCAGGATTGCCGAAGCTCAGACTGGTTTTCACTCTGTCTTTTGTTTTTCTGCCTTCTTGCATAGACAAACCATAACCGGTGACGCAAAAAATTAATTCCAGTATAACTAAATTACATACTGAGCGGTCGATTGCCGACAAAATCCGGATTTGGGAAAGCACGATGAAACTGCGCGAACTCGAAAGCTTCAATGCCTTTATGACCCACGGTTCTGTGACGGGTGCAGCGCAGGCGATGAATATCAGCCAACCGATGGTCAGCCGGCTCCTCAACAATTTTGAAAAATCCGTCGGGTTTGAGCTGTTTACCCGCAAGCGCAATCAGTTGATCGCGACAAGTGAGGCCCAGCAGTTTCACGCAACTGTGCTTCGCTCGCTTAATGCCTTTCGCGAAGTTGAAACCCAGGCGCGTGCGATTGCCAATGATCAGCTCGGTGCCATCCGCATCGCCGCCCAGCCGATCTATGTCGACACCTATCTTCTTGATGTTGTGGCAAAATTCAAACAGACCCACCCCAACGTTTCGATCAGTATTACCGATACGGGCCTTGAAGGCATGCTCGACATGATTTCGACCCGGCAGTGCGATCTTGGCATTGGCATTACCCTTGATCTGCAGGACCCGGATGTTGTGATCACGCCCTTGGCGCAATCACGCGCGGTCTGTCTGATGCCGGTCGATCATCGGCTTTCGAAGTTTGAAACCATCGATATCGATTTGCTGCGCGGCGAGGACTTTGTCGAACTGTCCATCGGATCGCCGCTTCGCACCAAGATCGACTATATTTTCCAGATTGCCGGCTGGCCGCGCAAAATCGCCGTCGAGGCCCGCACGATCCGCACGATCTCGCGTCTTGTCGAACGCAATGTCGGCATTTCGGTCAGTGATCCCTTCGCAGCCCTTCTGGTTGACACCGACAAGGTGGTTGCCCGCACCCTGACGCCCACCATCGAATGGGATGTCGCGCTGTTTACGTCCTCACGGGAACTGAGTGCGGTCGAAAAAAGCTTCCTCGCATTCCTGCGTGCCGAATTGCCAAATCTCCGTGCCAGCGGCTGTATTGTATGAGGATTTGATTTGGCCGGTTTTGCCGCGATGGGTGGAAATCGGCCATTATTCACTGAATTTGAATAATGGCCGTTATTGTTCATTATTTCCGGTCAAAGGCAAGCTTGGCTGCAAGCCCCAAAAAGATGCATCCGGTGGCGATCTGAAAGGCGCGGGTAATCCTGGCAGATCGCGACAAAACCTGCCCGATTTTCCCGGCAAAACTGCCGACCAGACAATTAATGATCGTCCCGCCAATATTTAAAATCAGCCCGAAAATCAGAAACTGCACCAAAACCGACCCGCGCGCCGCATCGACAAACTGCGGAATAAACGCCAGCACAAAAACAATGATCTTGGGGTTCAGCAAGTTCACCACAATCCCGTCGCGCCACGCTGTGAGTGCGCTGGAACGCTTGGTTTGTGCGGGTTTCAGGTGCTGATCAGCACTTCGAAACGCCCCGATCGCCAGCCACACCAGATAGGCAATCCCGGCCCAGCGCAGCACATCAAGGGCGACCGGATGGGCCGCCACAAGGGCCGCCAAACCAAGCCCGGCCAGGGCTGTGTGGATCAGCGCCCCCGTTGCAATCCCGAAGCTTGCGGCATTGCCAGCCATTGGTCCCGATTTGATCCCCTGACCCAGACAAAACAGCATGTCATTGCCCGGCGTCATGTTCAGCGCCAAGGCCGTCGGGACAAAAATTGCAAGGGTTTCCAAGGGGATCAGCATCATTTGCGTTGCCTCAGCTTCCAGCACCAAAGCGATGCAGCGCCGGGCCGTTTTTCTTAAGCCAGTGCTGCTGCTTTTTCGACGGGCCATAAAGATCCTCGACCACGGCCCAGAAGCGCGCGGAGTGATTAAGTTCCTGCAAATGCGCGACTTCATGCGCCACAACGTAATCGAGCACATCTTCGGGTGCCAGCACCAGCCGCCAGCTGAACGACAGATTGCCTGACGATGAGCAACTGCCCCAGCGTGTCCGCGTGTCTTTCAGCGAAATGCGATTGACCTTCTTGCGGATCTGTTCGGCATAGGCGTGCGCACGTGGGGCGATTTCAAGCTTGGCCTGCTTTTTAAGGAAATCCGTCACCCGGCGATTGGTATGTTCGGGCTGGCCCGATACCCAGATGACACCGGCCTCGACCCAGACTCCGCGCTTGGCATCGGGGACAGCGCGAATGGCGTGATCGTGACCGAGAAACGGAATCCACGCGCCCGGGGCAAATTGCACCCGTTCGGGCAGGCGTTGCATATGGGCAGTCACCCAGTCGCCATGCTGGTGGAGCATCGAAATCGCGGTTTTGCGCGATACCCCGTTGGGCACAACGATCTCCACCCCGTCAAAACTCGGATCAATGCGCAGTTTGAGTCGCGTCGCACGCGCACTTGGCCGCAACCGGACCGGCAACGGGCCGATTTTGGGCAGATCGATCTCGGTTTCTTCGATGTTTTTGATCATTCGGCGCGGATTTTTCCAAAAGCTTGGCAAAAAGTGCGATCTTTTTGTGCCTTTTTGGAGCCAAGCCCATCTTGGGTCTTGCCCCTTAGTAGTGTTTTCCTATACTCCGCGCTCAAGGTCTAGGGGCGATTTGCGACAGATGAGTTGCAGCCCCGACAGGACGCAGGCGTTTGGTGCCGCGCCCTGCATTACATCGGAAGAAGAAAGGCGTCACTCCCATGAGCGATCAGGTCAAAAAGGTCGTCCTTGCCTATTCAGGCGGTCTGGATACCTCCATCATCCTGAAATGGCTTCGCGAAGAATATAACTGCGAAGTCGTGACCTTCACCGCCGACCTCGGCCAGGGCGAAGAGCTGGAACCGGCCCGCAAAAAGGCAGAGATGTTCGGCGTCAAACAGATCTTCATCGACGATCTGCGCGAAGAATTCGTCCGCGACTTCGTCTTCCCGATGTTCCGTGCCAACGCCCTTTATGAAGGTGTTTACCTGCTCGGGACCTCGATCGCGCGTCCGCTGATTGCCAAGCGCCAGATCGAAATCGCCGAGGAAGTCGGTGCAGATGCCGTTTCCCACGGTGCGACCGGCAAAGGCAACGACCAGGTTCGTTTCGAGCTCGGCTATTATGGCCTGAAGCCGAACGTCAAGGTCATCGCGCCGTGGCGTGAATGGAAGCTGAACTCGCGTACCGCCCTTCTGCAATTCGCACGCGATCACCAGATCCCGATCTCGGCCGACAAGCTTGGTGGCGATGAGCCGCCCTATTCGACCGATGCCAACCTTCTGCACATTTCCTATGAAGGCAAGGCGCTGGAAGATCCGTGGGTCAAGCCGGACGAGAAAATGTTCGAGCGCACCGTATCGCCGCAGAACGCACCCGATGCGATCACCACGATCGAAATCGAGTTCGAGCAGGGCAACCCGGTTGCTGTTAATGGCGAACGCATGAGCCCGGCCACTTTGCTGACCAAGCTCAACGATGTTGCTGGCAAGAACGACATTGGTCGTCTTGATCTGGTTGAAAACCGTTATGTTGGCATGAAGTCGCGCGGCGTTTACGAAACCCCGGGCGGCACCATCCTGTCGGTTGCGCACCGTGCAATGGAAAGCATCACCCTTGACCGTAACGCAGGTCACCTGAAAGACGAGCTGATGCCGCGTTACGCCGAGATGATCTATAACGGTTACTGGTGGTCGCCGGAACGTCAGGCCCTGCAGCGCCTGATCGACGAAACCCAGCGTACCGTCAACGGCGTTGTTCGCCTTGATCTGTACAAAGGCAACGTGACCGTGACGGGCCGCAAGTCGCCGAACTCGATCTACTCCGAAGAGCATGTCACGTTCGAAGCCGACACCGTCTATAACCAGCGGGATGCAGAAGGCTTCATCAAACTGAATGCCCTTCGTCTGCGTCTTGGTTTTGACCGCGACAGCGTGAAGTAAGTTTCCGCAAGCAATTGTGGAGAGACAAGCGAGGGGCATGATTGCCCCTCGTTTTCGTTTGAAAGCCCGGTTATAAGCAGGCCATGCAGCGCTATAAATGTACCGTCGAATATGATGGCCGCCCGTATCACGGCTGGCAGTACCAGGACGAAGTGATTTCGGTTCAAAAGGTCTTTGAGACCGCGATCGAAAAATTCGTCGGGGCGTTTGTGCGCGTCTATGTTTCGGGCCGGACCGATGCCGGGGTGCATGCGCTGGGGCAGGTGGTGCATTTCGATCTGCCAAAATATTACCCGGCCGAAGCAGTAATGAACGCGATCAATCATCACCTCAAACCCGATCCGGTGGCGATCAAGGAATGCGAGGAAGTCACGGAAGACTTCCATGCGCGTTTTTCGTCAAAGAAACGCTATTACATGTATCGCATCATCAATCGCCGTGCGCCGCTGACGTTTGAGGCGGGGCTGGCCTGGGGCATCTATAAGCCTTTGGATGTTGATGCGATGAATGAAGCGGCCCAGCATCTGATCGGGACGTTTGATTTTACCAGTTTTCGCGCGACCGAGTGTCAGGCGAAAAGCCCGATCAAGACGCTGGAAAAGCTTGAAGTCACGCGCGGCATCGAAAACCCGCTGGAAATCCGGGTGCATACCGAAAGCCGGTCCTTCCTGCATCATCAGGTGCGCAATATGGTGGGGACCTTGGTGCTGGTCGGTAAGGGCAGCTGGAAGCCGATTGATGTCAAACATGCGCTTGAGGCCTGCGACCGTGCGGCTGGCGGACCAACAGCCCCGGCCGACGGGCTTTATTTCGTCAAGGTCGATTACTGATCGTCAGGCTTGGGGTCGTCCTCGTCCTCGGCCTTGGCAAGGGACGTGGTCACCTTGCCCAGCGCATCAAGAAACACCCGTTGTTCCAGACTGTTTAACCCCGAAAGAGCGGCTTCGTTGACCTGATCAACGATGGCCTGAATGTCCTTAGCGTTTTCGCGTGCTTCTGGACTGAGGCGGATATGGGTGACACGGCGGTCCTCAGAATCCTTTTCGCGGGTGATCAATCCGTCACGTTCCATGCGGTTCAGGGTTGCGGCCATGGTCGGCTGTTCAATGCCGGCATCGCGGGCCAGTTGCTTTTGCGTGCGCGCACCGCCATCGGCAAGGGCGAAGAACACCGGCAAATAGCCGCTACTGAACCCCAGTGGCTTGAGCTTTTGGTCAATCGCCCGGGCAAACAGACGGGCGGCCCAGTTGGTCATGTATCCGGCGGACTGGTGGCGATTTAGCGACATGGTGGTTTCTCAATATCAAGAATACATAGCTTGCTATATAAAACATAGCGTGCTATTTAATTCCTGTACCTTACGCAATGACATCAATGGTCGCGAGTGTTTTCTCGCAAACACCATGTACCTGAACTGTCCTTGCCAAGGTCACAAACAATGTGTGGCGCCACATCGTAATCACCCATCGTAAAAGAGAGATTTCGATGTCCACATCCCATCGTTCCCTGCTGTCACGCCTGCATCGCTTGGCGGGCGCGGCCGCCCTTGTTTTTATCGCCAGCTTCTGGCTGGCGACGATCATCGTCGAACTGCGCGGCAACATCAGCGAGATCGTGCTGGTGAAAACCGCGATTGCCTGGGGCCTTTTCGGGCTGGTGCCCGCCCTGATCACCACGGGCGGGTCGGGTTTTGCCCTGTCTGGCGGAAAACCGACGGGAATTTTGCAGACAAAATTACGCCGCATGAAGCTGATCGCGGCCAACGGCATCCTGATCTTGGTGCCCGCAGCCATCAGCCTTGCCGTCTTCGCGCAGCATGGCCGGTTTGATGGCTTGTTCGCCGCCATCCAGGGGATCGAGCTTCTGGCTGGTGCGGTTAATATCGGTCTGATCGGTCTGAATATCCGTGACGGATTGCGCCTGCGCAAACCTGTCCCAAAGCCAATGTCGGCCTGAAACGCCGCTTGCCAGTTTCCCCGAGAAGCCCGTCAAACACACGAAAGTGATGTTTGGCGGGTTTAGTTTATTTGACGAGGTTTACGAAAATGAAAGATGTTCTATGTAAGGTTGTGGTGATGTTGAAAGGAGGCCGAAAAATATTCGCGTAAATCTTCTGACAATCACCATATCAATCAAAAGCACCACCAAAGAATAGGCGTGTTTGAACTGGAATTCCTACGTTCCGGTATCAGATGTCTGGAGTTCCCTTTTGTTCTAATCGGATAGGGTTAAAACGCGGGTCAAAGTTTCCCTATATACGAAAGTTCAATTTGTGGTATTTAATACAATATAATCGTTCTAAGTTCGGGCAGCCCGCGCGCGTTCTTAGGGGAGCTATTCGGGACGGCCGATGATTGTGTCACCGGGCCAGGTCGAAGGGAGAGAGAATGTCTAAGAGTTTGATTTTGAAGGTGGCTTTGGCCGCCGTCGCCATTTTGATTGGCGGCATCGTGCTTCTGGGCTTGCTGATCATGCAGAGCATCGACGACAAGGTCGCAAGCGACAGCCTGGAGTCCCAGAAGCTGAACCTGCGTGTCGCCGCAACGATCCTGCAGGATAATCATCCCGAATTTTCCATGAAAATTTCCGAAGATGGTGAAACCACCAATCTGGTGATCCCGGAAATTCCCGATCTGTCGTCACACGAACTGATCGATTCCATCGGGGCTGCCACCGGCCAGACGGCAACCGTGTTTGCCTTCGTCCCGGCAGAGCAGGACTTTGTCCGCGTTTCAACCAACATCATCAAGCCGGACGGCCAGCGTGCTGTGGGTACGATGCTGGGCAAGGGCAGTGCCGCTTATGAGCCGATCATGTCGGGCAATACGTTCCGCGGCGAAGCGCTTATTCTTGGCACGCAGTATGTAACCCAGTATTCGCCGATTAAATCGCCGTCAGGTGATACGCTTGGTATTCTTTATGTCGGCATCAAAAAGGCTGAGGTCGCTGCGGTTGCGGGCGAGATTGAAACACGTATCGCGATTGTCGGTGTGATCGTTGCCATCGTTTCTGCGGTTCTGCTGTTCCTGTTGCTGCGTTGGCAGCTTGGTCCGCTAAATGAACTTGGCCAGACCATTTCGCGCTTTGTGGAACGTGATTTTTCCGAGGAAGTTTCCTTTACCGAACGCAAGGACGAGATTGGCCTGATCGCCAATGGTCTTTTGCGCTGGCGTGAAACGGCCGAGAAAATCGGCGAGGCAGAAACCGCGCGTGCCGAAGCCGAAAAGCGTGCTGAAAAAGAGCGTATCGATCAGCGCAACCGTCTGGCTCATGAACTTGAACAGTCGATTGGTCAAATCGTGGCTTCTGTGCGCCAGTCTTCCAGCGGCATGCAGAAATCGACCGAACTGATGCGTCAGTCGGCAAACCATTCGCTGAGCCAGAGCCAGCGTGTGTCCGAAGCGGCAAACAATTCGGCGCAAAGCGTTCAGACGGTTGCAGCCGCGACCGAGGAGCTTACCGCGTCGATCAGCGGCATTGGTGATCAGGTTCGTGAATCGACTGCGATTGCAGAAACCGCTGTGGGTGAAGCATCGCGTGCCAACGAAATGGTCGGCGGTCTGGCCGAGGCAGCAGAACGTATTGGTCAGGTCGTCAGCCTGATTAACGATATCGCTGCCCAGACCAACCTTCTGGCGCTGAACGCCACGATCGAGGCGGCCCGTGCCGGTGAAGCCGGCAAGGGCTTTGCGGTTGTTGCGCAAGAGGTCAAAAACCTTGCCAACCAGACGGCCAAGGCGACTGATGAAATTGCCCAGCAGATCGGGGCCATTCAGGACGAGACCAAGGTTACGGTCGATGCCATTGAGAAGGTCACGCATACGATTTCGTCGATCAACGACATCGCTGCGGGCATTTCATCTGCGGTGAGCGAACAGAACTCGGCCGTGAATGAAATCGCCAACAGTGCGACCAGTGCATCGTCCGGATCCACCGAGGTCGTCGCCAACATCAACGAGATTCATGAAGCTGCTGCCAATAGTGGTGCTGCCGCCAGTGAACTTGATGAGAATGTTGGCGCATTGGCCAAGCAGATCGATGGTCTGCAAAAAACCGTTTCGGACTTCCTGTCGCAATTGCGCGCAGGCTGATCACAACGACCCGCTTTGGCGGGATACGAGCAGAAAGGGTGGGTCCGGCTTGGCTGGGCCCACCCTTTTTTGTCTATCCGAATATCCAGTGCCACAGGAACGGGATGGTCAGTGCAGTGGCCAGCGTGTTCAGTCCCATGGCGAGGCCGGAAAAGGCACCGGCGGTTTCATTGACCTGAAAGGCGCGCGCGGTTCCGATGCCGTGTGATGCAACGCCCATGGCAAAGCCGCGTGCACGCCAATCTTTGAGGCGGGCCATATTCATCACCATCGGGCCAAGGGTGGCCCCAACAATCCCCGTCGCAATCACGCAGACAGCGGTCAGGGCTGGGACGCCACCAATGTTTTCGGCAATGCCCATGGCAACCGGTGTGGTGACCGATTTCGGGGCAAGCGATGCGAGCGTTTCGGGACTTGCGCCCAGTGCCCAGGCCAGAATGACCGTGCTGGCACTGGCGACCAGGGATCCGAACAGAACGCCAAAGGCAATTACGGGGAGCGCGCGTTTCAGCGTTTCGGTCTGCCGGAACAGCGGCACGGCGAGGGCGACGGTGGCCGGGCCGAGGAGGAAGTGGACGAACTGCGCGCCCTCGAAATAGGTCGCATAGGGCGTGCCGGTGACTTTGAGCAACATGGCAATCAGGGCGATGGCGATCACCACCGGATTGCAGATCGGGTTGCGGTCGCTTTTCTGATACAGCCAGAAGCCGATGGCATAGGCGACAAGGGTGATGGTCAGGCCCGTCAGCGGCTTGGCCGAGAGGTAAACCCAAAGCTGGGTGATATCGGTCTCGTTCATTGCCCGTCCTCCAGCGTCTCGCCCGGTTTGGCCTTGGGCAGGAGTTTCGACATCAAAAGGGCGGTCAGCACCATGGCAAGCAGGGTGGAGACGATCAGGGCCGCTGCAATCGGCAGCCAGTCGCCCTTAAGGCGATCAATCTGGGTCACAACCCCGACGCCGGCCGGAACAAACAGCAACGAAAAATGGATTAGCAGATTGTCAGCCGCATCGGTCAGCACCTTGGGTGGGTTGCGTTTGATCAGAAGCCCGACAAAGAGCAACACCAGACCAATCACCGGTCCGGGTACTGGCAGATCAAACAGTTCCGAGACCACCTCGCCAAACAGCTGGCAGACAAGGATCAGGGCAAAAGCAGCAATCATCGACGACCTCCCCACAGGTACATGCATGTTTTTCTGCGCAAGACATAATACGTCTGGGGATGTTCGACTTTTATTAATTACGAAAAACGCCCGTGCCGGGTGGGCACAGGCGTTTGAGATCGTTTGTTTTTAGCGCTGCTTGGATGCCCGCCTGCGCGGGCATGACGCCAATTGTCCGTCGTTCCCGCGAAGGCGGGAACCTGTTGATGGTGGTGTTACAGAATTTCCAGAACGTTTTCCGGCGGACGGCCGAGAACGGCCTTGTCGCCATTGACGACAATCGGGCGTTCAAGGGCGCGCGGATGGGCGCAGAGGGCTTCGATCAGCTCATTGCCGCGCAGATCGGCGATGCCTTCTTCCTTTGCTTCCTTCTTGCGCAGGATGTCTTCGGGTTTCATACCCAGCATATCAAGGATGCCTGAGAGCTCCTGCGGGGTCGGCGGAGTGTCGAGATAGGCAATCACATCGGGCGTGATGCCCTGTTCTTCGATCATGGCGAGGGTCTGGCGCGATTTCGAGCAGCGCGGATTGTGATAGATGCGGACCATCATGGTTGGGTCTCCGTATCAAAATGGATTTGTTCCTTGATAGCGGTCTTTGGGAGCACAATCAAATCCCGTCGATCATCGAGAGCAGGTCTTCGAGTTCCTCGATCTCGCTATTGATGATGCGGGTTGCGGTGTCATAGCCAAAGCCCTGACGGGCAAGGGCTGCCATATCCTTGTCGCGTTTTTCTTCGCGAATGTCGGGGCGGCGCCATGGACCAAGACGGCGACGGCGGGCATAGGCCGCAGCGGCGGCGATGTTGGGATCTGTGCCACGGACTTCTTCATAGGCGGCGTCATCGGCCTCCGCCTTAAGCGCGGTCAAGGCGGCATCGATCTGGTCGCTGGCGATGCCGCGCGCGGACAGGTCCGCTGCGATGACGCGTAGCGCCTTCCCACGCCTAAGCAGGGATCGTGCGCGGCCCTTGGCATAGGCATCGTCATTGATGAAGCCGGCCTTTTCACAGGCCGACAGGACGGAATTCATCCATTCGACAGCTTCGTCCGGGTCGGTGCCGTATTCGGCGATGGACAGGCGGATTTTGCCGCGCATCAGGGTTTCAAGGCGGGCGCGCGAGGCGGCAAAGCGTTCGAGATACCAGGTGGCGTAATTCATCAGATAGTCGCGGGTGACCTTGCGCGGGCGTTTGGGTTCGCGCTTCTGATCTTTCGACTTTTTATCGCGCTGATGGGAAAAGCGCGCGTTTCCTGCGGGCTTTTTTTCAAGCTCTGAGTCGCTGGTTTCCGGGCTTTGGCGATGATTGTTGCGCATGTCTGCCACTATGAATGAATTCACACCCTTGCAAGTGTGCCCCCACTCTCCCTATTTTACGCGCAATTGTCTGCATTTTTCCGAAGGAAATTCCATGAACAA
>NZ_PAQR01000001.1 GCF_002709775.1 Thalassospira sp.
CAGTATAAATCGGTTTCTGCATTTGCGCCGATTGTGTCGCCACTGAATTGCCCGTGGGGCCAGAAGGCACTTGGCAATTATCTCGGCGATGACAAGTCAGTGTGGAAAGACTGGGACAGCTCGGAACTGATGAAGGCCGCAAGTGCCCCCGATGTTCAGACCCCGGCTCTGGTCGATCAGGGCGGTGCAGATGGCTTTTTGGCCGAGCAGCTTAAACCCGAAGTGCTTGAAGCAGCTGCCAAGACATCAAACTACCCGGTCACCATCCGCATTCAGGATGGCTATGACCACAGCTACTATTTCATCTCGACCTTTATCGAAGATCATATCCGCTTCCACGCCAAGCATCTTGGACTGAGCTGATTGCACCAACGATCTTCGACTTCCCCGGCACGCCGCACCCATCCCCCCCTCAGGCGTGTCGGGGCTTTTCTTTTGAGGGTGGCTGAACGGATGTTCGGCGCTAAGGCCTAATCAAAACTGCGCGCATCAATCGCATCGGCAACATCATCGGCCATTTTAAGCGTACGAATGATCAGCGGCACGACCATCGCAACAATGGACCGATCAAGGCCACGCGCGCGTTGGGCATCGCGAATTTCGCCTGCCACCTGTGCGATCACCGGGATAAAGCGCAGCACCATCGAAATCGCCAGACTGACCTTTTCCGGATTGACGCCAATCGGTCGCAGGGGCTGCATGGCGCGTTCAAGCGACGCCAGAAGGTCGGATGTTTTGGTGGTCAGGGTCACAAGCGATGCAAACAGCACAATTGCGGCAATCCGGCTCACCACCAGCAACCCCGCCTGCCAGTCAGCCAGCCAAAGCTGAGCGGCAAAAAAGATCAGAAGCAACCACAGGACCGGTTTGATCTGCGCCCACAAAATGCGCGGACCAAAGCCAGAGACGGGATAGAGCAGCAAGACGGTCGCCAGAACAACCGCCACCACCGGCCAATCGGGGATCAGGAACACGCCTGTACCAAGGGCAATCATGGCAAGGATTTTTGCTCCGGCAGCAGCCCGGTGCAGGGCGGAGTTCCCGTCGATATAAAGGCCCGCGATCACGCCATCATCTCCCGATATTTCGGAAGAACTTCGGATGGCGTGCCATCAAGAACCACGCGGCCTGCCTCGAACGCCAGTACCCGGTCATAATCGGCAATCAGATCAAGATCATGGGACACCGTGATCACCGTCTGATCGAGCTCGGCAATGGCGCGCTGTACCCGGTTGCGATTGCGCAGGTCCAAAAGCGTGGTCGGCTCATCAAACACGATATAGCGCGGCTCCATCACCAGCACGCCAGAGATGGCAAGGAGCTGCTTTTGCCCGCCACTAAGCAAATGGCTTGGATGGGTTTTGAAATCCTGAAGGTCATAGCGTGCGAGCACGTCATCAATGCGTCGATTGACCTCATCCCTGGAAAGCTTGAGCGGTTTCAGGCCAAAGGCAATGTCTTCCTCGACCACCGGATAGACGATCTGGTTATCGGGGTTCTGAAAGACAAAACCGACATGACGACGTAGCTTGCGGCCGTCCTTTGCTGCGTCCAGATCATCGACAAGGACCCGTCCCGACGTTGCGGTTTGAAGGCCATTTAGCAACCTGACAAAGGTGCTTTTCCCCGACCCGTTCGCGCCAACAATCCCGATCCGCTTTTCCGTTAGCGTCAGGTCAATATCAGCAAGCGCACGTCGCTGCTCAAACTGCACAGAGACATTTTCAAGTCGGATCATCTGGGGCGTCCGGAGTTATCAGGGAAACTGGTACGGGCTAAAAAACAGGTTCAAAACGGGCGCAAGCACATCACTTGCGCCCATAAGACGTTAGCCCGCCTTGGAAATCAAGGGATAGGCGCGGCGTACCGCAAGGCATGCGGCCGTTGCGATCACGACCTTGATGGCATCCCCAATCAGGAACGGTGCCGCACCGACGGTTGCCTGCCAATAGCTGATCTCGGCCACGACCGCGACCCAGGCATTGCCAATGGCATAGAGCACGACAATCCCGCCAAAGGCGATGGAAAGGCCCGCATTGAGAACATTCAGGCGGTTCCAGAACTTCTCGATCAGAAGTCCGATGACAAAGGCCGAAATGGCCCAGCCAAACATGAACCCGCCGGTCACCCCGATCATCACGCCAAAGCCACCGCGCCCACCAGACAAGAGCGGCAAGCCAACAGCAACCAGAACAAGGAAAAGAACAATCGAAAGTCCGCCACGACGGGCACCCAGAATGGCCCCGGCCAGCATCGGACCAAGCGATTGAGCCGTCACCGGAACACCGGTCACCGGAAGGGTAATTGGCGGAAACAGCCCAAGAACGGCGGTCAGGGCCGCGAACAGGGCGACATAGACGATATCTTTGGTCTTCATGTAACGGTTTCCCATTCCCGTTATAAGACAGAACTGCAATCAACCCCTTGAGCAGGACTGCCTTCGTTAACCGGTCCGCCCGACCGGCTCAACGCGCTATGGGATAACCGCAAATATCTTCATCGCCAAGCAAAATGACGCATGATTGACCGCCTTAAGACCCGCACACTTCTAATATGCAATGGATTTCAAAACCTTAGGCCTCACCGTCTTCGACAAAGGTTTTAAGCCGCATCAGGGCAGATTCCCAACGTCCCGCCACCTGATCAAGATAGGCACGCGCCTCGGCCAGTTGATCGGGGCAGAAGGCATATTGGCTTTCGCGCCCGACCCGATGGTTTTGCACAAGCCCGGCTGCCTCCAACACGCGCAGATGCTTTGTCACTGCCTGGCGGGTCATGTCCGCATCATCAGACAGGGCCGAGATCGAGCGCGGCCTGCCATCGGCCAGCCGATCAAAGATCGCCAACCGTGTCGGATCGCCCAAGGCGGCAAACAGGACGGAAAAATCCCGGTCCTGATCGCCATTATCTGTATTTTTTTCAGGTTTCTGCATGTTTCTTGATATTTTCCAACTGGAAACCCCAGCCATTTGTATTGGCCCGCAGCGCATCAGCAATGCGATGGGGTGGCAGTTTATCAAATCCGGTTTCGCGCACCTTTACCGATGTCATGCCGGCTGTTTCTTCCAGCCAGAATTCGACAAGGGTTTCAGGTTCGCCACTGTAATCGATATCGGGATCGACCGCATAGGGATGCCATGTATAGGCAAAATAGGCCGGTTCCTCCATCGCCTTGATCGTGGAGTTCCACGGCACATGGGTGAACCCTTCGATGGTCATCATGCCCCTGGACACCTCGCCCACGACGAACGGCGCCCTGATATCAATCCCGAACCATGTGCCGAACTCCTGATGGTCTGTCAGGGCCCGCCACACGCGCGACCGGGATGCTTTGATTTCAATCGACTTCTCAATGGTATTTGACATAACGCAACCTCCTGGTTGCATTTAAACTGCCAGAAGAGATTTCATTATGCAACTAAAAAGTTGCGTATTTGATTTTTGACCCGGAAACACAAACGCCCGGCCATTTCTGGCCGGGCGATGCGTGCTCCCGTCATCCTTGGGTCAAGGCACATGGCCTTGCCCGTGCAGCTTTCCTTATATCCCCATATCAGGATGCTGCGGATTGGCGGAGCCCCCCTGTCTCGATGATGAAGTTTTTCACGTCCTCAAGGCCATCCATTGCCTTGAGATTGGTAAACAGGAACGGACGATCACCGCGCATTTTCTTGGCATCGCGATCCATCACACCCAGATCCGCACCCACCAGCGGCGCCAGATCGGTCTTGTTGATCACCAAAAGGTCCGAACGGGTAATGCCCGGGCCACCTTTACGCGGGATTTTGTCGCCTGCCGAAACGTCGATGACGTAAATCGTGATATCGGCCAGCTCCGGCGAGAAGGTGGCAGACAGGTTATCGCCACCCGATTCAATAAAGATCGCCTCAAGCCCGGCATGCTTGGCCGCCATGTCTTCGACCGCCGCCAGATTGATCGAGGCATCTTCACGAATGGCCGTATGCGGGCAGCCACCGGTTTCAACACCGGCAATACGGTCAGCCGCAAGCGCCCCCGAACGGGTCATGAATTCGGCGTCTTCGCGGGTATAGATGTCATTTGTGATCGCAGCGATGTTGAAATCATCGCGCATCGCCTTGCACAGGCGCTCCAGAAGGGCGGTTTTACCGGACCCGACCGGGCCACCAATTCCGATACGAAGGGGAGAGCTCATGATCTAAATAGCCTCGTATATTGGGTTTCGTGTTTCATTGATGTCCAGTCGACCATCGGTGCCGCAGCACCAAGATCGGAAAGTTCAGTCTGCATGGCGTGATCGACCGCAATGGTGACCGCCCCATCAAGGGATGTCAGCGATCGCACACCATCGGTCTGGCCCAGCGGCACCAGACGCACCGCACTGGACACAAGGTTTGCCGCCATCGCATGCAAATAGGCTGTCAGCGCATCCCGTAGCGGCACATCGGACTGGGCCGCGGCAATGCCCACCGCCACCGGATAGGATGGCAAACGATCATCTTCGCGCATGGCACTGGCCCAGCGGGTAATCATTCCATCACCCCAGACCTTTTGCACGGTCGAGACAAAGGCACGTCCCTGTGCGGTTGCCTCCAGCGCCATTTCGGATGTGCCGCGCCAACAATCGGCCTCAATGCCGATGTCAAACAGAGCCGCTTCATCGCCCGCACGCGCTGCCCGCCATGCGGCACAAAACAGCACGGCATCAATCCGCCCGGCACCGAATTCCAGAACCCCTTCAACCCAGTTGATCAGGCTATCGGCCGATGTCACCCGCCCGTCTTCGACGGCATATTCAACGCCATGCGAATAGGTATAGGCACCAACCGGGAATGACGGACTTAACCACGTCATCAACCGCATCAGGCCAGCAGGGTTAAGGGTCAGATCATCCATGGTCATGGGAATGCCCGTGATGATGATCGTGGGAGTGATCGGCATGCGATGAATGGCCATGATCATCATGGTCGAAATGATCATGGCCATGGCTGTGCCCATGCGCACCACCGAGCCCGTGATAGGCGCCATTCAGCGGATCAAACGGTGCAATTTCGTTTTCCACTGCACCGCCAAGGCCGGTGATCATGTCGCGCATGACATGGTCATCAATGATGCGCAAACGCCCGTCATTCAATACCTGAACCGGGGTGTGGCGGTTACCGATATGCCAGGCAAGTTTGGCGGTTGCAATCGGACCGGCCGCCGTGATGGTCAGAACCGGTTCATCCGCCGCGCGCACGACAATCACCCCGCCATCCGCCAGGCGCAACCGGTCCCCGTCCGCCAGACGCACCGCATGTGGCAGATCCAGCAGGAACGGTTCCCCCGCATCATCATGCAAGCGAATACGGCGGCGATGCCGATCGGAAAAGGCCAGGGTTACCGTGCCGCGCACTTCCGATGTGTCGGCACGATCAACCGGGATATGTTCAATAGCGTGACGCATGGAGTTTGCTACCACCGATCAGAACAGGAAGTAACGCTGCGCCATCGGCACAACATCCACCGGCTGACAGGTCAGAAGTTCGCCATCCGCCGTCACCTGATAGGTTTCCGGATCAACTTCCATCACCGGCAGTGCGTCATTCAGCTTCATGTCCTTCTTGCCGATATTACGCGTGTTTGATACGGCGAGAAGTTCCTTCGACAGACCGAACTCGGCAGCAATTCCGGCATCAATGCCCGCTTGCGATACGAACGAGAAGCTCGATTTCGCAAGCGCATTGCCATACGCACCAAACATCGGGCGGTAATGGACCGGCTGCGGTGTCGGGATCGACGCGTTCGGATCGCCCATGGCAGCAGCGGCAATCATGCCAGCCTTGATCACCATGTCGGGCTTTGTGCCAAAGAACATCGGCTTCCAGACAACAAGATCGGCGATCTTGCCGACTTCGATGGAGCCGACATGCGCACCAATACCCTGCGCAATCGCCGGGTTGATGGTGTATTTCGCAACGTAGCGTTTGGCGCGGAAGTTATCGTTGCCTGCCCCGGCATCCTCGGGCAATGCACCGCGCTGCTTTTTCATCTTGTCGGCGGTCTGCCAGGTACGGGTGATGACCTCACCAACGCGGCCCATGGCCTGACTGTCAGACGAGATAATCGAAAACGCGCCCAGATCATGCAGGATATCCTCGGCCGCGATGGTTTCACGACGGATACGGCTTTCGGCAAAGGCGACGTCTTCGGGGATCTTCGGATCAAGGTGATGGCAAACCATCAGCATATCAAGATGCTCGTCAATCGTATTGACCGTGAACGGACGGGTCGGATTGGTCGAGCTCGGCAATACGTTGGCTTCACCGCACAGCTTGATGATATCGGGCGCATGGCCACCGCCAGCACCTTCGGTGTGGAAGGTGTGAATGGTGCGGCCCTTGAACGATGCACGGGTGTGCTCGACAAAGCCGCTTTCATTCAGGGTATCGGTATGGATCATGACCTGCACATCAAGGTCATCCGCAACCGACAGGCAGGTATCAATCGCAGCCGGGGTCGTGCCCCAGTCTTCATGAAGCTTCAGGCCACAGGCACCTGCCTTGACCTGCTCGATCAGCGATCCCGGAAGGGTCGCATTGCCCTTGCCAAAGAAGCCGATATTCATCGGAATGCCGTCTGCTGCTTGCAGCATCCGGGCAATATGCCAAGGGCCTGGCGTACAGGTGGTGGCGTTCGTGCCCGCCGCCGGGCCGGTACCGCCGCCCAGCATGCTGGTCACGCCGGAATAAAGCGCGTCTTCAACCTGCTGCGGGCAGATCCAGTGAATGTGGGCATCAATACCGCCAGCGGTGATGATGTTGCCTTCACCGGCAATGATTTCGGTACCCGGACCAATGATGATGTCGACACCGGGCTGCACATCCGGGTTGCCGGCCTTGCCGATCCCGGCAATACGGCCATCACGAATGCCGATATCGGCCTTGATGATGCCGGTGTAATCAAGGATCAGGGCATTGGTGATCACGGTATCAACCGCACCATCGGCGCGTGTTGCCTGTGACTGGCCCATACCATCACGGATCACCTTGCCGCCGCCGAATTTGACTTCCTCGCCAAGGGTGGTGAAGTCTTTCTCGACCTCGATGATCAGGTCGGTATCAGCCAGACGGACCTTGTCACCAACAGTCGGGCCAAACATGGCCGCATAGGACGGACGATCAATTTCATAAGCCATTTATTCCATCCCCCGCTTAAAGCTTGCCGTTGATTTTGGCGTTAAAGCCATAGACCGTGCCGGTACCGGCATATTTCACCAGATTGACTTCGCGCGACTGGCCCGGCTCGAAACGAACAGCGGTGCCGGCCGGGATATCAAGGCGGAAGCCACGTGCGGCTTCACGGTCAAAATCAAGACCCGGATTGGTTTCATAGAAATGATAGTGCGACCCCACCTGCACCGGACGGTCCCCGGTATTGGCAACGGTGATGGTTTTGGTTTCACGCCCCTCGTTCAGGATGAGGCTGCCTTCCTTGGTAATGATTTCACCTGGAATCATAACGCGCTCCTCTTTCCTTAACGGATCGGTTCATGAACGGTCACAAGCTTCGTCCCGTCCGGGAAGGTCGCTTCGACCTGAATTTCGTGGATCATTTCGGCAATGCCATCCATCACCTGATCGCGCGTGATCACGGTCGCCCCGTCGCGCATCAGATCGGCAACAGATTTGCCATCACGCGCACCTTCGACGACATAGTCGGTGATGATCGCGATCGCTTCGGGATGGTTCAGCTTCACCCCCCGTGCAAGGCGATTGCGCGCCACCATGGCGGCAACCGAAACCAGCAGTTTGTCCTTTTCGCGTGGCGTCAGATTCATGCCTGCCTACTCCTTGGCTTCATCGATTAAATCTCCCACAAACGCGGCAAGCGTGCGGGAAGCCCCCTTGTTTGATGGCGGAATGCTTTCCACCACGCACCGTAAACCCGGCGCAATTTCATCGGATCGCGCGCCATGAAACGCGCAATCACAATCCCCTTCATCGCGGTCGCGGCACACAACACGTCGCGCGGCTCCAGCCCCTCGGTCGCCTGCGCCAAACAGTCGCGCGCGGCTTCAAGCTGATCTTGCGCCCCATGCCCGACCAGAATGGCGGTCGCATTGGCCCGCGCACCGTCAAAGGCCGCTTCGTGATCAAGCATGCGCAACACATCACCTTCAAGATGCAGCGCATCACGCCAGATCGGACGCCCGTCTATCGAGACATCCCACGCATCGCGCGCAAGTCCGGTGGTAAACACCTCACCGCGCGCAAGGCGGCCAAACACCATCATCTCGCCGGCCATGACCATGCCGCTTCCCGATGCACGCACGGTTGTTTTGCGTTTCAGACGCGCCTGATCAAACAGGATGCTCTCATGGGGCAACCATTCAAGCCAGCCGCCATCAGCAACATCAAGCTCGACCGACATTTCGCAACCCGGTCCGACCGACCGGTAAATCTTTTCTGCCGCCTGCGCGGTAAACAGCGCGGATGCGCCTTCTTCGACCTTGCCGGCAAAGGCCAACTTGTCACCGCCGACCATGCCACCCGATGTCGTGACCAGAACAGCTGTCGTCAAATCCCCCGCCACCGGGCGTGGGAACAGGATTTTCATCGGGTCACGGTAATAAAGATGATCAAGTGCCGCATGCCCGCCCTGATGGGCCGCACCTGTGCCCTGACGGAACGTCACCTCGGCCCGGCCATCGGTGATGATGCGGGCAGGCGTTGCTGGCGTTTCCATCTCCGCATTCGGATTTGCGGATGTTGTCGGTTCAAGTTTGCGAAGCTGCACAAAGACACCTGATTAAAGCGGCCCACTTACGGGACCTTAATACCAAGGGGCTTCACAGCAAGATGCGGGCCAACCGCCAACACCCTGCTGATACAGGGTATTTGGCGGTGTTTGGTCCGATTGAAAGCACGCTGTTTGCGCAAAATTTTGGCAAATGCCGATCAAACAGTCAGATAGGCGCGGACTTTTTCGCGGTCCAACGTCTCTTTGGCGCCTGACAAAACAACCTCGCCACGCTCCAGCACGACAATCTCATCGGCCAGTTCGTGGGCAAATTCAAAATACTGCTCGACCAGCAGGATCGCCATATCGCCACGATCGGCCAGCTGTTTGATGACGCGCTGAATGTCCTTGATGATCGATGGCTGAATGCCCTCGGTCGGTTCATCAAGCACCAGCAAACGCGGACGGGTAACAAGCGCACGCCCAATGGCCAACTGCTGCTGCTGCCCACCCGAAAGGTCACCACCACGACGGCCCAGCATATCCCGCAGGACCGGGAAAAGTTCGAAAATCTCATCAGGGATATGACGCATCGCCCGCGGAAGTGCGGCAAACCCTGTCTCAAGATTTTCCTTCACGGTCAGAAGCGGAAAGATCTCACGCCCTTGCGGAACAATCGCGATACCATTGGCCGAACGTCGCCAGGACGGATCGCGCGAGATATCCTTGCCTTCCCATTTGATATTGCCATCTGCAATCGGATGCTGACCAACCACGGCCCGCATCAGCGATGTTTTGCCAACCCCGTTACGCCCCAGAACCGCTGTCACCTTGCCGGTTTCGGCATTCAGCGACACCTTGCGAAGCGCATGGGACGCGCCGTAAAACAGATCAATATTGCTGACATCAAGCATGACAGTTTTCCCCTAGCGCCCCAGATAGACTTCAATGACCCGCGGGTCTTTCTGCACGTGATCAAGGCGACCTTCGGCCAGAACCGATCCTTCGTGAAGCACGGTCACCTTGCAATCAAGGTCACGGACAAACTCCATGTCATGCTCGACCACGACGACCGAGTATTCCTTGGCAATAGACCGCAAAAGCTTCGCCGTTTCCTCGGTTTCGGAATCGGTCATCCCGGCGACCGGTTCATCGACCAGAAGAAGTTCGGGTTCCTGCATCAACAGCATGCCGATTTCCAGCCACTGCTTTTGGCCGTGCGAAAGATTGGCCGCCATTTCATCACGCTTGTCTTCAAGCATGATGGTGACCAGCGTCTTTTCGATCTTGATCTTTTCTGCCTCAGAAAGGCGATGAAACAGCGCCTGAAACACCCCGCGTCCGCCTGATGCGGCTAGAAGCAGGTTGTCAAAAACCGTATGGCTTTCAAACACGGTCGGCTTCTGGAACTTGCGCCCGATGCCCAGATTGGCAATCTCGGCCTCGTCCATCTTGGTCAGATCGATCTCGCTTTTAAAAAGCACGTCGCCGGTATCAGGCCGGGTCTTGCCGGTGATGATATCCATCATCGTTGTCTTGCCCGCCCCGTTCGGGCCGATGATGGCGCGAAGTTCGCCCGGCTCGACATAGAAGGACAGGTTATTAAGTGCCCGGAACCCGTCAAAGGTCACCGACACCCCGTCGACATAGAGGATGGTTTCCGACTTGGCGGATTTAACCTGTTCCTTATCCGAGGCATTCATTTCAACAGCTGCTTCGCTCATGCCTTGCCTCCTTCATTCGCGCGGCGTTTGCGCCAGGCGGTGATAATCGATTGCCGGTCGGCCGAACCGAATGCCGGAACCGCCCCGATCACACCTTTTGGCAGGAACAGGGTAACGGCAATGAACAACCCGCCCAGGAAGAACAGCCAGAAGTCCGGCATCGCCCCGGTAAAGAAGGTCTTGGCATAGTTGACGATAAACGCGCCCAGCACCGCACCATACAGCGTGCCACGCCCGCCAACCGCGACCCAGATAACGATTTCAATCGAAAGGGCCGGGGCGAATTCGCCCGGGTTGATGATGCCGACCTGCGGCACATAAAGTGCGCCTGCAATACCTGCCATCACGGCCGAAACGGTAAAGACGAACAGCTTGTAATATTCAACCCGGTAACCGGTGAAACGCACCCGGCTTTCGGCATCTCGGATGGCAATTAGAACCTTGCCCAGACGCGACTGGGTGATACCCCGTGCCAGCACATAACAAACCCCGAGGAACACACAGGATGCGACAAACAATCCGGCACGCGTGCCATCCGATTGCAATGAATAGCCCAGCAGATCCTTGAAATCGGTCAGGCCGTTATTGCCGCCAAAGCCCATATCGTTGCGGAAGAAGGCAAGCAAGAGCGCATAGGTCATGGCCTGCGTAATGATCGACAGGTAAACGCCGGTCACACGCGAGCGGAAGGCAAGGAAGCCAAACACAAAGGCCAGAAGCCCCGGCACGAACATCGCCATGACAATGGCAAACCAGAACATGTCAAAGCCATACCAGTACCATGGCAGTTCCTGCCAGTTCAGGAAGACCATGAAGTCCGGCAGGATCGGATCACCATAAACACCGCGATCGCCGATCTGACGCATCAGATACATGCCCATGGCATAGCCGCCGAGCGCAAAGAACGCCCCGTGGCCCAGCGACAAAATCCCGCAGAAGCCCCAAATCAGATCAACACTGAGTGCGAGAAGTGCGTAGCACAGATACTTGCCCAGCAGACTGACCATCCAGGTCGGCACATGAAAGGCCGAGCTTTCCGGCAACAACAGGTTGCTCAGTGGCACCAGAATGGCGGCCGCAATCAGAATGCCCAAAAGGATCATCCCGCCACGGTCTTTCAGGAGCCAGCCAATAACCGGCGTCATTTGATATTTTTGACGATAATCGGTCATGGATCAGGCCTCCACCGCGCGACCTTTAAGGGCAAACAGCCCCTTGGGTCGTTTCTGGATAAACAGGATCAGCGCAATCAGGACAAAGATCTTGGCCAGAACAGCACCTGCCATCGGCTCAAGGAACTTGTTGACGATGCCAAGGCTGAACGCGCCCAGCACCGTGCCCCAAAGGTTCCCGACCCCGCCGAACACAACGACCATGAAGCTGTCGATAATATAGGTCTGACCAAGGTTCGGGCTGACGTTTGAAATCTGGCTAAGCGCCACACCAGCAATGCCGGCAATCCCCGACCCCAGACCAAAGGTCAGCGCATCGACATAGCCAGTACGAATACCAACCGATCCGGCCATGCGACGGTTTTGCGTGACAGCACGCATCTGCAAACCAAACGCGGTATAACGCAGCACAGCCGCGATCCCGGCAACAACGATGATACTAAACAAAATGATCCACAGCCGGTTATAGGTCAGGACCAGACCGGTCGAAAATTCGATCGCGCCACTCATGAAATCGGGTGCTGTCACCTGCTGGTTGGTCGCGCCAAAGATCGTGCGGATTGCTTGCTGCAAAACAAGGCTGACACCCCATGTGGCAAGCAGGGTTTCAAGTGGACGACCATAAAGGAACCGGATCACACACCGTTCGATCACAACCCCGACGGCACCCGCGACCAGAAAGGCGGCCGGGACTGAAATCACCAGCGACCAGGCCGACCCGGATGGCAGGAATGACCCTAGCGCCTGCTGCACCATAAAGGTGGTATAGGCACCGATCATGATCATCTCGCCATGGGCCATATTGATGACCCCCATCACCCCAAAGGTAATGGCAAGACCAACAGCGGCCAGAAGCAGAACCGAACCCAGACTGATGCCGCGATACACATCGCCAACCGTCTGCCAGGTCGATAGGCGACCCTCAACAGATTCCAGTGCATCTTCGGCAGCTGCAACCACTTCGGGCTCATACCCCTCGGCCTCGGCACTGGCGACAAATTGCGACAGCACGGCCCGGATTTGCGGGGTGGTTTCACTTGAAAGGACTTCGATCGCAGCCAGGCGTTCTTCGGTGGTTTCACCAGCCGCCAGCGCCATGGTGGCGCGCGCCAGTTCCATCCGTGCCAGAAGCGTTTCGTTTTCTTCGCGGTCAATCGCACGCAGAAGCAACGGCAACATCGCCGGATCGCGGGCATCCATGATCTGTTCAACCGCATTGGTTCGCGTCGTCAAATCCGGGCTAAACAGGTTCAGCGTCGCCAAGGCATCGCGCAGCACACCGCGCAGACGGTTATTGACCTTGATCTTGGAAATTTCACCCGATCCGCTTTCGCCAACCTCTTCGCCGCTGACGATGTCGATATGGGTATAGACCTTGCCCTGTTTGCGGGTGATCACGATGTGCTCGTCACTTTCGCGGACATAAAGATCGCCCTCAAGCATCGCGCGCAGGATAGGCGCAACACGGGGGTCCCCGTCTGCGGCCATTTCCTCGATCACTTTGATTTTCGTGGTCGCACTTTTTGCATTCAGACCTTCGGCAACAATGCGCAGTTCTTCATCGCTATAGGCCATAGCCCCCTTGGGCAGGGCCGTCGCAAAAATCAAAAGACAGGCGAAAAGCATCCCGAAACCAAGAACAGCTTTGCGGGCCTGTTGAATGCAGAACGGAGAACGGCGCAGCATCGAAAACATGTCATTGCGCATGATCACCAAACCTTTGAATGCAAATGGGAAAATGAAATAAAGAATGGTCAGGCCGAGCCGCACAGAAAGGCAGCGCCAAAGTGCCGAAGCACCAAAGCCCAAAGTGAACAGGACGGTCGCATACAAACGACCGGCCCATCCGAAACCAATTAGTACATCGGTTTTTCACAGTTGCCGCAGACCCACGGATAGGTCCAGTCGGCGGTCAGCTTTGCGCTTTCCGGCAGGAAGTCCGACCATGCATCGCCAACGACGGTGCCTTCGGTTTCCCAAACGATGTCGAACTGACCATCATCCTGAACTTCGCCGATCAGAACCGGCTTGGACAGGTGGTGGTTGGTGTTCATAACAGCGGTGCCACCAGTCAGGTTGGCAACTTCCTGGCCATACATTGCCTGACGAACGGCATCAACATCGGTGGTACCAGCCTGCTCGACAGCCTGTTTCCACATGTTAAAGCCGATATAGGTTGCTTCCATCGGGTCGTTGGTTACGCGCGACTCATCACCGATGAAGGCGTGCCATTTCTCGATGAAGGCAGAGTTGGCATCAGACTCAACCGACTGGAAGTAGTTCCAGGCAGCAAGGTGACCAACCAGCGGCGCGGTATCGATACCGGCCAGCTCTTCTTCACCAACCGAGAAGGCAACAACCGGAATGTCTTCGGCTTTGATGCCCTGGTTTGCCAGTTCCTTGTAGAACGGAACGTTCGCGTCACCGTTAATGGTCGAAACCACTGCGGTTTTCTTGCCAGCAGATGCGAATGCCTTCACGTCAGCAACGATCGACTGCCAGTCGGAATGACCGAACGGGGTGTAGTTCTCCATGATGTCTTCATCGGAGATACCCTTGCCGTTCAGGTAAGAACGCAGGATCTTGTTGGTGGTACGCGGATAAACATAGTCGGTACCCAGAAGAACGATACGCTCGGCAGAGCCGCCATCTTCGCTCATCAGGTAATCAACAGCCGGAATGGCCTGCTGGTTCGGAGCGGCACCGGTATAGAACACGTTGCGCGAGCTTTCCTCACCTTCGTACTGAACCGGATAGAACAGCATGCTGTTGAGTTCTTCGAAGACCAGCAGAACCGATTTACGCGAAACCGACGTCCAGCAACCGAACACAACATCAACCTGTTCCTGTTCGATCAGCTCACGGGCTTTTTCAGCAAAAAGCGGCCAGTCAGAAGCCGGGTCAACGACGACTGCTTCGACTTGCTTGCCAAGCAGACCACCGTTCTTGTTCAGATCATCGACCAGCATCAGGACGGTGTCCTTCAGCGTGGTTTCGGAAATTGCCATCGTCCCGGAAAGAGAGTGCAGCACACCGACCTTGATGGTCTCTGCTGCCTGTGCGGCTGACATTGCCATTGCAGACACTGCCATGGCCCCAGCGCCGATAAGCGCTTGAAGCTTCTTATTCATTTATAGCCTCCACTGAGTTTTTATTGCACCGCGGCTACACTTGCTAAAACCGTGCCAGACTCAGAGGCCAAATCGAATAAAATCGCGAATCGAGGGATTCCCACGCAATAAGCAACTATTTTACAAGTTGTTTGGGGAAAATATTTGCGCGCCCTATTCTATCTCTGATTATTTTTCGGTCATTGATTACAATTTGATTATTTTTTGATCAGATTGACGCCGCTGGTTTCTGCCCCTATTTCAGGGGCGGAAGTTTCGCCTGCGCTGAGCTTATTGCACCACAATCCGCCCTGTGCCGGCCCGCTTCCCGCCCCGTCGGGAGACCGGCGGGGCGTTTTGTTTTGCGGGTGATCTCCCCGCCAACTAACACGCTTCGCGCAAACAAAAAGGGCGACTACGCTACGCAGCCGCCCCTTCCATTATCCCGTATCTGGAACGCCTTATTCCGGCATGCCCGCCCGGATCCATTGACCAAGCTGAGCACGTTCTTCCTCGGTCATTTCCGTCAGGTTACCCAGCGGCATGGCGCGCCCGATAACCGCCTGGGCCAGCATGCGTTGCGCATTGGCTTCGATCTGGGCCAGATCATCAAACATCACACCTGCCGGGGCTTCATCGAACCCTTCATCTGTCGGGTTGGCGGAATGGCATGTCGTGCAACGTGTCTGGACAATCGCCTGTGCATAATCGGCAGTGATGATGTCTTCATCGGCCAACTTCACCGCATTGGGATCGTAACTGGCAAACATCGCCAGCACCGCCATGCCAACGCCTGCTGCCGGAAGCTGCCAGGCAATCGCCTTGCCGGTGCCACCAGCGTTGCGGGTGTTAAAGAAGTGGCGCACCAATCCACCAATGATCAGGATCAGCCCGACAATCAGCCAGGACTGATCGTGCGAAAACAGCATCGAATAGTGGTTGCTGATCATCATCAGCAAGACCGGCAGGGTCAGATAGTTGTTATGGGTCGAGCGCTGCTTGGCCTGCAGACCCAATGCCGGATCGGGCTTTTCACCGGCCATCAGGCTGGCGACGACCTTTTTCTGATTGGGGATGATGATGCGAAACACGTTGGCGGCCATGATCGTTCCGATCATCGCACCGACATGGATAAACGCCCCGCGCCCGCTAAAGACATGGGTAAACAGATAGGCCGCGGCCATGATCAGGATAAATAGTGCAACCGCGAGCTTGCCGGTGCTTTTGCCAATCGGGCTTTTGCAGATGATGTCATAGATCACCCAACCGGCGAACAGGCTGCCAAGACCAATCAGGATCGCATCCATCTTGGTCAGCGCCAGAACACTCGGATCGATCAGATAGCTTTCCGCACTCCAGTAATACATGGTGACCAAAAGCGCGAAGCCGGTAATCCAGGTGAAATAGGCCTCGTATTTGAACCAGTGCAGCTCGGGCGGCATCGAACTGGGCGCGACCATCCATTTGTTCACATGATAAAAGCCACCGCCATGCACCATCCAGGCTTCGCCATAAACGCCTTCATCCATGTCCGGGCGCTTGCGCAGGCTAAGGTCCAGCCACACGAAATAGAATGAAGACCCGATCCAGGCGATGCCCGTAATCAAATGCGCCCAGCGCAGGATCAGATTGATCCAGTCCTGAAACAGAATATCCACGGTGCTTGAAACCTCCGTCTCGCCCATGCGCGGTTTCCGGCGCGCTGGCAGCCCTGCCTTGATGATGCCCCGGGGCCCTTGATGCGGCTCTGATGGCGCTATTTTGCCCGGGTTGCGTCCAGTCGATCTGCTTCTTGTCCTAACACAGTCCCCGGACCGCCTCTATTATTTAGGGGCCGAGCATAATCGAAATGACTTTCAAAATAATCTTTAAAATGGCAGAGTGTGGCCGCCAAATTGAACATATAATGATTTAAAAAACCCAGACGTCAGGAGCTTCCCGCGCCATGTCCGACTTTGAGGACATCCAGATTTTTGTCCGTGTTGCCGAACTTGGCAACCTTTCTGCTGCCGGGCGTGAATTGCGCCATTCGGCGGCCGTGGTGTCAAACCGGATTGCCCGCCTTGAAGAACGGCTTGGTGTGCGCTTGCTTAACCGGACCACGCGCCGGGTCAATCTGACGACCGAAGGCGATGTTTATTACCGGCACTGCCTGCGCATCCTTTCGGAAATGCAGGAAGCCGAAAACGCCATCGCCAATCAGAAAAACACCACCCGCGGCCCGGTCACGCTGACCTGCCCGGTGGCATTTGGCAACAAATACGTCGCCCCGATCATTCCGAAATTCGTCGAACAGAACCCGGATGTGCAAATTCGCCTGCATCTGTCCGACCGGTTGCTGGACCTGCTGCAAGACAAGGTCGATCTCGCCATCCGCATTGCCGAGCTTAAGGAAAGCTCGCTGATTGTGCGCAAACTGGCCGCCAATAAACGCATGCTGGTCGCAAGCCCGGATTACTTGGAAAAGAACGGCACGCCCAAGGTGCCCGCAGACCTTCTTAATCACAATTGCCTGCTGCTGCGCTTCCCGGGATCACAGCAATATCAATGGACGCTGCAAGGCCCGGGCGATGACGCCCCGGTAACCTTGGCCGTCGCCGGTTCGATGGATTCAGATAGCAGCGAAGTGCTGACCCGCTGGTGCCTTGACGGTCATGGGATTTCATTGAAATCGAACTGGGAAGTCGACGAGTATCTGCGCGACGGGCGCCTCAAACGCGTCCTGCCCGATTACCAGCCGCCATCCCATGCGGTCTATACGCTTTATCCGGAAAACCGCTATCTGCCGACCCGCGTGCGCGCCTTTGTTGATTTTCTGGTCGCCGAATTTGGCGGCACACCGCCTTGGGAACGCTGAATAAACAACGCTAAACGAAAAACGCCCCGACATCAGTTCGGGGCGTTTTTGTATTCGATTAGGCTGACCTAGTTTTTGGCGAGTTCAAGATACCCGCTCAAGACGGCTGCGACATTCAGCCCGATCACGTCATGGGCATAGCCGCCTTCCATGGTGAACACGGTTTTAAGGCCAAGCCGTCCGATCATCTGACCAATGCGATTGAAATCATCGGTCTGGAGCTTGAAGTCACAAATCGGTTCGGCTTCGTGGGCATCCACACCAAGGGCCACCACCAGCGCATCGGCCTGCCAGGTCAGAAGTTTCTGCATCGCCTTGGCAAAGCCAGCGCCCCAGGCACCAAAATCACTGCCGCCCGGAAGCGGCACATTAAGGTTCGCCCCCTGCCCGTCATTGCGACCGGTTTCATTGGCATAGCCCATGAAGAACGGGAACTGATGGGTCGGGTCGGCATGGATAGAAATCGTCAGAACGTCCCCGCGCTCATAGAAAATATCCTGCGCGCCATTGCCATGATGGTAGTCGATATCAAGGATGGCGACCTTTTTGGCACCCTTGGAAATCATGTGCTGGGCGGCGATGGCAGCATTATTCAAGAAGCAATATCCGCCATATCGATTGGCATGCGCGTGATGCCCCGGCGGACGCGTCAGCGCAAAGGAGGATTCACCATCACTCCAGGCTGCATCGGCGGCCGATATGGTTGTTTGCGCGCCCCAATAGGCGGCCTTCCATGTGCCTTGCGTGATCGGCGTGTCTGACGAAATGGCATATTGGCCAAGACGCGCACTGATATGTTCGGGCTTGCCGCCGGAAAAACCACCTGTCGGCCAGACATAGGGGAACGCATCGCCCTTGTTGCCGGCCTTGGTCCAGCTATCCCACGCGGTTTCAAGGAAATCGATATAGTCGGGATCATGGATGGCGCGGATCGGGTCGATGCCGTGATCCTTGGGATCAAACAGCTGCGCCTTGATCGCATGTGCCACCGCATCGCGAATGATCGGAATGCGTCGCGCATTTTCAAAACACGGCACCATACGGCCGTGATGCATTTCGCCTGCCCCGTCATGGGCATCGTGACGCGAATTGAAGAAAACCCGCATGGCACCGCTCTCCTACTAAAACTTTCTATCGGCCACCATCATGACGCCCGATGCTACGTGTTGCACGCAGAAAGCGGCTATTTCTTGGCGGTATAAAGCAGTTTTTCGATGGTATCGAGGAACACACCGAGCTGATTGCGCAGGTTTTCCGACTGATCGGCAAGGCGGCCTGCCATGTCGCGCGTGGTGTCGGCGGCCTCACCCGTGCGCCCGGCCATATCGGAAACCACGGTGATATTGTCGGTTACTTACTGTGCGCCACCCGATGCCTGTTCGACATTGCGGGTAATGTTGGACGACAGGTTCGCCTGGGTTTCGACATTGCCCGAAATCGTGTCCGAACGGGCGGCCAGATCATCAATCACACCGGCAATCTCGCGGATCGAACCGACAGACTGCTCAATCGCGGTCTGGATGTCCTGAACCTTTTCCTCGATGCTTTCGGTCGCCTTGCTGGTCTGGTTGGCAAGACCCTTGACCTCGTTTGCAACAACCGCAAAGCCCTTGCCGGCTTCACCCGCACGGGCCGCCTCGATGGTGGCGTTCAGCGCAAGCAAGTTGGTCTGGGCGGCGATATCGCGGATAAAGCTGACCACCTCGACAATCTCGCCAGCCGCAGTTTCAAGCTGACCGATGCGACCATCGGTTTCCTGGGCGAGGCCATTGGCGCGGTTGGCAATTTCAACCGATTCACGGGCCTGCTGGGAAACGTCACGGATTGATTCATTGAGTTCTTCGGATGCCACCGACAGTTCGCTGACATTGGCCGCCGTCTGACGGGCCGCTGCCGCGACATTGGTCGACCGCGAGCTGGTTTCATGGGCAATCGAATTGGCATCACCGGATGCCTCAGCCAAGGCAGAGGCGGCATTGGCAATATCATCAACAGCGGCAAAAGAACCGCTTTTGAATTCATCAAGGATATCGGCAAATCCCGAAAGCTTCTGTTCGATCGAGGCACTCGCCGCATTGATGCGCTTGGCCGAAGACAGATATTCCCCAACCAGCCCGGTCTCGACGATGCGCCGATAATAGCGGTTTTCCGAAACCGCCCCCATCGATGCCGCACTTTCGCGCAGGAACGCGTCATTACGGTCAATCAGACGGTTGATCGCAATGAACAGTTCGCGCATGTCCGGATGACTGTCGACATTGGTAATGCGGGCTTCGTAATCACCATCGGCTGCGGCCAGAACCACATCCAGTGCTTTTTTGATACCTGATTTTGAACCACCAAATAGCGACATTAGAACCTCGAACCTTCGATTTCGGGGGTGGGGAGCCACCCGGGGATACGACTAAAGACTTTGAACAAACCTGTCGTAGGACAAGCCAATGTCAGAAAGCTTCTTTTCCAAAGCTGCAAAGGCCGCATTCATGCCGTCCTTGCGATTGGGCACGCTGTCTTCGATCTCGCGAAGCTCCGCATACAGCGGAATGATCTTTTCGCTCAGAACCTTTGGATCCGGGACCCGGCGGTTGGAATGGTACCCAACCACATTGTGACTGGCGTCAAAGGTTGGCGTCACATGGGCATAGACCCAGTAATGATCACCGTTGCTCGCCATATTCACGACATAGGCAAAGATCTCATGACCGGAAGAAATCCGGTCCCACAAAAGTTTGAAAATGCAGCGCGGCATATCCGGATGGCGAATGAGCGCATGCGGCTTTCCGAGAACGTCACCTTCGGAATAATCAGAAAGGCGCAAAAACACCTCATTGGCATAGGTGATGTGCCCTTTGAGATCAGTCTTGCTGACGATCAATTCATCCGGTTTGAAATGGCGTTCCCTTCCCGAAGGCTGAATGCCTGAAGGCTTGTCGCTCACCTTTTAGACCCCGATACTTTTTTTAATTGAAACACTCGGACAACCTCAGGCTGCCACGAGTATTATTTAACTTATTATGATGTATAAATGATAGTGCTAACTGAATACACTAGGTTTTCATACGCTTCTTTCTCAATACGTAACACAATAATCTGGAATTATTATTGAATAAAGTATTATCCACACAGTTGTTATTCAACCCCTGCTTGTTATGGAAGACTAAATAGAGGCGTAATCACTTCGGCAACCGGCAGGTGCAAGACGCCAAACTTGCCGAGTCTGGAAAACATGGAATGAACCGCCGACAGGAAATCGTGTTGGGCATCGTCAAACATCCAGACGCGGTCTGATTGTCGCAAACAGGAATTCCGCACGTCTGTAATAATTTCATGTATCATCAACCGACACAGGAACCGTCAGGAACACAGCGGATGACGAAAGATCTTCGGAATTTTCCTTATCGCGTCGTCATACATGAAAAGCATTCCGCGCAAGGGGTGCTCGACTGGCTCGACGTCAATGTCCTGAGCAAGAACTGGACGATGGGCATTCGCAACATCGAAATCCCGCGTGGCGATTCCTCCGATCCCATCGTTGATATGGTGATCTATTTCAATCGCCGCGAAGACATGGAACGCTTCCGCGACAAGTGGGCGGGCAAGACCCGCGAACACAAGGTCAAGCTGCATGGCTGGCGCGCTGCCCTCTATGCGCTATTTCATCCACGCACCGAAATGGTCGCCTATGAAAAGGCTGCCGAACCCAAGGCCAAGAAGCCTGACCCCGCAAAGAAGCACGGCTAGATCACATATCAGGTGGTCGGCACTTTTCCGGTGCTGTCGATAACACCAAGCCAAGAAAAAAGCCCCGCACAATTTAATGCACGGGGCTTTGTCATTTCGCCGATCCGGGTGGATCGGAAACCTGACTTATTTCGGCAGTTCTGCGTCGATGCCCTGGATGTACCAGTCCATACCCAGCAGCATGCCATCATCAGCAACTTCGCCTTCTGCGATACGCAGTTCGCCAGTCTGATCATAGATCGGGCCGGTGAACGGGTGGAATTCACCCGAAGAGATTTTGGCAGCGGTTTCTTCTGCCAGTGCTTTCACGTCGTCAGGCATGTTGGTGTACGGTGCCATTTCGACCATNCCNGNNTNNATGCCACCCCAGGTGTCCTGNGANTCCCAGGTGCCATCNGCAACAGCCTTGGCACGGGCAACATAGTAGCTGTCCCAGTTATCAACGATCGCGGTCAGCTGTGCTTTCGGCGCGAACTTGATCATGTCGGACGCCTGACCGAAGCCAAGAACGCCACGGTTTTCAGCAACCTGAAGCGGTGCCGGGCTGTCGGTGTGCTGAACCATGATGTCTGCACCCTGGTCAATCAGCGCCTTGGCCGCATCGCCTTCCTTGCCCGGATCGTACCAGGTGTTGGCCCAAACGATTTTGACTTCAACGTCCGGGTTAACCGACCATGCGCCCATCATGAAGGAGTTGATGCCACGGACAACTTCCGGGATCGGGAAGGAACCGACATAACCAACAACGTTCGACTTGGTCATTTTACCGGCAATCACGCCAGCAACATAACGGCCTTCATAGAAACGTGCCGCATAGGTCGAAAGGTTGTCAGCGCGCTTGTAACCGGTTGCATGTTCGAATTTGACATCCGGGAACTGCTTGGCAACTTTTTCGGTCGGGTTCATGTAGCCGAACGAGGTGGTGAAGATCAGGTTGTGGCCGGTCTGGGCCATCTGACGGATCACGCGCTCTGCGTCGGCACCTTCCGGCACGCTTTCAACAAAGCTGGTCGAAGCAGCATCGCCGAGTTCGGCTTCAATTGCCTGACGACCGATGTCATGACGATAGGACCAACCGTGGTCACCAATCGGGCCGACATAGACAAAACCGACTTTAACGTCTTCGGCCTGGGCTGCACCCATGCCGGTTGCGAGGGCACCAACAGCCGCAACGGCGGCAAGTGTGCGCTTCACGAGGCTTGCATTCATAATTTCAGTCTCCCTGTTAGACACTCAATCAGGATTTATACGTAATTCCTGATCGCAATCAATGACGCGTTCCTGCACAAACCAAATCTCAGACAAACCGGCCAGGCTGTGCCCGGCTTGTGTGAGGTTTGGCAAGTACAGTCTTCCTCCCGGTCGGGCCGAAACATCATTTGACGTGTTCCGGTCCCGCACACAAAGCCACCCAATCCCTATTGGGCGGCCCTGAACGCCTGACCAATACAGGCCGGCGCATTCAGTCTGATTTTCGCACGGTCGCTTGAAATAATCACCAGCACGATCACGGTCGCCAGATACGGCAGCATCGACATGAACTGGCTGGGCACATGAATGCCCGCACCCTGCGCATGCAACTGCATCACCGAAATCAGGCCAAACATATAAGCCCCGGCGACCAGACGTCCCGGACGCCAGGTGGCAAACACCACAAGTGCCAGTGCGATCCAGCCACGACCTGCGGTCATGTTTTCCGCCCACATCGGCGTGTAGGAAAGCGACAGATAAGCGCCCCCAAGGCCCGCCATCGCCCCGCCAAACATGGTGGCAAGGTAACGGATCTTGATCACAGAATAGCCAATCGCATGTGCCGAATGATGGGAATCCCCAACCGCCTTAAGAACAAGACCGGCCCGCGATTTCGCCAGGAACCAACCAACCCCGATCACAGCCGCGATCGAAAGGTACACCAGGAAATCCTGCCCGAACAGGATCGGACCAAGGATCGGAATGGCGCTGATGCCCGGGATCGAAAGGGCTGGCAGCGGATCAATCGCAAAGCCGACAAAACCCGAACCGACGAGGGCCGAAAAACCAACCCCGAAAATGGTAAGTGCCAAGCCCGTCGCCACCTGATTGGCCATCAGGGTCAGGGTCAGAAAGGCAAAGATCAGCGACATCAGGGTACCGGCAACAATTGCGGCCAGAATACCCAGAATGGCCGACCCACTTGAGGCCGTAACCGCAAACCCGGCAATCGCACCGACCAGCATCATGCCTTCAACACCAAGGTTGAGCACACCGGATTTCTCGGTCACCAGCTCGCCCGTTGCGGCAAGCAAAAGCGGGGTGGATGCGGTAATCACCGTCAGGATAAAGGGAACAATCCATTCCATTATGCGGTTCTCCCTTTTGCGGCGATGGTGCCGAAACGAATGCGGTATTTGGTCAAAACATCACAGGCCAGAAGGAAGAACAGCAAGATCCCCTGGAACAACCCGGTCACGGCATTGGGCAGACCCAACGTAATTTGTGCCAGTTCCCCACCAAGATAGGTCAGCGCCATGATCAGACCGCCAAACAGAATGCCGACCGGATGCAAACGGCCCAAAAAAGCCACGATAATCGCGGTAAAGCCATAGCCGGGCGAGATGGATGGCTGAAGCTGCCCGATCGGACCGGACACTTCAAACAAACCAGCCAGACCGGCCAGCGCGCCCCCCAGAAGCAGGGTAAACCAGACCATGCGTTTCTGACGGAACCCGACATGGCGGGCGGCCTGCGGGGCCTTGCCAACAACGCGCAGCTGGAAGCCGATCACGGATTTTGACAGCAACAACCACCCGGCAATCACGACAAACACCGCAACGGCAGTCCCAAGATGCACACGCGATCCTTCAAAGATGATCGGAAGCAACCCGGCATCCGGGAAGGGACGCGATTCCGGGAAGTTGAACCCTTCGGGGTTGCGCCACGGGCCATGCACCAGGAAGCTCAGGAAAAGCGTCGCGACATAGGTCAGCATCAGGCTGGTCAGAATTTCGTTGGCGTTAAACTTTGTCCGCAACAACGCCGGGATCGCAGCCCAGAATGCACCACCCAGCGCGCCCAGCACAAACATGGCCGGCATCAAAAGGATGCTTTCGCTGTCATGGAAATAAAGCGCCAGTCCGCCACCGAAAATCGCCCCCATGGTCAGCTGGCCTTCGGCCCCGATGTTCCAGACATTGGCCCGGAACCCCATGGCAAGACCGACCGCAATGATGACAAGCGGGGTCGCCTTCACGAACAGCTCGGAAATGCCATAGCTGTTATTGATCGGCAGGATGAAGAACGTATAAAGCGCGTCAAACGGGTTCTTGCCCAGAAAGGCAAAGATGATCCCGCCGACGACAAGCGTCATAAGGATTGCCAGAACCGGCGACAGATAAACCATCGCCTGGGAATGCTGGCGACGGGGTTCAAGCCTGACCAAGGCGACCTCCCTCTACTTGCGTGTCGTGCGCCGGGTTTTCTTGGCCTTCAAGATCATGAAGCCCCCCCATCAACAGACCAATTTCTTCAATGCTGACATCTGCCATCGGACGCGGTTTGGACATTTTGCCCTCCGCCATCACAACGACTGAGTCACAAATGGCATAAATCTCGTCGAGATCCTGCGAAATCACCAGAACCGCCGTGCCCTTGGCTGCCAGATCAAGCAATGCCTGATGAATGGCGCTCGCAGCCCCGGCATCAACACCCCAGGTCGGCTGGGAAATCACCAGAACACCCGGGTCCTGCAAAATCTCGCGCCCGACGATAAATTTCTGAAGGTTCCCACCCGAAAGCGACCCGGCCTCTGCACCGGAACCGGTGGTGCGCACATCAAAGGTCTTGATGATGTTATCGGCAAATGACTTGGTTGGCACTTCACGGATAAGTCCACGTGCCGAAAGCGCCATGCGGCGAAACGCCGTCAAAAACCCGTTTTCCGACAGACTCATATCGGGCACCGCCCCATGGCCGTTGCGTTCTTCGGGCACAAAGGTTGCACCCAGACGGCGGCGGCGGCGCGGGCCAAAATGGGCGACCGCCTTGCCATCAATCTTGATGCTGTCGGGTGCGGCTTCCTGCTCGGTTTCCCCAGCAAGAGCGCGGAACAATTCGTTCTGACCATTGCCGGCAACCCCGGCAACGCCCATGATTTCCCCGCCGCGCACCTCAAGGTTAATGCCCTTAAGGTCGGTGCCAAACTGCTCATCGCTTTCAAGCGACAGGTTGGACACCGCAAGGCGCACATCGCCAAACTGGCGGGCTTCGCCACGGTCCGGCGCGGTCAGTTTCTGGCCGATCATCATTTCGGCCATCGATTTCGCGGTTTCTTCACGCGGGTCACAGCCACCGACAACCTTGCCACCACGCAGCACAGTCGCCTTCTGACACAGCGCCTTCACCTCATGCAGCTTGTGGCTGATATAAAGGATCGCGCAGCCTTCATCGGCCAGACGACGCAGCGTCTCAAACAGCTTTTCCACTTCCTGCGGGGTCAGGACCGAGGTCGGCTCATCAAGGATCAGAAGTTTCGGGTTCTGAAGCAGACACCGCACGATCTCGATGCGCTGACGCTCACCAACCGAAAGGGTGTAAACATGGCGATCCGGGTCGAGTGGCAGGCCATAGGTCTTTTCGACCTCCAAAACCTGCTTGCGCAGCGCATCCATATCGCGCACGTCATTCATCGCAAGTGCGATGTTTTCAAGCACCGTCATGGTTTCAAACAGCGAGAAATGCTGGAACACCAAGCCGATCCCCATTTCGCGCGCATCATGCGGGCTTGCGATCGTCACCGGCTTGCCTTCCCAGATCAGCTCGCCCTCATCGGCCTGCAGCACGCCATAGATGATTTTAACAAGCGTACTTTTGCCAGCACCGTTTTCCCCCAACAGCGCATGGATTTCACCAGGCTCGATACGGAAACTGATATCGTCATTGGCCAGACAGCCCGGAAAGGCTTTGGTCACGCCGCGCACTTCAAGCTGCGCTGGCCCTGCCCCCTTCACGGTATTTGCCCCGGCTTCACCGGTCGTTGACGTCACTGTTGCCACCCCCATTTAGCGATATGTCTTGCACCCAACACGCGGTTTTACCCCATAACGCACTGCAATCAAACGGTCTCAATAAGCGATCTTGTCGGTTTTGAGATCCCAGGCGGCAAACACTTCGCGCGCCTCGGGCAAATCGACATGAATAATCGGCAAGGACCGCTCTTCGATCGGCTTTGCCACCTCATCATAAAGGAACTGATCATCAAACCCGATGGCAGCGGCATCTTCGCGACCATTGGCGTAATAGATCTTGTCCAAGCGGGCCCAATAGATCGCAGACAGGCACATCGGGCAAGGTTCGCAACTGGTATAGATTTCACACCCCGACAGATTGAACGTGCCCAACTTCGCGCAGGCGGCACGAATGGCGCTGACCTCGGCATGGGCAGTCGGGTCGTTCTGGGATGTGACATTGTTCCATCCTTCGGCAATCACTTCGCCATTGCGAACAATGATTGCCCCGAACGGTCCACCGCATCCCTCATCCATCTTTTGCCGCGACAAATCCACGGCATGGCGCATATGGCCCTTGGCATCACACACAGCCAAACTCTCCTCTACGAAACCTCCGGCCCGGTTTCCCGAACCGCCTGATCAGGCCGTCATTGCGCGGCCCTTTATCATTAATGCCACCTTCAATGAAGGTGTTTCACTCAACCCACCCCGTCTGATGCGGATTTGGGCGTTTGTGTATGTGCCATCTGTGCTTCACGCACGGACAGCACCTGTGCGGCAACCGATGCCGCGATCACCACCGGCTGTTTGCCGGTAATGCCTTGAATTCCAATCGGAGTGGTCAGACGACCGATTTCAACCGCACTCAACCCCCGATCAGAAAGACGTCGGATGAAGCGTGCACGCTTGGTTTGGCTTCCGATCATGCCAACAAAACCAAGATCATCCCGCACCAAAGCCGCCCGGCAGATCTCGAAATCAAGCGCATGGTTATGCGTCAGGATCAAAACATGAGCCCCGGCCGGAATATCGGCGACCTCGGCTTCAGGCTTATCACTTTGACATACCTGAACATTTTCGCCCTCAACACCGGCCAAAAACTCGTCGCGCGAATCGATCAGGCGAATATCAAACGGAAGCGGCGCCAAGGCCTGCACAACTGCCTTGCCAACATGCCCGGCACCAAAAATCCACATCGGAGTGCGTGCATCATCAAGGCGCAAACAAAGCGTTTCCACCCCGTTCAGCGATACAATCCCGCCGCGTGCGGCCCCGAAACTACCCGCAAGCATCTTGGCATGCGCACCACTCACCCGCGCGATCTCGCTGCAATCGGTCGGCATGGTGACCCAGTGGCCATCGGAACGGACCGGCGCAGTTTCAATTTCTTGCAACACCGTGCGCAGCGTTTCTTTCGCAACCCCGCGCAACAGATGAAAACCAACCTCGACCGAGCCACCGCAACATTGCCCAAGCCCCGGGCCGAGCGGAAAACGCACGATCTCGGCAAGCGGCAGGGTATCGACCCCGGCGTCCAGTCCTTCTCGGACGCGCCGCGTCACCTGATGCTCAAGATTTCCACCGCCAATCGTGCCGGAAATGGCATCGGGCGTAATCAGCATGAAGGCACCCACTTCGCGCGGCGTCGACCCGCGAATGGCCGCCACACTGACCAGCATCACCGGACCCGGTTGGGACAGAAGCCTGATATGATCACTGCGCGACAGGGCCATGATCTATTCCCCCGCCATCGATTGCGTGGTGTGAACCCTCTCGATCATGCGCTTGGCACAATCGGCAACCGCATGCAAAACCGCCTCGGGCGTTGCCGGGGTATCCAGGGCCGGGACGATCTTGTGGTTCGTCACCGATGCCACCGCATCGGCAATCGCACGATGCACCGAAATCGCCAGCATCAAGGGCGGTTCACCAACCGCCTTTGAACGATGGATGGTTTTTTCAACATTTCGTCCGGACGACCAAAGTTCCAATCGGAAATCTTCCGGCCGATCAGAACATGCCGGGATTTTATAGGTCGACGGCGCATGGGTGCGCAGGCTGCCCTTGTCATCCCACCACAGTTCTTCGGAGGTTAGCCAACCCATGCCCTGAATGAAGCCGCCTTCAATCTGGCCAAGGTCAATCGCCGGGTTCAATGACCGCCCGACATCATGAATGATATCAACCCGCGTCACCTTGTATTCGCCGGTCAGGGTATCAATCAAAACTTCGGAACAGGCCATGCCATAGGCAAAGTAATAAAACGGCCGGCCGGACGCGCTTTCGCGGTCATAATGGATTTTCGGCGTCGCGTAATAGCCGGTCGCCGACAGCGACACACGCGCGAGATAAGCCTGCTTGATCAGATCGGCAAAGGCCAGCTCTTCCTTGTCGCCGACAATGACCTTGCCCGGCACAAAGCGCACGGCACTCTCGGCAACACCGTATTTCTCGGCCGCAAAGGCAATCAGGCGGTTCTTGATCGTCATCGCCGCATCGCGCGCGGCCATGCCGTTCATATCCGCCCCGCTTGAGGCCGCGGTTGCCGATGTGTTGGGCACCTTGCCCGTGTTGGTCGGCGTGATCTTGATCTGATCAAGATCGATCTGGAATTCCTCGGCAACGACCTGGGCGACCTTGATAAACAGGCCCTGCCCCATTTCCGTCCCACCATGGTTCAGATGCACCGAGCCATCCTGATACACATGGATCAGCGCACCCGCCTGATTAAGGAACGTCGTGGTAAAGGAAATCCCGAACTTCACCGGCGTCAGCGACATGCCCTTCTTCAGAACCGGGCTTTCAGCATTAAACGCGGTGATCTCTTCGCGGCGCTTGCGATAGTCGCTGGCGTTCAGGATATCGTCGGTCAGCTCCGAAAGGACATTATCCTCGACCACCATGTGGTACGGCGTCGTATCGCGCCCCTTGCCGCCGTAATAGTTGGCAATGCGCACATCCATCGGATCGCGCCCAACGGTCATTGCGATTTCATCAATGATACGCTCAATCGCAACCATCCCCTGCGGCCCGCCAAATCCACGAAACGCCGTGTTGGACACAAGATTGGTTTTGCAACGATAGGACCGGATTTCGACATCGCCAAGGTAATAGGCATTGTCAGTATGGAACATTGCACGGTCGGCAATCGCGGCTGACAAATCGGCCGAAAAACCGCAATTGGCGGCATACTGGATATCCAGCCCGCAAATCCGCCCGTCATCATCAAAACCGACATCGTAATCGACAATGAAATCATGACGCTTGCCGGTCATCACCATGTCGTCATCACGATCCAGTCGGAACTTGGCCGGACGACCGGTTTTGGTCGCAACAATGGCCGCAAGGGCCGCCCATTGCATCGCCTGCGTTTCCTTGCCGCCAAAGCCACCGCCCATGCGGCGCACTTCAACCGTGACCGCATTGGCCGGACGGCCCAGCACATTGGCAATATTGTGCTGCACTTCCGATGGATGCTGGGTGGAGCAATGCAGCAACACCTCACCATCCTCGCCCGGAATGGCAAAGCTGATATGGCCTTCAAGATAGAAATGATCCTGCCCGCCAATTTCCATCCGCCCCGAATGGCGATGCTTGGCACGCGCAAGCGCCGATTTGGCATCGCCCTGCTTCATGACATGTGGCGGTGCGACGAAAAGTTGCTTTTCCAGTGCCTCGACCACATCAAGGACAGCTGGCAGTTCTTCATATTCGATCTCGGCCAGTTGGGCGGCCGCACGGGCTTGCGCGCGGGTTTCTGCCGCGACACAAAAGACCGGCTGGCCATAAAACTGCACGATGCCATCGGGCAGGACCGGCTCATCATGGGTGTGGGCCGGCGAAACATCATTCACGCCGGGAATATCATCAGCGGTCAAAACGCAAACCACACCCGGGGCCGAACGAACCTTCGACAGGTCCAGCTTGGTAATCTTGCCATGCGCAATGTTCGAGGCACCCGGTGCAAGATGAAGGGTTCCAAACGGCTCATTGATGTCATCAATATAGACCGCCTCACCCGCCACATGCTTCGGGCCGCTATCATGTTTGGAGCTTGATCTGACACCCCCGCTTAATCCGGCGGTCGGTGCAATGACCTCGTCCTTATCGGCTTTCATGGCTTGATCAGACATGCGCGGCCTCCTTGCCAACAAGGCGGGTGGCAATATCGGGCGCGCTGGTTTCGATAAACAGCTTGGTCAAAAGGTTTTGCGCCACCAGCATGCGATATTCCTTCGATGCGCGCATATCGCTCATCGGGGAAAACTCGCTTGCCAGTGCCAGTTGCGCGGCATTGAGGTTCACCTCATCCCAATCCTTGCCGATCAGGGCCGCTTCGCATTTTTTCGCCCGCATCGGGGTGCCGGCCATACCACCAAAGGCCGCGCGGAACTCGGAAACCTTGCCGTCCTCATCAACCTTGATGGCAAAGGCACCCAAAACGGCGGTGATATCCTGATCAAAACGTTTGGAGATTTTATAGGCCTTGAACACCAATCCAGTTTTTGGTTTGGGCACGACGACACTTTCGACAAACTCGCCCGGATGGCGGTCCTGCTTGCCATAGGTGATAAAGAAGTCTTCCAGCGGCACTTCACGCCGGACATTCCCCATGCGCAGCACAATTTTTGCTCCCAGCGCAATCAGGGCCGGTGGCGTATCGCCAATCGGCGATCCGTTGGCAATATTCCCGCCCACGGTGCCAGCATTGCGGATTTGCCGCGATCCGATCCGGCGCACCAATTCACCAACATCACTTGCCACCCGACCCAGCGCATCATGCGCCCGGCTATAGGTCACACCAGCGCCAATCACCAAGGCATCGTCGGTCTCGGTGACCGATTTCAGATCGGCAACATCACCAATGTAAATGATCGGATCGAGACGCTTGAGCATCTTGGTCACCCAAAGCCCGACATCCGTACCCCCGGCCAGAACCGTGGCATCCGGGTGCGCCACCAAAAGGGCGGCCAATTCATCCGACGTGCGCGGTGCAAAATACCGCCCGGCGGGATGTTCGAGTGCCAGCGTGCCCTCACCCTCAACCATCGCAGTCAGCTTGGCAGCAATATCAGCCCGGCGTTTTTGTTCGCCACTGTCATTGGCGGCAACGCCACCTGCCTTGCGGACGGCCTCGATAATCGGGCCATAGCCGGTGCAGCGGCACAGGTTCCCCGCCAGGGCATCATTGATCGCCCCCCGGTCATCCTCACCACCATCCAGCCACAGCTGATACAGGCTCATGACAAAGCCCGGCGTACAAAAACCGCATTGCGACCCGTGGGTATCAACCATCGCCTGCTGCACCGGATGCAGGCTGCCATCCTTGGATTTAAGGTGTTCGACGGTCAGAAGCTGCTTGCCATCAAGGGTCGGCACAAACTGGATGCAGGCATTGACCGTGCGATACGCCATTCCGCCTTTGCCATCGGGTTCGCCCAGCACCACCGTGCAGGCCCCGCAATCACCCTCCGCGCAGCCTTCCTTCGTTCCCGCCTTGCGCTCGGACAGGCGCAGATATTCAAGAACCGTCATCTGCGGATCAACACCCCGCAGGCTGCGTTCCTCGTCGCCAAGCAGAAAACGGATATCAGAACGGAAGGATCCGGTCGCACTTGCCATGTCTGACCTCAGCTGCCGCGATAAGTGGAATAGCCGAACGGCGACAGCAACAGCGGCACATGATAATGCGCCTGCCCATCGGAAATGCCGAAACGGATCACGACCTGATCCAGGAATTTCGGCTCGGGAAGCTCCGCGCCACTGGCATCGAAATAATCGCCGGCATAAAAAACAAGCTGATACTGACCCGGTTTGAAAGAGGCACCTTCCAGCATCGGCCCATCGGTGCGGCCATCTGCATTGGTCACGGCTTCGGCAACCATGTCGTCATGGCCATTGCCAAAGCGATGCAGCTCAATGCGGATTCCGGCAGCCGGGCAGCCTTTTGCCGTATCCAGTACATGGGTGGTCAGTCGTCCCATGCCGGGCCTCCTCTCTGAATGTACGATCTCTATTCTTTTCGGTGGTCTCTCGCTTCTCCCCGTGGTCGGCATTCTGTTTGTGTTTTTGTGCCGAACCATTTTTTAAGCGATTTAAAAAGGGTCGCATTAGGACCCACCCTCGGGAAAGAGGGGATAAAGTGAAACTATATCAACAAATCTTTGAAAAACGAAAACAACAGTTTCAGGCACTATGAACGCAAACACAGGCGAAACGCCTTGATAGACCGCGAATAACGCGGCACTAATCTGATCCCGTCCAGGAACATTATCAAAACAGCCTTGATAGTGCGGCACGTCTTTGGCCCGCCACGCACAGGTTTCTTTCTTGCTGCGCTGCGGCCGATGGTTAATGCTACACCAAACGGGCCCGACAACAAAGCCGGGCGTACGGGTTCAGTCCCACAGAATTCAGGAGAAGGTTCGCATGAACGACCAGACATATGCGCGTGATTTGATTGGTTACGGTGAAAACCCGCCCAAGGCCAACTGGCCGAACAAGGCGCGCGTCGCTGTTCAGTTCGTGTTGAACTACGAAGAAGGCGGCGAAAACTGCATCCTCCATGGCGATCGCGCGTCCGAGGCCTTCCTGTCGGAAATGATCGGTGCCGACATGCGCGAAGGTGTCCGCCATATGAGCATGGAGTCGATCTATGAATATGGCTCGCGCGTTGGTGTCTGGCGGATCCTGAACCTGTTCCGCGAACGTCAGATCCCGATCACCATCTTTGCCGTCGCCATGGCGCTGGCCCGCCACCCGCGCGTCGGCGAAGTCGCGATGAAGGACGGTCACGAGATTTGCTCGCACGGTTATCGCTGGATTGATTACCAATACATGGCCGAGGATCAGGAACGCGAACATCTTCACAAGGCGATCGAGATCATCAAGGACGTCACAGGCGTTCGCCCGCTTGGATGGTATACCGGACGCACCAGCCCCAACACCCGCCGTCTGGTGGCAGAGGAAGGCGGTTTCTTGTATGACGCCGATGATTACAGTGACGAACTACCGTTCTGGAGCACCCAGACGGAAACCCCGCACCTGATCGTGCCCTACACCCTTGATGCCAATGACATGCGCTTTGCCGCCATGCAGGGCTTCAATTCCGGTGAACAGTATTTCCAGTATCTCAAGGACAGCTTCGACACCCTTTATGAAGAAGGGACCGAAACCCCGCGCATGATGTCGATCGGCCTGCATTGCCGTCTCGTCGGGCGTCCGGGCCGGTTCGCAGCCCTCAAGCGCTTTGTCGATTATGTCCAAAGCCACGATAATGTCTGGTTTGCGCGGCGCATTGATATTGCGCGCCACTGGCGCGAACATCACCCGTTTGGTGGCTAAGACAGCAGCTCAGCCTGGTCAAGAAACACAAGGTCGATATGACAGAAACCAATCAGTCCCTGTTTGAAACCCGCCCGCCAAGCACGCTCGCCGAAAGCGCGTTTGTCTCGCTCTATGGCTGGGTTTACGAACATTCGCCGTGGGTTGCCCATCAGCTTTATGCGCGCGGCATTACCGATGATCTCGACACCCCTGCGTCCCTTGCCGATGCCATGGCGGCCATCGTCAACGGTGCGGTTGATGAAGATAAACTCTCGCTTCTGCGCGCCCATCCGGATCTTGCGGGCAAGCTTGCGCTGGCTGATTTGACCGAGTCATCTCAAAACGAGCAAAAGGGTGCCGGCCTTGATCAATGCACGCCTTATGAACTTGCCCGCTTTACCGAACTCAATGACCTCTATAAACAGAAGTTCGGTTTTCCGTTCATCTTTGCGGTCAAGGGCTTCCATCGCACCGATATTCTCGATGCGTTTGAGCGCCGCGTGAAAAACGATACCGAAACCGAATTCAACGAGGCGATCGCACAGGTTCACCGCATTGCCAAATTGCGGCTCGAAGCGCTGTAGGATCAACCACAGCACCCGGTCCGGTGAACAATGACGAACGCCAAATAATAAACGACTATTTCAGGATAATACGACCATGAGCCATCAGGAAAACACCGACGCACCGGAATTTGCACGGCGCTTTGTCAATCTGGCCGACGAACGTCTGGGCGCAGAGGCAATCTTTGCGACCGACGATTTCTTCGCCGACAAGCAGCGCATGCTGCAAACCGCTGACGCGGTGTTTTACCCGGATCGCTATGACGATCACGGCAAATGGATGGATGGCTGGGAAAGCCGCCGCAAACGTGTCGAAGGCCATGATTACTGTGTTGTCCGCCTCGCGACCTCGGGCCGGATTTACGGTGTTGATATCGATACCAGCCACTTCACCGGCAACTTCCCGCCGGCGGCATCGCTTGAAGGCTGCTATTGCCCGGATGGTGATCCGGCAGATGATGCCAAGTGGGACGAAATCGTTACCCCCATGGGCCTTGGCGCCAGCGCGCATCATTATGCCGATGTGACCTCAGATGCGATCTATACCCACGTCCGTCTGCACATTTACCCGGATGGCGGCGTGGCGCGTCTGCGCGTTTATGGTCGCCCGAACCGCGACTGGACTGAAATGGCCGCCAAGGGCGAACAGGTCGATCTGGCCGCGATGATCAATGGCGGTGTGGTTCTGGACTGGTCCGATGCCCATTACGGCAACCCTAACGCCATTCTGGCCCCCGGCCGCGGGGTCAATATGGGGGATGGCTGGGAAACCCGTCGTCGTCGTGAACCTGGCAATGAATGGCTGATTGTCGAGCTCGGCAATCCCGGCGAAATCGAAAAGATCATCGTCGATACCTGCCACTTCAAGGGCAACTATCCCGACCGCGTGTCCATTCAGGGCGCATTTGTTGATGGTGAAAAGGACAAGTCGCTGCGCGCACGTTCGATGTTCTGGTCGACCATCCTGCCTGAAAGCAAAATGCAGGCGGACCACATCCACGAATTTGATGCATCCGCCCTTAACGTCAATGGTCCGGTCACCCATCTTCGGGTCAACTCGATCCCCGATGGCGGCATTAGCCGTTTGCGCATTCTTGGCAAACCGACGAAGTAACGGGGCCAAGTGATGCAGCTTCCCATCGAATATCTGACGCCAGAGGCCTTCGAACCTTTTGGCGAGGTCATCTCGACCGCGACCGCGCGCGATAGCTACAAGATCAATCAGGGCACCACTACCCGGTTCCATGATATCTCGCGCGTCGATGTCGGCGACGAGGGCGGTGCCCCGATCATCAGCATCTTTCGCGGCACCCCCCGGCCCAAGCCGATCGAAATCAGGATGATGGAACGCCACCCGCTGGGATCACAGGCCTTCATCCCGCTCTCGGGCCAGAAGTTCCTGATTGTGGTGGCCACGGGCAGCGAAACACCCAAGCCCGAAGACCTGCGCGCGTTTCTAAGTGATGGCACGCAGGGCGTGACCTACGCCAAAAACGTCTGGCACCACCCGTTGCTCGTCCTTGAAGAAGACAGCGACTTCCTGATCGTTGATCGCACAGGCCCGGGCAATAACCTCAATGAGGTCGACCTGCCTTTGGTCGATGGCGAAGTCATCACCCTTGATTGGGCCTGATCTGATCTAGCCCGAAATCAGTCCAAGCTCTTGCAGGTAACCGTGCAGCTCTGCGCTGTTACCTGCAACATATCCCGCACCGGCATCGCTCAGGATGTCGGAATCCGGCTCACTGCGATGCCCCCCGCCCAGAAAACCGACCGATTGCATGCCCGCTGCCTTCGCCGCAATCACGCCTGACGGACTATCCTCAATCACCAGACACTGCTCTGGCAACCAGCCGCATGTTTCTGCAGCCAACAGGAAAACATCCGGTGCCGGTTTGCCACGTTTGACCTGCTCGGCGGAAAACACCCGATCTTCGAAAAAGCCCGCAAGATCGGTCAGCCGCAAACATTGATCCAATCTTGCCAGATCACTGCCCGACGCCAACGCAACCGGGTTTGGAATATTGCGCAAAAGATCAGGAATACCGGCAATCGCCCGCAATTCGGCTTCAAAGGTCCGGGCCAGCTCGGCCTCACAGCGTTCCTGATAGGAAACGGCTTCAATCTCCGCCCCAAACTGAGCATTGAGTGCTGCGATCATTTCGCCGTATGTCACACCACCAAAATCGCGCGCCAGTTCACGTGCCGTGATCGTGACGCCGTAGTCGGGCAGCAGCTTCTCATCGACAGCAAACGACAAAATCTCGCTATCGATCAGAACCCCGTCACAATCAAAGATGATGTGTTCGATCATGAATGCTTATTGCGCCGGGGCCGCCGCCCCGCCATTGAGATCAAGTGCAAGCAAACGTTTCTGAATGGTCTGCGAAAGCACCGGGCCGGCACCGGCCTGAAGGGCGCGCTGATAGGCGGCACGCGCCATTTCTGTCTTGCCCATCGCCAGCGCATTATCGGCGAAATGCGCAATATGCTCAGCCGTTGGCATCGCCTTATTGGCACGAATGAATACTTCCTCGGCTTCCTGATAACGACCCTGGCGATAGAGGATCAAGCCATAGGTATCGAGTGAGCCGGGATCATCCGGGGCAACTTGCAGGGCCTGCTTTGACAGGCGCTCGGCTTCCTGCAAATTCTCACCGCGTACCGCATAATGATAGGCCAGCCAGTTGGCCGCCCCCATATTGCCCTGACCGGCGGCCTGATAGGCCTCAGCCGTCATGGTATCGCGATAGGATGAAATCACGCTCTCAATCGATGGCTGATCCAGCCCATCCACCCAGGTCAGCCCTACCCTTACTGCCTTGCAGCCTTGTGCATTTGCCTGCTGGCACATCGCCACTGCTTCCTCGACCGCGCCGATCACCGTGGCATTGGGTCCTGCGGCATATTCCTTGCCCGCCGCATCACGCGCCAGCGCCTTGAAATCAATCATCGCCCGATAACGATCATCGACCTTTTCCTGGGTGGGCGCTGCAAACATATCCTGCGCTTCCCATTTCGGGCCGGTTTCCCCGCAGGCGGCAAGAGCCAACAACAGACCCAAACCAGCAAACGGGGCCAAAGCGCGAACAGATGGAATAAAGCGTTGGGGCAAGATGAACGTTCCCTGCTTGATGAAAACCCGAACAGCACTGTAGCGGTTTTACGTAAGACAGATATTAACAAAGCACGACAAAATCGCAGCCCGAACTTGACATAAATACTACTGAGTAGCACCATTCAGGATATGAAGGAGGCTGCCCATGACCGTGAAGTCGTCTATTTCTCTGACAGATAGCCAAAATGCCTTTGCCCGCGAGCTGGTTGCGCAGGGCAAATACCCCAGTGTCAGTGCCGTGCTTCAACAAGGTCTCGAACTATTGCGCAATAAATCCGAAACCGAGTCCCTTGAGACCGAGGCACTGCGCCAGATCATTACAGCGCGACGCAAAGGCGAGTTTGTCTCAAGCACAGAAATGAAAGACCGGATTTCAGCGATAGCAGCCAAAAGGCGTGCGTCGCATGACCTATGAGGTCATCTATTCGGCGGATGCCGAACGTGACTTTGAACTGATTTTCGACTTCCTGTTTAAGAGCTATGTCGAATTTGGTGAAGCTTCCGACAGTGCGGCTTCACATGCGCAACAACGGCTTATTGATATCCACGACGACATCGAAAAACTCGGAAATGCGCCTTATTGCGGCACATTGCATGACACCATCGCGGCGGGACTTCGCCACGTAACGCTTGGCCGTGCCATTGTCTGGTTTGACATCAACGAGGACGACAGGACAGTCCGTATCCTCGCCATATTTTTTGGCAGCCAGGATCATGTGCGGCACATGCTGGCACGGCTTCTTCAGTAGTCATCGACGACCAAACCTGCACGAAAAAGCCGCCGGGATCATTGATCCTCGGCGGCTTTAACAAGCAGGCGTTAAACGCCAATATCAGAGTAACAAGCCTGCGGCTTAGGCGCGGCGTTCTGCGATCATCTTTTTGATTTCGGTGATCGCAAGGGCCGGGTTCAGGCCTTTCGGGCAGGTGTTGGTGCAGTTCATGATCGTGTGGCAACGATACAGGCGGAACGGATCTTCGAGTGCATCGAGACGTTCACCGGTATATTCGTCACGCGAGTCAGCCAGCCAACGGTATGCCTGCAGCAGAACTGCCGGGCCGAGGTAACGGTCCGAGTTCCACCAGTAGGACGGGCACGCGGTCGAGCAGGAGAAGCACAGGATGCATTCCCACAGACCGTCAAGCTTGGCGCGCTCTTCACGCGACTGCAGACGTTCGCCGTCCGGCGGAGTCGGGCTGTCAGCCTTCAGCCACGGCTCGATCGAGGCAAGCTGTGCGTAAGGCTGGGACAGATCCGGCACCAGATCCTTGACGACTGGCATATGCGGCAGCGGATAGATTTTGACTTCGCCCTTGATGTCATCGATCGGCTTCAGACACGCAAGCGTGTTACGGCCATCGATGTTCATCGCGCACGAACCGCAAATGCCTTCACGGCAGGAACGGCGGAAGGTCAGGGTCGCGTCGATCTCGTTCTTGATCTTGATCAGCGCGTCGAGAACCATCGGCCCGCACTTATCCAGGTCGATGTCATAGGTGTCAGTACGCGGGTTATCGCCACTGTCCGGATCAAAACGGTAAATCTTGAACGAACGGACATTCTTCGCGTCAGCCGGCGCAGAGAACGTTTTGCCCTCTTTGACGACCGAATTGGCGGGAAGATTGAATTCTACCATCTCTCAAATCCTCTCTTGCCGCGCCTTAATAGACGCGCTCTTTCGGCTCGATATACGACACTTCATCGGTGAGCGTGAAGGTATTGACCGGACGATAGGTCAGATCAACGCCATAGCCCTTCTCGGTGTCAACCGTCGCAATCGTGTGCTTCATCCAGGTTTCGTCATCACGCTTCGGGAAATCTTCGTGGGCATGTGCACCACGCGATTCATGACGCGCTTCTGCCGAATTCATGGTTGCTGCGGCACAGGTCATGAGGTTCTCAAGCTCGAGAGTCTCGACCAGGTCCGAGTTCCAGATGAGGGAGCGATCCGAAACACCGACGTCGGGAAGCGTCTTGGCGGTTTCAGAAAGTTTGTCCTTGCCCTCTTTGAGGATTTCCGAGGTCCGGAACACGCCGCAGTTGCCCTGCATGACGCGCTGCATTTCCAGACGGATATCCGCGGTCGGACGGGAACCCTTGGCCCAGCGCAGACGGTCAAAGCGTGCAATCGCTTCGTCGCCATCGGTGGTTTTGAGTTCCTTGAAGGAAGCCTTGGAATCGACCACTTCGGCCGCATGCAGACCGCATGCACGACCAAACACAACAAGGTCGAGCAGCGAGTTCGTGCCCAGACGGTTTGCACCATGGACCGAAACGCAGGCTGCTTCACCAGCCGCCATCAGGCCCGGAACGATTGCGTTCGGGTCTTTGGCCGTCGGACGCAGAACCTCGCCCTTATAGTTGGTCGGGATACCGCCCATGTTGTAATGGACCGTCGGCAGGACCGGAATCGGTTCCTTGGTCGCATCAACACCGGCAAAGATTTTTGCGGTTTCGGTAATACCCGGCAGACGTTCCCACAGCACTTCCGAACCAAGATGTTCAAGATGCAGGTGGATGTATTCGCCGTGCTCGCCAACACCACGACCATCACGGATTTCCTGTGCCATACCACGCGACACAACGTCACGCGATGCAAGGTCCTTAACGGTCGGCGCATAACGTTCCATGAAACGCTCGCCTTCGGAGTTGGTCAGATAACCACCTTCACCACGGGCACCCTCGGTGATCAGGCAGCCTGAACCGTAAATGCCGGTCGGGTGGAACTGAACGAATTCCATGTCCTGCAGGCCAAGACCTGCACGGGCCACCATGCCATGACCGTCACCGGTACAGGTATGCGCCGAGGTGCAGCTGAAGAACGCACGGCCATAACCACCAGATGCCAGAATGACCATCTTGGCGTTGAAGCGGTGCAACTCACCGGAATCAAGATCCCAGGCCACCAGACCTTTGCACGAACCGTCTTCGTCCATGATCAGATCAAGGGCGATATATTCGACAAAGAATTCTGCTTTGTGCTTCAGGCACTGCTGATAGAGGGTATGCAGCATGGCGTGACCGGTACGGTCAGCNGCNGCACANGCACGTTCAACCGGCGCCTTGCCGTGNTCACGGGTGTGGCCACCGAACGGACGCTGATAGATTTTGCCATCTTCGGTACGCGAGAACGGCATNCCGTAATGTTCAAGTTCATGAACCGCCGGAACGGCGTTACGGCACATATATTCGATNGCGTCCTGGTCACCNAGCCAGTCCGAACCCTTGACGGTGTCATACATATGCCACTGCCAGTGATCCTCGGACATGTTGCCAAGCGACGCACCGATACCGCCCTGGGCAGCAACGGTGTGCGAACGGGTCGGGAAGACCTTGGTAATACATGCGGTTTTCAGGCCGGCTTCAACCGTACCCAGTGTCGCGCGCAAACCCGCGCCACCCGCACCCATAACAACGACGTCGTAGTTATGGTCGATAATTTTATAAGATTCACTCATTGGCTCAGGCTCCGGCAAAAACGATACGCAGGACTGAAATGATCGCAGCGACAGACAGGAAGGCTGCCACAGCCTTGATCAGCATCAGCGAGATCATTTCTGCTTTACGGTTGTGCACATAGTCTTCGATCACGACCTGCAGGCCATGCGTGAAGTGCACGGCAACGCTGACGATCAACAGGATCATCATGGTCGAATGGAAGTACGAGCCCAGCCAGGCTTGGACGGCATCGTAATCTGCCGTATGCCCGGCAAGAATCGAAACAATGAACCAGATGCCGAGCGGAAGGTTTGCAGCAGCCGTCACGCGCTGGGTCCACCAGTGCGAAGAGCCACTTTTGGCAGAACCGAGACCGCGGACACGGCCCAGATCGGATTGCATCTTCATGACAAGTTGTCCCCTCTTGCCCGGCCTTAGGCCAGACCGATGATCCAGGTGAGAATGGTCAGCACAACTGCCGCGCCAAGGACGATCGGGTTGCCTTTGGCAGCACCCTCATTCGTCAGGCCGCGACCGGTATCCCAGACAAGGTGACGGATACCGTTGCAAGCGTGGTAATAAAACGCCGCTGTCCAACCGAACAGCAGCAGCAGACCAAACCACGAGGTGAAAAATCCGTGATAGCCTTCAAAAGCATCACGACCGGCGCCGGCACCAATCAGCCAGGACGCCAAAAATACGAAACCAATGGCAAGGCCGACACCCATCGCACGGAATGTGATGGACATCTTTGCCGTCATCGGAAGCCGGTACACCTGCAAGTGCGGAGACAGCGGCCGATTGGCTTTGCTCATAGCGGAAATGCCTCTTCTCAAAGTAGCTGGCGGGAAAGCAGGGTTTATTTACCCATGCAGCGGGTTTGAGTCAATCTGAACCCCTTTTTAAACCAAAGATTTCAGCGACAAAAACGTCTCAACTGCCTCCGTTAAACTACGTAGGTTGACCTCTCAGACACCGTAAACACCCTGCGGGATGGGTGCTGCGAAAGACACGGGTCATTCACTTACGGCGTAACGTGCTTTTAGCAATCGCACAATTAGACCTTCTTACGCAAGGAAACTGCCAGCGGATCGGGTCTTATTTATTGCAAACACATATGAATGCGCCCCCACCCGATCAAGATCGGGGCCGAGCGCGCGGTGAAATTACCTTGGCGCAGCCAAACGAAAAGTTAAGCCGCCCCGTGATTTATCGCGGTTCAGCGCGGGATCAGCACCGTGTAGTCGAAATCAAGCAGCACATCAGACTGATATTTGCCATCCGCGTCCTTCAGCGGGAAGTCACTGGCCTGACGATCGCGCACCGCAACAAGGCGCAGGCGAAGTGCCCCCAGATCACGTCGACCGGGCACTTCAAACTTGCCCAGGACTTCCGACCACGCAAAAATCGTATCCCCGGCAAAGGCCGGATTGGCATGCGTCCCGGCATTGATCGCGGCAATCCTGAATGCGTTGCCAAGCCCGTTAAACGACAGCGCCCGGCACAGCGAAATAATGTGCCCGCCATAAATCAGGCGCTTGCCAAACCGCCCGCCATTGGCCGCGACCTGATCGAAATGGACCTTGGCCGTGTTTTGATAAAGCCGGGTTGCGATCTGATGTTCGGCTTCTTCAAGGGTCATGCCGTCGACATGATCAATCTTCTCGCCGACATAATAGTCATCCCAGCAATGGGGTGATCCCGCAAGCTGGGTTGAATAGCCTGAAACATCCAGCCCGACCGGGATCTGAAAGGCCTCGGGCGCGACCACACCGGGCAATTCCGGCAAAACGGTTTCCGGGGCCGGTGCGCTTTCATCGCGCTTGCGCACCATGACCCAGCGATTGTAATCCAGCACCATCTCGCCGCGCTGATTGCGCCCGACGGAATTGACATACACCACGCCAGTCTTGCCGTTGGAATTTTCCTTGATCCCGGTCACGGTGGAAACCGAACTGACCGTATCGCCGGGATAGACCGGCACACCAAACACACCCCCGGCATAGCCCAGATTGGCCACCGCATTTAGCGACACATCGGGCACCGTCTTGCCAAACACCATGTGAAAGGCCAGCAAATCATCTACCGGGGCGGCCTTATAGCCGATGCTTTGGGCAAATTCGTCAGACGACTGCACGGCAAAGCGCGGGCCATACAGCCCGGTATAAAGCGCAACGTCACCACTGGTGATCGTGCGTGGTGTGGCGTGGCGGATTTCCTGTCCGATCTGGAAATCCTCAAAATAATTGCCCGGATTGGTCTTTGACATGCGACTGCCTCCCCTGAAAGGCCGGTTTTTCTGTGAAATGCCGATGCGCGCCGCTTTGGCTGTCGTTGACGCAGCCATTTTTACCCGGCGCGAACCGTTTTGTCTGGTGACGACGAAGGCGCTTAGGCCCCGTCCATCTCTGCAATCAAATCTGCCATCGCGACCAGTTTCTTGGCCGACACCACATGCAGATTTTCAATCAGTTTGCCATCGACCACGACAACACCCTTGCCGGCGGCACTGGCTTCTTCGTGCGCAGCTATGATCTTGCGCGCCCATTCAATTTCGCCCTCTGCCGGGGCAAAGGCTTCGTTGGCCACCGCAATGGTTTTGGGATGAATAAGCGTCTTGCCGTCAAAGCCGAACTCGCGCCCCTGTTTGCAGGACGCCTCAAAACCGGCATCGTCAGACAGATCAAGATGCACACCATCAAGAATCGCAAGCCCATAAGCACGTGCCGCCAACAGGCAAAGACCAAGGCTGGTCACCATCGGCAAACGGTCCGGGGTATGCGCACAGTTCAGATCCTTGGCAAGATCGGACGTCCCCATGACAAACCCGCCCAAACGCGGATGCGCTCCGGCAATTTCCCTGGCATTGAGCATCGCAAGCGGGGTTTCCATCATGCACCAGATGGTCATGTCCGCATGTGCGCCTTCGGCCTCCATGATATTGGCGACCTGTCGCACCGTATCGGCACTTTCGACCTTGGGCAGCAGGATGGCATCGGCTGACGTCTTGGATGCCGCGACGATGTCGGCATAGCCCCACGGCGTGTTCAGGCCGTTGGTTCTGATCTGGATTTCGCGTTTGCCATAGCCGCCCTCGGCCAGCGCACTGACAATCTGATCGCGCGCGCTATCCTTGGCGTCGGGGGCCAGCGCATCCTCAAGATCCAGAATAAGCCCGTCGGCCGGAAGGCTTCTGCCCTTCTCAAGGGCGCGGGCGTTCGATCCCGGCATATACAAAACAGAGCGGCGCGGACGTGGGGCAGCAGCCATCAGGAATCTCCCGTTTGATAATATTCGTACAATATTTGATATTTATTTTTACGAAAATTACCCAAACTCGCTTTTCACTGCAAGCCACTTTTTGCGGTGCGGCATAGCAAGCCAACCGCCAGCAGGGGAATCATCCACCAATCAGAAGAATATGGCGCCACTGCTGGAAGGCAACTCTATTCCGGCGTTCCAAACAATCCAGTCATCAACATGCTGGTGACTGATGGGACCTCATTCAGCGCGCGGCCATTGGCGAGAAACACCACCACCGTGTCCTG
>NZ_PAQR01000016.1 GCF_002709775.1 Thalassospira sp.
GATGAGGGGCTTGCCAAGCCGATCGCGCAGCGCCTGGAGCTTGTCGAGCGCATCTTCGTTGATCCGCAGGGAGCCGCTGCCTCGGCAGGCGATCTCGGCAGGCGAGAAGTTCTTCCAGCGCCACGAGTCCTCGGGCACATCGCGCCAGTGGTTGAAATAGCTCGTCGTCATCGGTGGTCTCCGGGCACAAAAAAGCCCGCCGGACGGCGGGCTGGTGGGTTGGGGCTCGTCGGGGCCAATTAGGGCCCATTGCCGAACAGCTTCAGCTTGATGGCGATGCCGGCCATTAGGGCGAGCAGGATTCCGGTGGTAATCAGCCGTACGCTGGTCTGGACGGCCGTGCGCTTGGCGAGCCTGAGGCTGCTCAGCAGGGAGCGCAGGTCGCGGATGTCGCCGGGCGCGTCCTCGTCGACCAAGCCGACATCGGCCAGCGCCCGCTTGGCCCCTCGCTCGGCCGCCAGTTCGAGCAATTGCTCGAACTCGGCCTAGGGCATGGCGACATACCCGTCCTTCGTCGAAGGGCAGTTCATGGTGGTCTCCAATCTGGATCTGATCAGGCGGCCAGGTCGGCCTCGTGAACGCGCGCGTCCTCGCCGACGGCGGTGATTTCCACCTGCTCGCCGCGCGGGCGAACGGCAATGACGCGGGCCTTGGCGCTCCAGGTTTCGCCGGGGCCGAAGGCGAAGTGGCTGCGCTCCTCGGCGGTGCCGGTATAGGGAGCGAAGCCCAGAGGATCGAGAACCCGGAGCGTCCGACCCTCGCCAACGACGGCCTCCACGTGGAACGGCCCGGCGGGACTGCCGTCACGACGGCGCAGCGCGATGTAGTGGTCCTGGCCCTCTACCCACTCCAAGGGCTCCGAGACCGACAGCAGTGCTTCCGTTTCGTCCCAGGCGACCACCTCCCCACCCTGGCCCCAGCGGGGCATGTCGTGGGTGACGGCGACCAGATCGCCGTAGGTGGGGATCAACCCGTCCAGTTCGGTGCGCCAGGAGACCAGTTTGCGCCGATAACGATTGTCGGCGGCCATGTAGAGCCCCTCGCGGGCGGCCTGGGCCTCGTCGGTGCAGCCGAACAGGGTCACCTTGGCGGGCTTTTCGGCGGCGCTGTCGGGCAGGCTTGCCGTGACTTCATCCGGCTTCCAGGCCCGGGCGTTGAAGAACTCGACGGTGACCGCGTCGGCGGTGTCCTCGCCCGGCATGATGTACTGGATCTTGAACGAGCCCTTGACGATGTTGCGCGGCCCGAACATCGCCACCGGCAAGGTCTGCGCCGCATCCCGAAACAGACGCACGATGCCCCCCTGGAGAACCGGCACGGCGCGACCGCAACGGGCGATCCGGGTCAGCGCCTCCCACACGGTCATGGCGCTGTCGAACACGCCGTCGAAGGTATCGCCCCGCCCGGTCCAGATCTGATCGAGGGCATAGAGCGCCAACAGATCGATCCGACCGTCCGCCAGACCGGCGCCGTAGGATGCTCGGCAGGCGTCGGCGAAGGCCCAGGCGATGGAACGGGTCGGCTGTGGTGCGGACCACCCTGTAATCGGCTCCCAAACCGGTAGCCGGCGGGTGACCACGCAGTTGATCATCCGCGAAGAGCGCTGGGACAGGTTGTCGGTGGCCCGCATTTTGACGGCAAGCAGGGTCACTCCTTGTGTCCCTGTCGCGGCTCCGCCGCTCCCCGCCTCTTGGCCGAAGTCGGGCGTGCCTTCCAGATAGGCGCGCAGCGCGCCCCAGCGCAGTTCATGCCCGGCCCTCGACGAGGTGTCGATGGCATCCAGCCGGATCATCCGGACCTCGTAGCGGCCCGGCGTGACGGCGTACTTGTAGCTGAGCCGCAGCGCGGTGTTGGTGGCCGCCGAATGGCTCTCGGTGCCGAGCGTCGTCCAGTCTCCGATGGCCTGACCGTCGTCGTCGACGGCCCTGGCCTGCACCTCCCACTGGGCGCTCCGGGTGTCGAGCCCGCCTGCGTCATTGGCGTAGTAGAGACCTCGAGCGAACACCACGTCGATGCCGATGTGCCCGGCCTGGGTCTCGACGGGATTGGCCGTGAAGGGTCCGACCCAATCGCCGCCATCGCCCGTGCTGCGCAATTCCTGACCCGCGACCTCGGGCGCCGTGACCACATCGGTCTCGAACAAGGTGACCGTGCCGCCAGGGCCGACGATCTCCGTTTCCACCTCCTCGAAGGCGGCGATGGGCGTGTCCTCGATGCGCACCTGTTCCAGGTCGTATTCGCCCTGGCCGATCACATGAAGCTGGAACAGATACTGCTCGTTGCCGGCAAACTCCTGATAGGGCTGGGTGGCAAGGTCGGGATAGATCAGGTGGCGGCCATAGAGCACCGGGATCGGCTGGCCGAGACGGGCCTCGTTGCCCTGGGCCGAGAGGGAATAGGTGGGACTTGGTGCCGGTGGCGCGCCGACCGATCCGAAACTGAGCGACGGCACCGAGGGCTTGGGCGCCGGCACCACGGCATTCATCAACGCCATGCCGGCGAGCGAGATGATCGCCCCACCGATGGCCTGCTGCAGGACACCCGCGCCGATGCCGAGCGCTGCCCCGGCGTTGGCTGAGATGCCCATGGCCGCGCCCAGCGGACCGCCGAGGGCGAACGAAGCCACCATGACGGCGATGGACAGCACGGTGCGCAGCGGATTCTTTCCGCCCCCACCGCCTCCGCCACCGCCTTGGGGCAGGGTCACGAACGCGACCACGTCACCGTCGGCGATGACCGTGGTGGTCCAGTCGGCGCGCAGAACGGCCCTGCCATTGTGCAGGCAGATGGTCGGGCGGTCGAATTCGCCAACACCCCTGTTATCGAGCCAGCCGCGCACCGTGGTCAGGCTCAGCACCGGGCACACTTCGCGGTCCCGATCCGGACAGAACGGGTTACGGACCATGGTCACGGCGGCGAGCATCAGTTTTCCCCGGTGAAACGGTAATAGCCTTCGATGCGCCAGCCGTTGGCCGCCAGCGCGGTCACGCCCTGGAACGCCACCCCGGCCTCCTGGGCGCAGTGCAGAACGCCGCCGCCGTCCACGTCCAGCCAGACGCCGACATGGATTGGATAGCGGGCCTGGCGGATGAGCACGCAGTCCCCCTCGGCGGGAGCATCAACCTGGATCCAGCGTTTCCGTTCCGGGTGGTCACGAAAATCTCGGGCAATACCCAGCAGGTCCTCGGGGTTGGCGATCACGGGCAAGGCTCGCCCGAAATGCCGCTCCTGAACCCAGCACACGAAGGCCCAACAATGAAACGAACCGGGGCCTTCCCCCGTGGCGGACCACGGCAGGCCGATGTAGGTTTCTGCCCAGTGCATTATCGCGTCAGTCCAGGAAAGCGCTTGGCGGTGTAGGTTTCGCCGGGGAAGGTCTTGTTGCCGATGTCGAGCATCCGCGCCCGCCCGGTGACCTGGAGCGCGTTGGCCTCCACCTCGGTCAGAACCAGGGTGATCGGCGGGTCCATCTGCGGCCCTTCCAGATCGGTGGAGAGATAGGGCCGATAGGTGATCTCGATCTTGTCCTGGGAGACGGCCGCTGCATCCAGATGGCGGACGATCTCTCGGCTCACGTTATCCAGCGTCACCGTGATCTCGGGGACCGGCGCGGTGTCGATGGGCGGCAGCGACAGATCGAAGGCGAGCGCCACGAAGGTCACCATCTCCCCGCCGTCGATCGGCGCCGAGGGCTCCAGTCGGGCGGTCAGGTCCCGGTGGTCCCGCACCACGCGGATGGCGGTGGGGTGGCCATCGCCATCCTCGAAGGCCGGATGGCGCAGTTCCAGGGTATGCAGGATCACGACGTCCGACGGCGCGGTGGCATAGGCTTCCTTGATCGCCTGGGACAGGGCCGGATCAGGCATTGGGATCGTCCAGCAGGGTCGGCTTGGGATGCGCGCGTTTGACGGCGAGCCAGCGGCCGATGACCTCGTTCATCTCGGCGGGCAAGGTCGTGCCGTTCATGCGCAGATGATTGAAGGCCTTGAGGATGGCGTCCAACTGCTCGCCGGTCGGCAGCGCCCGTTGGTATTCCGACGCCCGCTCCTCGCGCACGCGTTGGACCGGCACCGACTGGTCCAGGATGTGCTGGATTTCCGCTTCGCCATGATGCTGAAGGTCGATGCCTTCGGCTTGCTCTCCATAATCCAGGGACGTGACATGGGCGTAGTGACGCCCATCGACTTCACAAAGCCACTCGAATTCGCCGTCGATCCACTCCCCCGGTGGGAGAAAGTGCCAACCGTCCGGGCTTTCCACATAGCTGATAAAAGGCATCAGTGAATCTCCACCCGTTCCACGAAGGTCGGATAGCTGTTGGTCGCCTCCGTCCCCAGCTTGTTGCTGCTGTTGCGCCCGGCCGCCCACAGTTCTCCATTGTTCAGGAGCACGAACGCCCCCCATTCGGAGGTGTAGGCATGGGACACCACGTCCACCACCTTCCGACGGAGGGGATCGTCCGCATATTTTGGCCAGGGGCGGTACCAGCACACGGGTTTCTGCCAGTTGCTGCCACCGCTGTTCCCGAAGAAGTACCCAGCGTAATGGCCGCAGGTATATACCTCGCCATCCGTGCCCAGCATGATGGTGGTGTGCCGTTGGGTGGCCCCGTCGTAGGCGCCGCCCGTGGAGACCTTCTTCAACTGCACGCCCGAGGGAAGATTGATCTTGCCCATATACGCGTTGGACGTGGATCCGACACCCAATTGGCCATTGCCGTTGTATCCGCAGGCATAGCAGGCCCCGTCATCCGCGTTGAAATACGCCTGGGCGTATTCACCCGCGATCCACATGTCGGTGAACCCGCCGACGCCGGTGGGAAAGGCCAGTTGATTGAAGCCGCTCCAGTTGGAAGCGGAGGCGTTCAACTGATACTGCCCCCCGTACCCGGTCCCGAAGACACGGCCATCCTTCAGCAGAACATAAGTGCTGGCCCCACGGCTCGACCCGCCGAGTTGGACCTTCTTGATGGGGGAGTCGGCTGGAAGGCCAACGCAAGGCTTCAGGCGGTACTGGTTCCCGGTGGTCCCATCGCCCAGCTTGCCCCAGTTGTTCTGCCCGCAAGACCACAGCGTGCCGTCCGCGCGAAGGACAAAGACGGCTTGATAGTTGCCGTGCCCCGCGAAGATGCCGATGGCGTCGTCAACGGGCGAGCCCGTGTTGTCATGCAGTTGGACGGGCGTGTAGCAATTCGAGGTGTTGTTCTGCCCCAACTGGCCGTAGCCGTTATAGCCCCAGCCCCAAACCGTGCCGTCCTTGCACCGGACGTATAGGGTGTGCCCGGAGTTCGGATACCCCTTGGTGAGGTCGATTTCCACGACCTCGCGCCCCTTGATGCCGGATCGTGGACCAACATTGGTCCCTGTTATGCCTTGGGCATATCCATTTCCGGACGCATGACCTCGTCCCTGCTGTCCGTGGCCATTGTAACCCCAGACCGCCACGTCACCTTGGTCCGTCAGAACCATCGTGCAGTCATAGGCAGCGCGGATCGCCACGGGATCGCCGATCACCCCCCAGGTGGCGTTCTGATCGTGGCGCAGCAAGGCGACCTTTTTCGTGTCATGGACGCTGAAGCCAGTGTTTCCCTGCGCCAAGGTGTAGTTGTTGTGCGCGCCCGACATATGCAGCAGGCCATCCTTGGTGAGGAAGCAGTTGTGGTAATAGGTGATGTCGGAATTGGACCCGATGGTCTCCTGCCCGCCCGACAGGGTGGAATTCTGGAGCGTGACAACGAAATGCTGGTCAGGCTTCCCGTTGTTGAGCCCGACGGCAGCCCCCTGACCGCCCCGCCGTTCCACGCGCGGCAGGTCGGCGGTGATGGTGGAATTGCTCATCAGTAGTCACCGCCGAAGAAGGTGATGTGGACGTTGCCGGTCGCGACCGCGTTGGCATTGGCCGGAATGCGGGCCGCCAGCGGGGCGGTCAGCAACAGCCAGCGATCGCCCGTGAGATCGAGCCAGGGCAGCGTCTCGAGATCGAGACCGGCTGCGGACGGGTTGCCGTCGAACCCGGCGCGCGCGGGCACGGTCACGGCCCACAGGGGCCGCCACCGATAGGCGTCGATGAATACGCCCAGTTCCTGCGCGATGGCGTTGCCGGGGGTGTTCTGGACGTTGAGGACGTCGAAGATCCCGGAGCCCGGAGTCTGCTCGGCCGTTCCAGAAAGACGATAGTCGCCCCGATTGACGGTCGCCGCGTTCCACAGTGTCAGGACCTGGAGGTTTTCCGTGATAGGCCAGGACTGGTCGTCGACGCGGGTAACGGTGAAGGGATCCGTGGCCGGCGTGGCGCCGGGGACGATGTTCACCTCGATCCCGGAGAACACCACGTCATAGGTACCGAACTCCACCGTCACTTCCGTCTCACCGTCATTGCCGAGCGCCAAGGCATGGAGACGGGTGCCAGCGGCGCCTGGCGTGAAAATATCCTGCGCCGCGTTGCCGAGATCGGCGCGCAGAACGGTCGTGTCCTGGCGATAGCCGGACACGAAGATCGGTTGATTGGCCATGGGGTCCTCGTTCAGTTCAGATGAAGCCGCGGGCCAACGCCACCAGGGCGCCGGCGTGAACCTGCGGGGTCACGGAGATGGCGAGCCGCTCGTCGCCACCGGAATTGGCGATCGTGGCCTCCAGCCCCACCCCGGCCTCGATCTTCGAGGCCAAGCTGGCGGGAGCCGCATCTGTTTCCGAAACGGCCACGGTGCCGACGGCACCGAGTGCCGCATCCCGTGCATCGACGGCTTGATCGCGGGCCAGTTCGGCAGCGGCGCGGGACGCATCCGCGTCATCGACGGCCTGAGTGATCGTCGCCGTACTCGCCGCGACACTGGCCTCCACGTCGTCGATCGCCTTGGCGACAGACTTCACCGGGCCGCCTTCGGTCGAGACGGTGGTCTCGGCATCGCCGTGGACGATCTGATGCAGCAACAGGCTGTCGGCCGTCGCCTTGTCGGCGGCGGCCCGCAGGTCGGTCTCGATGGTCATGGGATACTCCAAGAGGCGAGGAGCACCGGAGGTGCGACAGGGACAAAAAAGGTGTTACCAGACGTGCGGTCCGGGCAGGGTCGCGTGGACCAGGGTGTGCAGCGCTTCGATGCTGACGCCGAGTCCCGTCATCTCTTCTTCCAGCAGGAGGTTCATCGCCCCTTCGGACAGCGTCGGACGCTCACGGATTTCCAGTTCGCTGGTCACTTCCCAGAGCACGCCGCCGCGCACACGGGCCTCGAACTGGCGGGTGAACCGGGCCTCGTGGGCGACCAGCCCGAGGCCGCCCAGCAAGTCGATCTCGAACCACGCGCCGCCCTCCTTGGCGTGCCAGCGGTACCAGGCCTCGAAGAGGGCGAACTGCTGGCGGCGAAACAGCCAGCGCACCGAGATCCGGCTCGGCATGCTCGTGAACCGCCGCCGTTGCCGCGCCGGTCCTGCCTCCATCTCGGTGCGCAGGATCGCCTCGCCCGGATGGACGCCGTAGCCCTCGATGGTGGGCAGTGGTAGGGTCGTGGGCCAGGAGATGGACGTACCCATGCGCTAGCGTTCCCAAGTACAATAATTATGGGTGGCAACTATGATTGGTTTTACCTAAACAGGTTTATGTGGACATTTCTTAAGGTAAGGAGGTTTGGTCGTGCACCCCCTGTTTGATAAGGATTGCGACCTTGTCGCTTGGATTGATCCTGGACATCATATTTTCAGTGTAGACATGGATTGGCTGGCATACATCTCGAACGGACATGCTTGGTCGGCCTCCACAGGCGATTGGTTAGGACCGGTGAAGGGACTGCTCTGCTTAGATCAATCGGGACATCCTGTGGCATGGAACCCGAAAGAGGGGGTTTCGGGCACGGCGAGACCTGCAAGACCCGCACGAGCCGCTAGGGCTGCCAAACCAGCGCGACCCGCCCGCCCGGCACGACCTGCAAGACCCGCTCGACCAGCGAGGCCTGCTGGAGGCTGGTCATCTTTGTCTTTCTTCGCATGGGTGGCGCAGTAGACTCATTTTTCTAACAGCCAAGTTTGTTTGCTGGCTTTCCTCACCGATAAGCTCCCGCCGCCGGATTAAGCCCGTAGCGGCGTTCCATGGTCGGAGCCAGGCCTTCGCCGCGACCGATATTGCGGGCGATCTGGCCCTCGATCTGCTCGACCACGATGTCGAGGCTCAAGCCGCCGTTGCCGTCCGAGCGCCACTGGGCGCGGGCCTCCGTGCCAGGGGCGCGATTATCGACATGGACATTCACCTGGACCTCGGGCCGTTGACCGAGTTCCGTGCCGAGCGCCCGCATCTGGCCTGGCGTGAACACGGTTTCGCCGCGCTGGGCGATGATCGGCACTTCGGCTCCGACCACGCCACCGCCGTGGAACCGGGGCGCGTTTTCAAACAGGACCGGTGAGACCGACCGGCTGGGCAAAACGTCTCCGCCGATCACGCCACCACCGTGAGCCACCTGGACCGGGCCGGGGGCCGGGAAATCGCCAATCATCTCCGAACCACCGCCGAACAGGCTGCCGGCGATAGAGCCTCCGATGGACGAGAAGATGCCCTCGAACAGCGACCTGAAGGGCTTGATCACCGCCATGCGATAGGCGGCGCGCAGAGCCTCCTCGGCGATGCTGTTGAACAGGTCGGACGCACTGACCTTGCCGGTGGTCGCCCACTGGACGAAGGCGTCTTCGCCGGCCTTGAGCGCCCGGGTGGTCGCCTGCTCGAACTGGGTCGCCGCGTCCGAGGATTCCCGCGCGTAGTCGCGAAGCGCTCGGACCACGCCCGCCGACCAGTCGTCGCTGGCGCGCAACATCCGGTCATAGGCCTGTTCCGAAGCGCGGGCGAAGGTTTCCTGGTTGATGGCGCCCGCCGCAAGGAGGGCGTTCAACTCTCGCACTTCATCGGCATAGGCCTGCTCGACCGTGCGCAATTGCTCGGTGAGGGACTTTCCCTTCTCACGCAGACGAGCGGCTTCCTCTTCCGCCTTGGTACGCGCCTCGATCGCTTGGCGTTCGTCGAACAAGGCGCCAGCCAAATCACGGACCTGCTGGCGCTGAGAGTCCGTGGCATCCGCTGACAGACGCCGCAGAGCCTGGGAGACGAAGCGTTCCTTGTCGGTCATCGCCAGTTCGTCACGCTCTGCGCGCAGGTTTTCGATGACGCGGGTGTTGGCTGCCTGGCGGCGCCTTGCCGCTTCCTCTTCCTGGGCCGCGAGACGGGCCAGCTTGGCGTCCCGCACGGCCGCCGCCCGGGCCATGATCTCACCCACCTGATCCAGGTTGCCGCCATCGGGCTTGATGAGCGTCTGCATCTCGGCGACAAGCTGTTGGTACTCGGCGCGGATGCGGTCCGCCCCCTCGTGGGTGGCCTCGAACAATTGGCGTTGCAGATCGGTCTCGATCTGGGCGATGCGCTGGGCCCGGTCCTGGGCGGCGCGAATATCGGCCTCGATGGTATCGGGTGTCGAAGCGCCGTCCGGCGCGTCCGGGACATCGGCATTGTCGTCGCGCTGCATCCAGGCGAGCTTGGCCGCCCATTGGCGGTACTGTTCGCCCCGCTCTTGCAAGCGGCGCTCGAGCGCGACCTTGCGCCCCCAGGCGATGGGATCGTCTGCGAACCCGATGTCTCCGATCTCTTTCAGTTCGCGGGCGATCTCCTGCAGTTCCTGGCGGCGCTCATCGACGATGCGCCGGGTGGCGCGTTCCGACAAGCCATCGAAGTTAAAATCGCCGGACAGAGCCAACTTGATCTGCTCGTAGGCGGTGGCGGCATCGGCCGCCAGATCGGCCAGGTTCGACGAGACGTCGGTGATGGCCGGGGCCAGATCCAGCATGGCGCGGGTCAGGTTGGCGGAGACCACCTTGCCCAAGGTATCCAACTGGCTGTGGGCCTCCTCGGCATTGCGGACCAGATCCTCCTCCAGCACGATGCCGAGGTCGCGGGCATGGCGACGGGTGGCTTCCAGCGCGTCCGCGCCGCCGACCAGCATGTTGACCATGGCCACGCCTTCGCTGTCGAACAGCTTGAAGGCGAGCCGCAGCCGTTCCGCCGGATCCTCGGTACGCTTGAAGGCCTCCGCCACGTCGTTCAGCAGATCCTCGGAACGGCGAATGTTGCCATGTTGATCGCGAAGCGCGATACCCATGTCGGTCAGCGCCTGTTTGGCCTCGCCGGTGCCCTTGGCCGCTTCCGCGACGCGCCGGGTGAAGCGCTGCAGGCCCATGTCCAGGGTCTGTTGTTGAACCCCCGCCAGTTGGGCGGCAAAGCGCAGTTCCTGAAGCGCCTCGACGCCCACACCCAGCTTGTCGGCGGTCTTGGCGATGGCATCGGCGGCCGAGATGGACCGGTCGATCAGGGTCGCCAAACCACCGACGGCGGCAGCCCCCGCCATCGCCCCGACCAGACTGCGCATGCCCAGGGTCAACTTGCGGGCACGGTCGGCCAGGCCGGTCAGCCCACGCGAGGCCTTACCGCCGGCACGGTCGATCTTCTTCAGCGACCGCTCGCCGCTGTCACCGACCGAGACCAGCTCGGCCTTGACCTTTCTACCGCCCTCGACGGCAAGACGGACAGCGTAGGTGTGCTTGGCTTTGGCCATCAATCGGCATCCTTGGAGTTCATCGCATCGACCAAGCCCGCCCCCGCCTCCTGGAGCAGTTCGGAGACAATGGCGAGGTCATGGCCTCGGGCTTCGGCGATGTTGAGGGCCACGCCCAGGTCAATGCCGAGCACATGGCCGGATGCAGCCAACCGCAGCTGCCCGAGGCATGCTTGCAGCACATCCCATGCCTGGTGCTCTTCGTCCGTGATCAGGGCGTACTTGCGTCGGGGGCACTGTTGGCCGCAGTCCGTTTCGCAGGCTTCGCAGTATCCCGGCCCTCCGCCCGGCTGGAAGTGCCAGCGGCAGAGAGCCCTGATCCGTTTTTTGCGGCGGTGAGCAGCACCTGTTTGAGCGTGAACTCATGAAAGAACCGCTCGCCGACGGGATAGAGAGCCATGACGGCGGCCACGTTCTCCGGCGTCACCGGCGGGTCGTCTTCGATGCCCGTCCAGGCGCTCACATGGCGGATCGCCAGTTCCTTGATCAGCAGGTCCTGGAACAGACCATCGCGTTCGGCATCGCTCGCCAGATCGGGGAGCCCGTCGGCGGACAGCCCCGCCTCGATCCGTTCCTTGAACTGCGCTTCCAGCCCCTCGACCCGACGCCGTGCGGCCGCCTGGGCCGCCGCCATGCCGGCGGTGGTGAGCGGCTTCACGGTGACCGTGATGCCGTAGGGAAGCTCGATGTCAAAGGGCTCGCTGGTTTGCTTCAGGGAGATCATGCGTATTCCGTCCCGTCCAGATCGTTGGTGAGGGTGACGTCGAGCATCCGCCCGGCGGTCTCATTGCGCGCGCCCTGGAAGTCGAAACTGGCCTGCACCCCGCCCGGCCCCTCGACGGCCAGCTTGGGCTTGGGCAGATAGACCTCGTGGGCAGCGAACGCGACCTTGGCGGTACCGACCGTGTACCCGAAGGTCAGGTCCACCGGCGTGCCGCCCGAGGCGAGGTCGATCAGGGTGGTATCGGCGAAGCGAACGTCGATGCGTCCGGTCAAGGCCGCCACCGTGGGATCGGCCCCGTCGATCTTGCCGTCAGAACGGATGGTCTCGATTTTCTCCAGGTTGTTGGAATAGGTGAGCGAGCCGCCGGTCAGATTGCCGATCGGATTACCGGCCCGGGTGATCGACCCCTGGAACTGACTGATCCTGGTAAACGCCAAGCTCGTCGGTACACCTCCTTGCGTGGCCGCCTTGCGGCTCTCGCCCTGGGCGATGACGCCAAGGGTCGCGGCGGCCGCGCCGGATCGCTGGAACTCCAGCGCGATGGAACCCAACACCACGCCGGTGTGCAGGAAAAACGCGGGCACCTGGGACATGCCGACCTCGACCGTGTAGCTCGGCAGGGCATCGTTTCCGGAGACGAACAGATGATCGAATGTGCCGTCCAGATTGTCCGTGGTGACCGGATCACCGAACAGGCCGGTGAGCCAGATCCCGAGGTAACGCGGGTCCATGGGCACGACGATCTCGCCCTCGTCGTTGATGACGTCCTGCAAGGGTGCCAGCGGATCGCGGCCTTGGCCGAGGACCGGATCGTCGATCAGGCCCTGCTCGGAACCCAGGGTGCAGCGATTGAAGGGCATGCGGATGTAGTCGCCACTGGCCGCCTGCCCGTAGGCGGTTTCCCGCTTGAGCAGCAGCGTGGCGCTCGAACCATAGGCTCGGGCCATGATGGGTTCTCCTGGTTTTCTGTAGATTCAGCCGAGGGCCGTGTCGGCCTCGAACTCAATGGCGACGATCAAAGTGCCGGCCTTGATGGCAGGCGCGCCGACAACAGCTTCGGTGTCGATCTCGGGCCGACCGTAGGTCATGCCGAAGGCCAGGCCGCCGAGGGTGGGGTCGGCATCGAGGATCGAACCGACCATCTGCAACAAGGCGTCGAAGGCCGCATCGCGGGATGTGGCGTCGCCGTCCTCGATGGTGATATCGATCTCGGCCTCCTGTCGGCAGTAGACGCCACCGAACCCGCCCAAGGCTTGCTCGGGCTCGCCCGGCGTGCCGTCACGCAGGATCAGCAATCCGCCGGTCGAGATCTTCTCGGGCACCACAGAATTGCGCTCGACGGTGGCGTCCGGGATGGTCTCGAGCCGGGTCTTGAGGGCATCGAGGATCTGCTCGGTCTTGGTCGCGGGCATGGGTCAGTCCTTACGGGTATGGCGGCCGATCAGACCCGGCACCCGCCCTGTCCAGGTTTCCGCCGCACGGCGAACGTCGAGCCGCTTCGGCATGCGGACCTGGGGCACCATCACGAACATCACCACCGTGGTGATGCCGGACTTCATGCGCCCGGTCTTGGTGAAAGCGCCGCCCTTGGCCCGGCGGCCGACCCGTCCGGTCTTGGCACTGATCCGCACCCCGTCCACCACCAGCAGCGACGGCGCGCCCCGCCGGTAGACGAACCGTAAGGGGCCGAAGCGATGCTCCGGGAACGTGGCCGGCGTGATCCGCTTGCCGCCCCCCGCCTCCGCGGGGACAGGCTTACCCCGCTTGGGCGCCGCTGCTGTCGGAATGGCGAGCCAGAACCCGCTCTTGCCACGGATCACCGCGCCCCGATCGAAGCTGCGCACGATATCGGGCGCCTTGGACCAGACGAGGCTCGCCGCGTCATGCCCCTTGTTGGGATAGGCGCGGGAACGCCAGGTCCGGGCCAGACGGGGGCCGAGCCCCGCCGTGATCACCTGGCGGCGCAGGCTGCCCTTGAGACCGTCGCCAGCGTCCTTGACCCCTTCAGCGACCGCCTTTTCGATCTGGCGCATCTCCGCCTTGAGATCGGCCTTCAGGGAACCGGCAATGGAAGCGGAAAATTTCACGAAGGTCTCACGTCCAGAGTCCAGATCAGCCGATCCGGATCGCGCCGCTCGGGCTCGCCCTGGATCACGTAGTCGACACCGTCCAGGGTCAGCCGATCGCCCGGACGGGGACCGGCGACCTCGGACGCCCGAACATCAAACACCGTGGTCTCGGTGTGGATGCGGGTCTCGCCGAAGCCGATGATCTCGTCCGGACGACGAGCAACAAGCCGAACGGACACCGCCTCGCCACCTGCCGGAACGTAGAGAGCGTCCCGCGCGATGGTGGGATCCCCGAACAGGGCATCGATGGCGGCATCCATTACGGACATCAGACGCTGCCGTTGAGCCGCACACGGCCGATGGTGTCGGTCGCGGTGCCTCCCACCGCTTCGATCGCCACGCCGATCAGGGTGTTTCCGGTCGCCGTCTTGGTGGCGACCTTGTTGGTGTCGTCCCAGTAGACCTTGTCGCCGACACTCCAGGCCTGCGAGGCCGCCTTGGTCAGGTCGAAGACACCGACAAGGCTGGTTTCCACCGCCTCACCGGCCAGCGCATCGCCACCGGCGACGCCGAACAGCGCGCCGACCAGCAGACCGCCGCCAGAAGTGACATCGTAGGGGGCCGCAAGGGTGATCGTGTTGCCGGGCTGAATGTAGTTTCGCATGGAATGGTCCTTTCGTGTGCTTGCGCTTGGTGCGAATATTTCCTACTTTTGGAGACAGGAGGATCCGGATATGACCGAGAAGATCAGCGTTTCCCTGACCGACGAGCACGCGCACCTGTTGCAGGAAGCGGTCAAAAGCGGCGACTACGCCTCCTCCAGCGAGGTGATCCGGGAAGCCTTGCGGGAATGGAAGACCCGCCGCCTTCTGGGCCAGATGTGGGACGAAGGCGTCGCCAGCGGCCCCGCCGAGCCCGGGTTGAGCATGAACGACATCAAGGCCGAGGCCCGCCGACGCAAAGGCCTCGCCTGACCCCATGGCGCGTGTCGTCTTCACGAACAAGGCCCGCGAGGACCTGATCGACATCTGGCTGCATGTCGCGGAGGACGACCCGGCGGCCGCCGACCGTGTTCTCGACCGACTGGACGAGGCCGCCAGCCATCTGGCCGATCACCCGGAGATGGGCGCGGCGCGCGACGACATTCGCCCGGGTCTGCGCTATCTGGTCAGCGGCTCCTACCTCCTGCTCTATCGGATCACCGATGCCGGGGTCGAGATCGTGAGAGCCGTGCATGGCCGCCGGGATCTGATCAGTCTGGTTTAGCGGTTACGCCCCAGGATTTTTATAGAGGCCGCGCCAGTCGATGGCCTTGGCGCCGAAGTCGAGGCGGCACTTGATCTCCACCCCGTCCACATCGAAGCCGTTGCGGGTTTCGATGTAGGCGCCCTGCTGGCCTTCCAGATAGGCATACTCGATGGTATCGATCTGGTTCGGGCTGGCCGCCAGGTACCAGGCGGTTTCGCTGACGGCGTCCAGACGCGGCTCGGAGATGGGCGAGAGCGTGCGGATCGACTGCGGCACCACCTTGGCGGTGTCGGCCGGCACCAGGTTCTGGGCCACCATCTGCTCGGCCTTCAACTCGAGAGAGGCCGGCACGATCAGGAAAGACGGGCGGATGTTGAGCACCGTCTTCTTGTCGAGGCCGGTCTGCTTGGCCATGGCCGCCCGGGCTGCGCCGACCGCATCGACACCGAGCGCCTTGCCGGTGCCGGCCAGGTTCTTGTGGTCGGCATGGAACAGGTTCTTGTTGTCGGCCATGGCCGGATTGGCGGTGATGATGTCCCAGACCACGTCGCTTTCAAGCTGAGCGATGGCGTTGCCGTACATGGCGGGGATCCGGGTAAAGGCGTCCAGATCGTCGTTGATGAGCACCTGACGGGTGATGGCGACCACCCGGCCATAGGTCTCGATGCGGTAGCTCTCCTTGGACTCGCCCAGCGTGCCCCGCTTGAACTCGCCGCTCTCGTCCACTTTCAGAAGCTGCGGCGCCTCGCCCAACTGCACCCGGTGCATGGCCTTGAAGTCGGTGGCCAGGACCTGGCGGCAGAACAGCGTGAAGGTGCGAGGATAGGCGTCGTAGGCCTGACGCAGGGTCTTGTTGGTGACCGCCGCCAGGATCTCCGGGAAGTCGGAGGTGGAATGGAGCGCCCGGGTCGCCACTTCGTCGCGCGAGAGGCCGCGCGTGTTGACGCCGGCGTCCGACAGGCTCTCGCGGGCCAGTTCCATCAGGGTCATGCCGCGATACTGGCGCGCGGCATCCTCCAGCGGGAACAGGGTCGGGCTGTAGCGATGCAGCAGCGCACTGGTCACCGCGTCCCGGCGGGTGACCCGTTCGTCGCGCCCGCCCAGCGGCACGGAGACCTGGGAGAAGGTCCGCGTCTCCTCGGACTTGGACGCCACTTGATCGAGGATCACCGTGCGGGCCTCGTCCAACGAGGTTCCCCGTTTCACGAGGTCGTCGGCAAAGCCGCGCTCCAGGTCCAGCTTGGACGCTAGGTCGTAGATGGTCGAGACCCGTTCGCGCTCGGCCTCGCGCGCCCGGCTGACCAGGGCTTCCGCGTCCGCCGTCCGGGACTGGGGCACGGCTTGGGGCTGGGCTTGGGTCTCGGCGGCATCGTCCGGGGTCTTCGGGGCTTCCTCGGAAATCGTTGCCTCGGTCACCTCGGCGGCATCGTTCTCACGGTTGTCTTCGTCATGCATTGTCTGGGTCCTCTTGCTGTAAGGGGGTTCGGCGCCGTCTCGATGCACGACGCATTCGTGGGTGCGGGGAGCATGGGGGTCGTGGATGGCGCGAAAGCCGGCGTCCGCGTCGGCGCCCACCGGCACGGCGGAAATCTCGAACGGCGTCCAGTCGACGGCCCGCCAGACTTCGCGCGCCCCTTCCGGCTTGTTCACCTCATAGCGGTGAACCTGATAGCCGATGGAGACCGCCCGGATGTGCCCGGCCTGGATGTCGCGCCAGATGGGCTCCACGTCATCGCGATCGGAGAAGCGAATGGTGGCGACACCCCGGCCCTGTTCGATGCGCGCGCTGCCCGGCACCACCGAGCCGATCACCGCGCTCAACTCTCCGGTCTCGTGAACCTTTAGAAACGGTGCGCCGGCGTTGAGGCGGTCGAGACGGACATGGTCCGCCTCCAGGCTCAGATCCTCGTCATAAGGCTCGCCGAAGAACGGCACGCGGCGCACCCGAGCGCCAGTGGACCAGACCACGTCGATGGTCCGGGCCTCGGCATCGGCGGAGTTCGGCGCAAGCTCCGCCGCCCGGCGCAAGGCCGGCAGTTCGATGGTGGTATCCATGAAATCCTCGAAATCAGTCGGAAGTGTCGATGTCGGTGGCGGCAAACGCGTCGGCCGCTTGCGCGCTGCCCGTCTTGGTCACCCGGCGCGGATCGGAATCGAGCACGATCCCGGCTTCATCCAACTTGGCGTTGGTGGCCGCGATCTCCGCCAGCACGGCGTCCGGGTTGCGACCCTGGCGGGCGATCGCCTCGGCCAGGGTCATGGTCCCGGAACGCACCGACAGCAGATCCGCCATGGCGTCCTTCAACGGATCCACGGCGTCGAACTTGGGCGGCGCCCATTCGACGGGCACGACCGGCTCGGGAATGCGCCCGGCCGCCCAGGCGGCCTGCGTGAACCAGTCCCACACCGGCTGGCACAGCATGGGAATGAACAACTGCCACTGCACGGCGTCGATCATGCGCCGAAACTCGACCAGCCCGGCGCGGATCGAGGAATAGTTCACCTGGGAAAGGTCCCCGGTGAGCAGTTCGTAAGGCACCCGGAAGCCGGCCGCGATGGTGTGCAGGCTGGCCCGCTTGTACTCGGCATAACCGCCGACGGCCGCCGGCTGGTTGAAGCGAATGTCCTTACCGCCTCGGGCATAGGCGATGAGACCCGGCTCGAACTGCTCGATCCGCTTGCCGTCGGCATCGACCACGGCGGGCGCGACGCCCTGCTGGGTTTCCTCGTCGCCGAACACGATGGCCGTGACACAGGCCTCGGTCTTCTTGCGCACGATCTCGGCGACCTCGTAGTCGTCGAGGTCGCGCAAACTGCGGATCACCGGCGCGCCCCAGGGGACGCCGCGCACCTGGACCCGCTGCTTCTCGTAGACATGGACGATGTCGCGGGCCGGGATGGGGTGGCTTTGCAGTCCCCCCTGCCAGGCGCCGAAGACATCGCCGGGGTGGCTTTCGTGAAGCCAATAGGCGGTGCGGCGACCGATGCCGTCGAACTCGACACCTTGCACCAAGCGTCCCTTGCCGCTGCCTTGGCCACTCTTGGTAGCATCCAAGAAGTCAGCCTCCAGGATCTGCACTTGCAGGGGAACGTCGAGACCGTCGCTCGGGCGGCGCAGACGTCGGCGCACCAGCACCTCACCGGCCTCGACCATCTCGCGACAGATCAGCGTCTGCAGGCCGTAGAAGTCCAACTGGCCGTCGGCATCGCATCGGCGGGACCACTGTTCCCACAGCGCGTTGACGGTCCGGTCGAGTTTTTCATCGCCGGACGTGGCGCGCGGCATGATCCCGGCGCCGATGATGTTGTTGACCAGCACCGACACCGCCTTGGCGGCATGCGGGTTGTTGCGCACCAGATCCCGCATGCGATCGCGCAGTAACGCCGACGCCATGGCCACCTCGGTATCCGCTGAGGTGCCCGGAGTCCGCCAGCCGTCGGTGCGGCGTCCCTTGGCAGCGCCATCGTAGCCGCGCGCCAGCCCATCGAAAGCCTGCCGCGCCAGCGCCCTGCGAGTGGCCGCCCTCGGCGCGACCGCCGCCAGGGCTCGATCGAACCAGCCCAGAGCCATCAGGAATTACCTCGCCGAAACCCGGCGAAGCCGGCCACCGGAAGCGGCTTGGTGGCAGCCGCCAGTTCCCGTTCGATGGTCCGGATGCGGCCCAGCAGGTCCTCGGCAGAGCCGTACTCGACGGTCTTGCCGTCGTAGCTGACACGCAGCGTGCCGCTGGCATAGGCGCGTTTCAGCGCCGCCAGTTCGGTTTCAGTGAATGACGACATTTATGAACTCACGGAGTTGTCTTGAGACGACCCAGGTCTGGCGTTATGCTGCGCTCAACACGCCCCTCACGCCTCTCAACGATGCGCACCAGAGGGGCCTTCTTTTTTCAAAACCAACCATCCCGCCGACCGAGCCAATCGGAGCGGCGTTTTTCCGACGACACGGGGGCCGGGCGGTTGATCATGCCGGCGGCTTCGACGCCACCATCGACCGCACCGAGTTGCTCCTCCAGATCGGTCCACTGACGATCAGACCAGCGATCGGCGCCGGCGATCCAGGCCGCCGCCCGGGCATAGACCCGGCAGTCCAGCGCTTCGTTGCGTTCGCGCAGCTTCTGCCATTCGAGACGGGCAAAGCCGCGTTTGGTCTTCACCGTCACCAATTGCTCGGCGACCAGCTGCTTGAGCCATTCGCTTTCGACCCAACTCGGCAGATGCACCGTGCCCGGCAGGCACGCGGCACCCTCCGCCTTTTCCTCGTCGGTCGGGCGTTGAAGCCTCAGGAAGCGATAGGTCTCGGACTTGAAGGTCGAGACCGCAATGGTCCAGAGCCTTGCACCACGGCGCAGTTTCTTGCCGCCATCGGTGGCGTCCACGAAGGTCGGCCCGGACACCGGGCTCGCCCGATTGAAGCCTTCGACGCCCTTCACCGGCGCCACCTGCCCGAACCCGACCCGGCGCGCCCAGGCGTATATGGCCGGGGCTTCGTAGCCGGTATCGATGGCCAGCTTGGCGATCCGCAAATGGGCGCCGCGCGCATGCGGCCAGGTCCGGTCCAGAAGCGCGTCGAGATCAGTCCAGGCATCAGGACGGTGCGGCCCGCCTTCGATCACGGTGTGCTCGATGAGCCAGCTTTCGAGTCCACGCCCCCAGGCCCAGACGTCCACTTCCAGGCGGTCCTTCTGGACATCGACCCCCGCGGTCAAGAACAGGCCCCCGGCGGGAACACTCCCCGCCGACCAGGTCTCGCGTTGGTCATAGAGCCGTTGCCAATCGGGCGCTTCACCGGTTTCGACCCAGGTCTCGCCGAGGTCCGTGTTCTTCACCGACTTGAGCGCCGCGTCATTGCCTTGGGCGGCCTCCCAATCGGCGGCGATGTCCGCCCAGCTTCGCCAGCCGATGGGGCTGTAGAGACTGGAGATGTGAAAGCCCGCCGTTTTCTCGCTGCCTTGTTCCGACGCGGCGGTTGCCCGCCACGTGCCTGCCTCCAGCATCCGCGTCTTGTGATGCTCCTGGATATGCCCCTCGCATTCGCCGCAAAGGTAGTGCGCCGTCTCGGGGCGTCCCTTGTCCCAGCGCAGGCGCTCGAACTCGAGCCACTGGAAATGCCCACAATGGGGACAGGGCACGAAATAACGCCGCTGGTCCGAGGCTTCGAACTCGCGCTCGATGCGCGACACGCCCTTGACCGTCGGCGTCGAGACGATGAACACCTTGCGCCGCGCGAAGGTCCGGGTCCGGGCTTCGGCCAGCGCCACCGGATCGCCTTCGCCGTCGATGTCGCCGGGGTACCCGTCGACCTCGTCCAGGAACAGATAACGCACCGGCATGGAGCGCAGGCCCACCGCCGAGTTGGCCCCGGTCATGGCCAGCACCCCGCCCTGGAACGCCTTGGTGAGCACCGTGTTGCCGGAATCCCGCGCGCGTGCCGGCTTGACCAGACTGGACAGCACCTCGCTGTCCTCGATCAGCGGATCGATGCGCTGGCGTGAATTGCGCTTGGCCATCTCCACCGTCGGCAGGACCGCCAGCATGGGACCGGGCGCATGATGGATGACGTAGCCGATCCAGTTGTTCCCCGTTTCCGTCGCGCCCACCTGCGCGCCCTTCATGAACACCACCCGCTCGTAGGGCGAGGACGGCGACAGGCAGTCCATGATCTCGCGCAGATACGGCGTGCGGGCCGTGCGCCAGGGACCGGGCTCCGCCGCGCCCTTGCCCGAGAGACGCCGGTGCTGGTCGGCCCATTCGGAAACCTTCAACAGCGGATCGGGACGCAGGCCCCGGTCGAACGCGGCGTCATGGATGGCGGCGGCGTCAGGAAGCACCGGTCAGGTCCTCGAGTGCTGCGCGGATCTCATTGGTCAGCATGGCATGCACCCGCGCGGCATCGGTCTCGGCCGCCAGCACGGCGGACAGACGTTCAGGGATATTCATCAGGGCATCGCGCACGACGCGGGCCTTGTTGAAAGCGGCGACCTTCACCTCGTCGGCATCGACGTACTTACCGGCCTCGACCCGCGCCTTGATCTCCAGGAGCTTGGCCTTCTCGACCTCGCTTTTGATCCGGGTCTTCAAGAGCAGGGTCGGCAGATCGCCACCGCCCGCACCACCTTGGGGCAGCGCGGGAAGATCGGTCGCCGGAACGGCCGGGTTCGGGGCCGGGTCGGACTTCGGCTTGGTGCTGCGCTCGGGCCGCGCCGGTTCACGGACCGCCGCCAGGGCGGCATCGGCCTGATCCGTGTCCACCTTGCGGTCCTTCAGCGCGATCACGCCCTTGGCCACCATCTGGCCGATGTACTGGCGCGAAACCCCACGCCGGCGCGCGTATTCGGCCTGACTGACAAGCATGTGCGTTCAACGTTCCCATGTCCGGGCCGCCCTCGAAAACTTGATCAATTACAATCTATTAGACTTGATGTTCTTCGCCCGTGGAGCCTGTATGGGATTACCAACGGACACGGAGACGACGCCATGAAAACCGAAACCATCCTGCCCACGCGAAACACCGACTGGGGCTTCTTCGGCACCATCACCCACCACGGCGACCCGCTTGAGGCCTGGCCGCTGGCCATGGCGCGGATCGGCCGCGCCACGGGCTGCCCGCACGACGCGGTGCGCGACTTCCTCGACAGCCGATATGGGCGGCATTTTGCGGACGACGTTGCCAACGGACTGGCGCGCAAGCTCACCATCGAGAGCGCCATCGACGCGGCGGTCGAGCGCTGGATGGGCTGGACCATCACCCGGCGCACGAGCCGCGAGACCGGCATCCCATCGGGGCTTCCCTATCTCACCGGGTTCGTCACCCACTGCGAGATCGAAGCCGAAGCCTTCGGCTGATGGACGGCTCCTCCCCGCCATCGCCCCGCGCGATCAGCGTCGGGGCTCGGGGTGGTAGAAGCCCCGCGATGGTCGCGGCGGCATCACTCGGAGGATAACCCCATGACCACCACCAGCGTCGCCATCGAGAAATTCACCGTCGCTCAGCTCGCGACCGCGATTTCCAGCATCACCGGAGAAACGGTCACCACCAAATCGTTCAACTACAAAAGCAAGGCGGTCGATCGCCTGAAGGCCTTGATCACCGAGCACCACCTTTCCAACCAGGACGTACTCCAGGCGGCTGGCATCGAGGCGATCACGCCGACCGGCGAAGCCATGTCCGGCATCGGGATCGGCGCAGGCGCCAAACCGCCAAAGACGAAGCGCAAGCCCCGCGACAGCAAACGGGCCAAGGTAATCGAAATGCTCAAGCGCGACGGCGGCGCGACCATCACTCAGATCACCGAGGTCACCGGCTGGCAGCCGCACACGGTGCGCGGTGCAATCAGCGGGGCGCTCAAGAAAAAGCTCGGGTACAACATCGTCTCGCGCAAGCTCGACACCGGCGAGCGGATCTATCGGATCGAGGCGTAACCAGCTATGCCAACCTTCCAAGTGATCATCACCCGCGACGTCACCGAGAGCACGGTCATCGAGGTCGATGCCGACACCATGGTGCAGGCTGAAGAGGCGGCATTCGAGAAGCTGGTGGCCAGCGACGATACCGAATGGCGTCTCGACGACGGTTCTTGGAACAAGGGCGACGCCTACGTCACCGCCGTCGACCCGATCGACGAAGCCTGACCATCTCTCCCGCCGGGGTCATCGCCAGATCCCGGCGGGAAAAGCGGACCTGGAATTCTTGAGCCCGCTATGTAGAGCCATAGGGGGCATCAGTCCATTTTCAACGGGCCAAACATGCCGCTTTCGACCATTGCCAGGTAGGCTCTTTTCATTGCAAGAGCCGTTTCTTGATCGACAAAAAGAGAAGATCTGCTGCCGTGCGGTTCACCTAAAAGATATGGGCGCATTACCTCCCATCTTTCAGCGCGGCTTGACCACCTCCAACACGGCAATTCCTGTTCGAGCATTAGGGGAACAGCGATTTTCTTCGGGATCAGCTTGCCGAGCGAAAGCGGTTCTGACCATTCACATTTTACGACGATTGGTTTGGCTCCATCTGCGTAGAACCGTACGTTCAACTCTTCGGCCGTGATGGTCGCGCAATGGTGGTTAATTCGCGATGCGGATTCAATTACATCTGCCACGCCCCCATACGGACAGGTGATAAACCCGTGCGCAAAATAACGAGTATGGTCCAGCCCCTTATACCCGGTTTGTGCATTCGGGATAGTCTCGGGATTACGTCCATCATGTTTGGATACAAGCGGGTGCCATGTTGGATAACTTTCAACGGCAGGCCCCAGTTCATCAACAAGGTCCAGCAGCGCTTCCTCGCTCTCGGACCTCACCTCTGGAGAAAACGTTACCGGAATGAGGTAATTCTTTGCTCTCTCAAATCCGCTAGACGCGGCCTCGTCTGCTCTGAATGCCATCGGCGCACACTCCAAATTTCACCACCATCACGAATATATGGAATTGCGCACAAAAAGTCAATATCGTGCGTCATAATTATATATTACGCACGAACACAAGGTAACATGAAACTCAGTGCTCCCTCCGATTAGCAAAGGACTCGCTCTCCTGGAGGCCGTCGGTGTTGGTCGGCTTTAGCGGCGGAGCGACCATTTCGGCCCGATCCTAAATTTACCTCTGGAGATATTTTCCACAGACGAGCTCATCGCCAGATCCCGGCGGCACTCGTCAGAGATCCACGCATCTGGATCGCCTCGAACAGGCGGCGGACCGCATACGAGCGAATGATGCTGATGCAGGTGAAGACAGCGCCGATGGCCAGATTGTCCGAGAGCGACACCGTGAGCCCGAACAGCGGGAACACCGCGATCTGTGTCGCCACGGCAACGCCGTAACCGATGCCCACGTTGGCCAGCGCTTCCACCAGCGACATGCGTCTCGACTGCCTCATCCGCGCGTCCTTTCCTCCTTGATCTCATCGAACGTCCGATCGTCCCCGTCGAGGACGGCGGTCTTGCCGGTCGCCTTCTGCCAACGCTCGACGGCCACGTCCACGTAGACGGGACTAATCTCCATGGCAAAGACCCGTCGGCCAACGGACTCGCCCGCCATGATCTGTGATCCCGACCCCGAGAACGGCTCATAGCACAGACCGCCCGGCTCCACATGCTGGCGCATCGGCGTCGCGAAACAGTCCAGCGGTTTCGGCGTCGGATGGTCGGGGCGTTCCTCGCCCGAGAGACCATGGATGTCCCAGACCGACGGCAGGAACTCGGCACCATCCGCCTTGGGCGGCATGTTGCCCTTGATCCAGCCCATCAGGCAGGGCTCGTGTTTCCAGAGATAGCGCGACCGGGTGAGGACGCCCTTCTCCTTGTTCCAGATGATCTGCTGATGCTGAAAGGCGCCCATCTCGGTCCAGACCTCTTCGAGCATGGCCTGGCGGCGGGAGGCATGCCAGCAGTACCAGGCGGCGTTGGGCTCGATCGCTTCCGCAATCGCCGCCTTGATGAAGCCGCGATAGAGGTCGGGGCCTTGCGAGGAATCGTCCCAGGTCACACCATAGGTGGCGGACCAGTCCTTGTTGCCGTCGGTTCCGCTGGTGTCACCCTTGGCGACCTTGGCCTTGCGCGCGCTGTTCTGCGGATGGTTGGTGCCATCGTAGTCGACCAGGTACGGCGGATCGGTGGCGAACAGGATGGCGCGCTCGCCGTTCATCAGGCGCTTCACGTCATCCGCGTTCGTGCTGTCGCCGCAGAGCAGACGATGATCGCCCAGCAGCCACAGGTCACCCGGACGACTGACCGGCTCGACCGGCGGCTCCGGGATGGTGTCCTCAGCAACGAAACCACCGGCTTGCTGTTCCCCATCCTCGCTCTCCAACAACCGGTCGATCTCCGACAGGTCGAAGCCGGTCAGGTCGAGGTCGAAGTCCTGGGCCTTGAGGTCCGCCAGTTCGAGACGCAGCAGTTCCTCGTCCCATCCGGCGTTCTCCGCGATCTTGTTGTCGGCGATGATCAGCGCCCGGCGTTGGGTCTCGGAGAGATGGCCGAGGCGGATCACCGGCACGTCGTCGAGACCGAGCTTGCGCGCCGCCATGAGACGGCCATGTCCGGCGATGACGCCACCGTCCTCGCCGATCAGGATCGGATTGACGAAACCGAACTCGGCGATGGACCCGGCGATCTGCGCGACCTGCCCCTCGTCGTGGGTGCGGGCGTTGCGCGCATAGGGGATCAATCGATCCACCGGAACGGTTTCGATCGTCAAGTCCATCTGTCAATCTGCCATGTGTCGGGAACGCTTGACGGACCGGCGGCGCAAACCCGCAGAAACCCTGGGGTTGGCGTCAATCCGTCAAGTCGGTGTCAAGTAAGTTGGCGGGCCTGTCGGTGGCGAAATCCCGCGCTGGCGCCTCCCGCATACGATATCCGCCAGGAAGGAACCAAGATATCAAATACTTAGCGGGCGACGACTACCGGGACCACGTGTCCCGCGCGCGCCTCTCGCGAGCATGGTTTGAATATAGCCCATCGAAGCCGAGCCTGTCTCACCGTCCGATGTCTCACGGAAAAATGTCTCACGAGGCGGTTTCATCTTGACAGCCGTGCCGCCCGGTCGACCACGAAGGACTGCGAGCGCTTCGCCGGGACGCGGCGACCGTCGAGCCGCAGGGCGATGACGCTGAGTCCGTACTGCCAGCGGCGATGGGCGGTGGCGCGACTGACGCCGAAGCGCCAGCAGATGGCCTTCCACGGCGCGCCCTCGGCTCGAGCCCAGAGGAGCTTGCCGTCCTCGGGTGCCAGGAAGCGGATCCAGGTCAGGGTTTCCTCCATGCGCGAGATGGCCGCCGCCGAGGGTGGGGGGCGCCGCATGGGCTGAGGGATCGCTCCGACCATGTCGGCGAAGTCGCGCGCCACCTCGGGCCAGACGTTAAAGAAGCCCTGGACCTTCTCCTCGGGCAACCGCTTGAGCACGTCGGCGGCCTCGACGAGACGGTCCTCGACCCGTTCCGGCGTCCAGTCAGCCATGGTGCACCTCCCGGCCGCCGTCGCGCCGGCCATAGAGCTTCTCGCCCAGTTGGCGGATCAGTTCGCGCTCGGGCCAGGTCAGGCGGTCATCCTCCACCGACACCGCGAGCAGACCCTGCTCGTGCCATCCATCGCGCTTGACCTGTTCGGGGTCGCGGCGTTCGCCGCCGTAGCCTTTCGGGAAACGCTTCATCGCGCACCTCCCCGGGTCTCCATGGCCCAGAGCAGCAGCGCGATGGCGTCGGCCTCGTTGTCGTCGGCGGGGGCATACCCCCGCGCCGTCACCGCCGCGATGACCGCGTCCTTGTTGGCGTTGCCCTTGCCAGTGACATGGCGCTTGATGGTGCCCACCGGCACGGCCTCATAGGGGATCGCATGGTGTTCGCACCAGGCGGTGACGTGAGCGAGGAAGCCGCCGTAGGCATGGGCGGCGTCGACCCCGGCATGGCGACGGACTTCCTCGACGAAAACGGCGTCCAGGTAGCCTGCCGCCTGCTTGATCTCTGTGAGCCAGCGCTTGAAGCGCAGGAAGCGCATGCCGCCACCCTGCCAGCGGTCGTTCTTGAACTCGGCGGTGCCACTGATGATCCGACCGTCCGGCCCATGCAGCGCCCATCCGGTCTTGGTGCCGAGATCGAGGGCAAGAATGACGGGGTGGTCCGGCGCCTGTTCGGCGAGAAATTCGATCAATGCGGGCTGGCTCATCATCGGGCTCCTTGGCAATCGGTTTTGGGAATGGGCTGGGAAGCAGCAACCCGACCATTGGTGGGAGGAGTGTGCGTTCCCGGGAACACTCCTCCCCCTATAGGGGGAGGTGGGAACGTGGAAATCGTTGAAATCATTACGTTTTTCCTTGGTTGGGAACGGATGGGAACGAGATTTTTGGGAAGCTGATTTATTCAATGGGTTCAATGACTTGATGCGGATTTGAGGGCACAAAATCTTGGGAATTCCCGTTGGGAAGCTGGGAACCGGGAACGGAAACCGCCCCCCATCCGCTTGGGCAGGAAGCTCTGGGAACGCTGGGAACGGAGCACGCATGGTCCTCACTCCCCGGTCTCGTGGGCGCCATGGACGAACCGCCCGACACCCCGCGCAAACGGCCCGGCCGGAACGTCCAGCCACTTGAGTTCCTTCGAGCCTTCGGCCATGCCCTTGACCAGGATGGGCGGCCGGCCGTTGAGCATCTCCTGGACCAGCCCCTCGATCTTGTTGCGCGCCATGTCGTGGAATACGACGGGCAAGCGGTGGCGCTGCTTGAACAGCCCCGTGCCGCCGGTATGGGTGTAGGGGTGACCGTCCTCGGCCGCACGGGCGATGGCTTCGACCAGGGCATCCATCAGGTCCTGCTCGGGCCGGCGGACGGCCCGCAGGCGTTCGGTCGCATCGACCAGCAGCCCGGTCGGCGCGCGCAGGAAGGTACGGATGGCCCGATCGGCCGGGCCGTTGGCCTTGACCACCGCGCCCTGGAAAACGGCGTTGCGGGCAAAGGGCTCTTCGAGCGCCTTAAAGATGTACCCCTGATGCTCCTCGGGCGCGGGCCAGAGCGCATAGACCATGCGCACCCCATCGACGATGGCGCTGGTGCCGCGCACGGCGTCACGGGCTTGCTCGACCGAGGCGATGGGCCGATTGCCCTGGGGCTTGCGCATGTGGTGGGCGACGATTACCGCCGCGCCGGTTTCGGTGGCGAGGCTCGCCAACAGGCCCGTCGCAAAACTGCCGGCAGCCGGATCGGAGGTGACGTCGGCATGGATGAAGGACGCCAGCGGGTCGAACACCACCAGCTTGAGATCGCGCAGCCTCATGATCTGATCGCGCACCATGCGGAACTGGGGCGTGATTTCGGGGCCGTCCTTGCCGGACACCACCAGCGGGATCGGCCCGCCCGCATTGGGCAGCGGCACGACGATCAGCCGTTCGGGTGCCTTGAGACGAAGCTCGTCCGGGTCCAGGCGCTGCAAGCGACGATGGACTTCCCCCTGGTCATCCTCGGCGGTGAAGATGACGGCGGTGCCGAACGCGCGCACCGGGCCACCGAAAGCCATCGGCTCAGGGCTGACCGAGACGGAACGCGCCTTGCCGGTCGCCACTGACAGCGCCAGGTCGAGGGTCATCATGCCCTTGCCGGTGTCGCCCATGGCGGCCAGGATCGAGACCATGCCCATGGGGAACGAGCCTTCGACCAGAAAACGCTGCTCGGGCGCATCGCCGGAATAGCGAGTGGCATGCCAGTCCGAAAGGTCGAGAGTGGCATTCTCCGAACGGAGGGTCTGGCGTTCGGTGGTGGCGATGAACTCGGCCACGTCCATGCCGTCGTCGACCGCGTCCGCCGCATCCCATTTCTCAAGCTTTTCGTCGGGCGGTAGCAGAACGGACACCGACCGGGCGCCAGCGGCCAACACGGCCTGTCCCGCCGCCATGGCGTACTGCCAACCGGGGCCGTCCTTGTCGGGCCAGATCAGCACCCGTTTGCCGTCGAGCGGCGACCAGTCGGTCTTCTCGATCGGCGCCTTGGCCCCGTTCATGGCCGTGGTGGCCGAGATGCCGGCATCGATGAGCGCCTGGGCGGCCTTCTCGCCTTCCACCAGAACCACCGGATCGGCGGCCTTGATGCCGGGTCGATTGTAGAGGGGGCGCGGCTCCGGGGCTTTGAGACGCCGGTTGACCACATCCCAGGGCCGGAACTGTTTGCCGCCGGGAGGGTCGTAACGATAGACGCAGGCGATCAGCCGACCGTCCTCGTCGTGATAGTCCCACTTGGCGGTGACCGGCCCGAGATCATCCGTCGGCGGCGCTTTGGCCTGTGCCGCGCGATCGTCGTGGAGTGTCCGGCTGCGGCCATCGAGCCATTCGCGGATGTCGTCCATGATGGCGGGGAAATCCGTGCGCGTATCCCGGCCGGAAACCGCAGCCCACAAGCCGATGATGTCGCCGCCCTCGCCGGTCGCGAAGTCGTGCCACATGCCGGCCTTGGGTCCGGCCAGTTCCACCGACAGGCTGTCGCCGCGATTGCCTTGGACGTCGCCGACCAGGAACTTGCCCCCCTGGAACGCACCGCCCGGCAGCAGGTAGGAAAGCACGCCCCGCAGGTTGACCAGCATCCGGGTCTTGATCTCCTCGGTGGTCTCCGCCCCATCCCAGGGTCGGCTATCGTCGAGGCGCTGGGGCTCGGCGTCGTTGAAGTCACGCCAACGCTCGAAGTCGATGACGTTGTCCTCGGTCGGCGGCGTATCAACCATGGTCCGACCTCCAGCAGCGATCCGACCAGGCGCAGAACCGGCATTCGTGGAAGTCGGCGGATTGGGCGATGCGGGGCAGCAACTCGCCCGCCTCGGTGGCGCGGATGATGCGCACCGCCTTGTCGCTCGCCGTCTGGGCCAGGCCGCCGTCGAACGGCACCAGTTCGTGATGCAGCTCGGCGGTGTCCTTGTTGATCGCCGTGAACAGCGCCGGGTTTTGGGAGATGCCCGGCACGCTTGCTTCCATGTAGGCCTGATAGGTGGCGATCTGGGCCGCATAGATCGGTTTCGAGACCGCCACACCCCGTTTGGCCGTATCCTTCCAGGACCTGTCGTTGAGCGACTTGCATTCCCAAAGCGCCGGGAACCCGGTCAGCACGGGACCGGCATTGATGATGCCGTCCACATGGCCGCGGATGCGCCCGTCGGCGACGGAGAAACCGAACTGCTCGCCGTCCGGGCGGTTGCCCTTGGTGGTGTAGAGATCGAACCCAGCCTTGCGCAGCCAGCCGATGGCCAGGTCCTCGAACACATGACCGGCGGCAAAGATGCGCAACGTCCGACCGTCGAAGTCGCTGCCATCGTCCTTCGGCGCGTCGGCATACTCGAACTGCAAGGCACGCTCGCAGGCCACGCCCAAACGGGATCCGCCGAGATAGTCCCGCGACGGCCTCGCGGCGTTCTCCGCCTCCAGGGCCTCGTCGATGAGCGCGTTGATCCGCTCGGCGACGGTTGCCGAGTGGTTGTAATCGAGCATCAGAAAGGGATCTCCGTGTCCTCGGCCTTGGCCGTCGCCAACATGGCGTCCTGAAAGCCACCGACGGCGACCTCGATCAGGGTGAGGACCTGCGCTTCGGTGAGGTCGACCAGCCGGATCTGCCAGCCGATCTCCTCCATGATTTCGGCGAGCGGCTTCATGGCGGCGCGGATCGCGGCCTGTTCCTGTTCGGTCAGATCAACCATGCCCCAGCGCTCCTTCGCCAAACGCGACCAGAAGCCTTGGCAACTCATGGAGCAGAACCAGACCGAGGGCCGGGGCCGTTTCGATGGCACCGGGTCGAACCAGCCAAAGCCACGGGCTGGACGTCGACAGACGGCACAGAACGCACCACGCGGATGCCAGAGGCGCAGACGGGTGGCGGCAGTGTCGGATGAAGAAGCCATGGATCATGCCGCCCTCCCAATGTCGGCCGCCGAAGCCACCAGATTGGTGATGGCGCCCTTGTTGAACTGGAAGGTGAGCAGCGCCGAAGCCTGATAGCGGGTCAGGCCGAAGTCCTGGCGGAACTGAGGTGGCAGATACTGAAGCTGGCGTTCCGTCGCCGGCTGGTTGAGCCAGGAGCGGGTCTTGTGCGCGCTCTCGTCGGTCTCGTTCTCGTTGAGCCAGTCATCGGCCGCCGCCAGGCAAACGGTGCGCTCGCCCACGGCCAGCAACCGCGCGCGCTGTCCTTTCGCCCCGCCGACGGCATGCCAGCGGCCATGAAGGAAGAAGATGCCGCCCCAGGCACTGAACCCATTGGCCACCAATGCCGCGTCGTCGCCGAAGAGATCGCACCAGCGGAAGCTGGAGCGCTTCAGGAGATCGATCTCCGACATCACGAAATCGGCAAGCGGCGTCGCCTCGCCGTCGCCCAAGCCGGCGGACTCCCACAGGTAGCCGCAGAGGGGGCATTCGCGGAGTGCCAACGGCACCTGAGCGGCGCACTCCGGGCAGTCCTTGGTCGGGGCCTCGCCGTCACCGGTCTTGCCGTCGAGATTGACGTCCTGCTCAAGGCAGCCGTGCAGCAGGGTCGAGGTGCCGAAGTCGAGAACGATGCAATCGGTCTTGACCACACCCGGAAACTCGCCTGGATCGACGGTGCGCAAGCCCCTCCCGACCATCTGGATCATGGTGGACTTGTAGGAACTGGGGCGCAGCAGCACGACGCAGCTGGTCGGCTGATGATCCCAGCCCTCGGTCAGCACCGCCACGTTGACGATGACCTGGGTGTCTCCCTTCTCAAAGGCACGCAGCACCGAGCGGCGTTCCGCCTCGCCCATGTCACCATGGACCATGCCGGCGGCCACGCCATCATCGCGGAAGGCCTCGGTGACGTTGCGGGCGTGATCGACCGTGGAACAGAACACCACGGTCTGCCGATCGCCCGCCTTCTCGCGCCAGTGGCGGATCACCGCTTCGGTGATCGGCGCCGTGTTCATGATCGCGTCGACCGCCTTCATGTCGAAGTCGTCGACGGTCTTGCGAACACTCTTCAGCGCCTCCTGCGCGCCGACATCGATGACGAAGGTGCGCGGCGGCACGAGATGGCCCGAGGCGATCAGTTCGCCGATGCTGATCTGGTCGGCGACGTTGGAGAAGACGGGCCGCAGCCCTCGTCTGTCACCCCGGTTGGGCGTCGCTGTGACGCCGAACACCCGGACATCCGGATTGCGGTCCCGCGCCTTGTCGATGATCCTGCGGTAGCTGTCGGCGGCCACATGGTGCGCCTCGTCGATCACCAGCAGATCGAGCGCCGGCAGGAGATCGAGGTTGGCGGACCGGGCCAGGGTCGGCACCATGGCGAAGGTCGTCCGCCCCCGCCAGGACTTGGTGCGGGAGTCGACAATCGACGTGCTGATCTTCGGATTGACCTTGGCGAACTTGAGCACGTTCTGCGCCGTCAGTTCATCGCGATGGGCGAGCACGGCCGCCTTGGCGTCGGTGCCCTCCAGCATCCGGCCGACCACGCCCGAAAGCATGATCGTCTTGCCGGCCCCGGTCGGCGCGACGCCCAGGGTGTTGCCGTGCTCATCGAGCGCATCCACGGCGCGCTCGACGAACACCTTCTGGCGGGGACGGAGAAGCATCGGCCCACCCTCCTACTGCGCCCAGGCCGGACGGCCAGGATTGGCGGCAGGCTGTGATGCGGGAGCAGCGGCTGCCGAGGCCGACGAAGCGGTCGGGGCGCCACCGGCCGGACGCCAGATTCCTCCGTTCTCCTGAAACGCCTTCCAGTCCTTGGTGTCCGGCGTGACGGCGAAGCGGATTTCGTTCTTGGCGTCGCCGTTGGCATCCTTGCCGACGTCGATCTTGGCCAGGAACTCGATGCCGTCCAGATCGGCGAAGCCATTGATCCGCCGCGCCGCCTGGGCCTGGGGGGAGTTGTCCTTGTCCGACAGTCCGCGCGCCGAGTTGAGGATGCCGCGCACGAAGGACCGGCCCATGTTGCCCCATTCGGGACCCTTCAGGCTCAACAGCCCGATCAGCGACCAGACCTTGCGCCGCGCATGGGCGCCTTCGAGGATGACGAACTCGGCATTCAGGTAGACCGAGCCGGTGGTCTCGTTGCGGGTCGCGTAGCCGCCCGTCCAACCCTGGGACGGATCGTCATAGCCGCCGGGCTTGAGGGTCATCCGCACGGGCACGATGGTGCCCTTGGGGATCAGATCAAAGGAGTTCTGGGACTCCGCATCGTTGTAGTCGTTCCACGCACCGGTCATGGTCAGGACGCTCCTTCATTGTCTTGGGGGTCGGGGGTGTCGGGGGTGTCGGCGGGGCGGTCGAAGACCAACCGCTCGCTCGCCGGTTTGACGGGACCGCCGATCTTTTCCATCAGGCGGCCGAGATGGGGTTCCTCGATCTGGTCGAGACGCCCGCTGCGATCCTTGGCGGGGAAGCCGAAGGGGTTCAGTGTCTGGCAAACGAAGGCCCGAAACGGCTCGCCGTCGCCCTGGCTGACTTCGGCCATGGTGATGACCTCATCGACGATGCCGGGCAGTTCGTTGCCGGTCTTGGAGCCGTCGATCTGGGGGGTGAAGACGCGCCGATTGAAGTCGTCGAGCTTCTCGTCGAGGATCCCGACGAACCAGACGTTCTTGCCTCGCGTGTGCTGCAGGTGGGTGAGCCAGGCGATCATCTCCTGGCCGTGCAGGCCGTAGGCGCCGCGCATGTCGGGCTTGCCGGTACGCTCGGAGACCGCCTGCGGCTGGCCCTTGCACCACTGGAAGCACAGCCGTCCGGCAACCGTGATGCTGTCGATGAAGACGGTCTGGTACTTATCCAGCGCCGCCGGGTCGCCGAAGCGATCACAGACCGCCTCGAAATGCGCCTGGCTGTAGACCTGGTCTTCGCGAAGCGCCGGGTTCGGCCCACCGATGAAGACGGCGAAGTCGCGGCATTCCTGCCAAGTCCGAGGGCGGATGGTGTCGCCCGGCCAGCCCTCGATGGCGAGATCGCCGGCCTCTAGATCGAAGAACAAGGTCGATGGCGCATCCAGCGTCCACAGCAGCGAGGTTTTGCCGATCCCGGACTTGCCGAAAATCGTGCCCTTGATGCCACGCCGTTCGGCCAGACGTTCGTCGGCGGAGATGATGGGGAGCACCATTATTTGCGCTCCTTCTTCTCGGCCACGGCGTCGAGGGCGTTGTCGGCCCCGACCGCGCCGTTCTTGCGCGCCAGGTCGTAGAGCCGACGCAGGGAGTCCATCTCGGCGTAGAGGGCCGAGGACCTGCTCTGCAGCGCCAACTGGGCGAAGGCGATGTCGTCGAGCGACGCCGTCTCCATGGGCTTGGTTACTTCCTCGCGCCGCTCGCCCAGAGGCGGAATGCGGATCGCATCGGGGAGTTCGGTGAGGAAGCAGTTGTCCTCGCGCAGGCGGTCGAGCTTGGTCTTGGCGGTCATTTGGACACCTCATCGTTCAGGGAAAGACGGAAGGAGGGCTTGCCGACCCGAACCGTGCGAGCAGCCTCGAAAGCGGCGCGAATGGCATTCGGCCAGGCGGCGTACTTGCGTTCGGGAACCTTGAAGGCGATGTCGACATACTCGGCCGGGTCGTCGCCCTCGGCGCGGATGCGCTCGACCAGGGCGGCCAGTTGGGCCTGATCCCAATCGACCTTCTTTGGAAGGTCGGCGACCACGGTTACGGCGCCGTCTTCGACCCGGACCGTGCCGGTGTCCTTTCCCTGGTGCGCCCGTAGCGCGGCAGCCCGGGCGGCGTATTTGAGGGCGAGCGCCTCGTCGAGCCGGGCCTTGCCCGTCTTCGCCGCCTTCAGGGCGCCGTCCGCTTCCTGCTGCAGGTCGACCAGGACGTCGGCCGGAAGGGCCGCGATGTCACGGACCTCCAGCCGGGTGAGATCGGCAATGGTCGGATGGTTGTCGGGAAAGGGCATTACGCGGCCTCCTCGATCATCAAGGTTGAGAATTCCAAAGGAGTGTTCCGGGGGTGCGGCCGGGCGATGGCGAGGTAGGCGAAAGCGCCGGGGCCGATCCGTCGCTGGACCAGATGAACGAAGTCCCGTTCCGCAAGATCGAAGGCGCGGTCGGAGACGCGGGCCAGCTCGGCCCGAGCTTCGCCGTCCATGGGAGAGCCGAACGGCGTGATATCCAGCACCAGAAAGCCACGGTGGTATTCGAACTCGTCACCCGGCGCGGCCTGGGTGAGCCAGGCGCAAAAGTCGACCTCGCGGATCATCGGCACGGGATCGGCCTGTCGAAGGGAAATGATCATCGGGACGTCGCTCCGGTCTTTCGTGTCGAATGGGGTGTCACTGCGTGGTTGTTCCGTGCTACCCCCATTCGAATTCTTGTTCATTACGAATGACTTCGCGGGATTTCGCTGGCGAAACGGAGCGAAAAAGAAGGAAGGTGCGGGTATCATTTTTTCTGGCCTTCTTCGGTTCCGGCCAGATGCTCTGCCTCGTAGGCCTCGATGTCTTCGAGCCGATAGACCACCCGTCCGCCGATCTTCAGGTAACGGGGGCCCTGGCCGAGCCAGCGCCAGCGCTCCAGGGTGCGCGGGCTGAGGCTCCATCGCTTGGCGAGTTCGACCTGATGCAGGTGCTTGATCGTCATGTGACACTCCTCGAAAATCTTTCTGCCGCTCCCCGGCTCGTTGACGCCCGAGGAATTGCGTTTATTTTCAATGGAGTGCGGGGTTCGTTATATAGTCAGGGTCGGTTTTTCTTGTGACATCTGGCCACGAAAAAGCCCCGGTTTTCGGGGCGACGGTGGGTCGGGTTGTGACATGGAGGGGCCGGGCCTGTGACGTGCGCCCGCGCAGCCGTCTTCGGATGGACGGATTGAAGCGGCTATCGGCTGTCGTTTTTTTCGAGGAACAGACGCCGCTGCTCCTCCCATTCGAGAGGGAACGGCTGCATCAACTTGGCCATGGTGAGGTCCGCCGGTTGGCGGCCGTCGAGGATCATCTCGACGATGTCCGGGGCCAGCAGGGTCAAACGCAGGATGCGGCTGACGTAGGAGGTATTGATCTTCTCCGCCCGGGCGAGGTCCTCGACGGTGGCGTGAGCGCCGTTTTCCAGCAGCCTGCGCCAGCGGAAGGCCCGGGCCAGGGCCTTGACCATGGTGTTGTCGACGCGGGTCCGGGGCTTTGCCCAGGAGGGCACCCCGTCCGGCGACACCACCAGCTTGCGCCCGCCGCGTGTGGCGAAGGTCATGGGCACATGGATGGTCAGGGTCTTACCGCCATCGTCGATCTTCGGCGGCCTGATCGTCGGCTCGCGCATCACGCGGCCCTCGGCTCGGAGGCGGCCCGGATGTCGGCGACCAGGGTCCGCAGGCCATCGACCCGGAAGCGGATGTCGAGGCCATGCTTGTGGACCTCTATCCGCTCGACCAAAAGCTGAAGCACCCGGGCCTGTTCGGCGGGGAAAAGCTCGTCCCACAGGGGATCGAGATCGTGCAGGGCGCCCCGGACCTCGGTTTCGGTGATCCCGTCGTCCTGTCGGCGCGCCGCGCGCCAGGTGGCGACGATCACTTCCGGCGCCCGCAACAGCCCGCGGACATGGTCGATGACGGCCGCCTCGATCTCGGCGGCTGGCACCCGGCGAACGATGTCGGGGTTCTCCTCCCCCTTCATCAGAGCGGCGGCAATGTAATAGCGGTAAAGCTTGTCCCCTCGGCGGGTGTGGGTCGGCGTCATCGCACGGCCATCGGCACCGAAGATCAGGCCCTTGAGCGGCGCCGGGGTCTTGGCGCGGGTGTGATTGGCGCGGGTCCGGGGGCTCTCCTTTATGATGGCGCGGACTTTGTCCCATAGGTCGCGGTCGATGATAGCCTCGTGTTCGCCGGGATAGGCCGTGCCCTTGTGGACAGCCATGCCGATGTAAACTTGGTTGTTCAGCATCTTGTAGAGGTAACCCGTGTTAAAGGGCTTGCCGCGCTTGGTGATCACGCCTTCGGCGGCCAGGGCGCGAGCGAGGATGGTGGTGGAGCCGACATCAAGGAAGCGCTGGAAGATTGCCCGCACGGTGGCGGCCTCCTCGGCGTTGACCACCAGCTTGCGCTCCTTGACGTCGTAGCCGAGCGGCGGATTGCCCCCCATCCACATGCCTTTCTTGCGGCTGGCGGCGATCTTGTCGCGGATGCGCTCGCCGGCGACCTCGCGCTCGAATTGGGCGAAGGAAAGCAGGATGTTGAGCGTGAGGCGCCCCATGGAGGTGGTGGTGTTGAAGGACTGGGTGACCGAAACGAATGTCACCGCATGGCGGTCGAAGACGTCGACCAACTTGGCGAAGTCCATCAGGGAGCGTGACAGGCGATCGATCTTGTAGACCACCACCAAGTCGATGCGGCCGGCCTCGATGTCGGCGAGCAGGCGCTGCAGGGCGGGCCGCTCCAGGGTGCCGCCCGAGATGCCGCCGTCGTCATAGGCATTGGGAACCAACACCCAGCCCTCCGCCTTCTGGCTGGCGATATAGGCCTCGCAGGATTCGCGTTGGGCATGGAGGCTGTTGAACTCCATGTCCAGGCCTTCTTCCGAGGACTTGCGGGTGTAGATGGCGCAGCGCTGCTTGCGGATGGGAGTCTTGCTCATTGGCCCGCTCCCGACTTGCGCAGCCCGAAGAACACCCAGCCGTTCCAACGGGTGCCCGTGATGGACCGGGCGATGGCCGACAGCGACTTGTAGGGGCGGCCCTGGTATTCGAAGCCGTCGGCCAGCACGGTGACGCAGTGCTCGACGCCCTGGAACTCGCGGATTAGCCGCGTGCCGGCGATCGGCCGGTCGTCAGTGCGCTTGCGGCGGACCTCCATCTTGCCGCCGTCCAGATCCTCGCCCAGCGCTTCCAGGCGTTCGATGGTAGCGGGCCGGAGTTCCCCATATTCCAGTTCCTGGATGCGGTAGGCAAGCCGGCTCTCCAGGAATCGTCGGTTCTGGCGCGGCGGTTCGGTCTCGAACAGATCCCGCCACATGCCCCTCAAGTCTGGCGTCGAGGTGTTCTTCAGCGTGGCGATTCGGGCAATGATAGATTCCGTCATGGCATGGATTCCTCCGCGTTGGTTTCGGTGGATCCATGACGGCATTGGTCGGGCGAGAAGTGTAGGCAACTCTCTCCGTGGTCCGCGGATAGTCGCCTTGACTTCCGGGTCCGCAGGCGAACCACCCCGGCAGCCAGGATCGACGCCAGTTCTTCCAGGCGCTCAGCGGCGGACATGCGGTCGGGGGAGAGGGCGTTGTGCATCGGCGTATCGGTCTTTAGTTGCGGCCGATAGTCAAATTAAGCGGCTGATTTTGTTGAAGCAAAACAAAAACCTGCCCCAGCGAAGAGGTTCGAAAACAAAGGAGCCCACGCGGTGGATGACGAAAAGACCCTCAATGGGAAGTCACGCCTACACGCTACAGGCGGTAAAGGCTCAGAGAATACTTCTTGAGCATTGCCACCATTCGGAGAGCCTCATATGATCGTAACAGCGCGAATCGGAACGTGGTGCGAGCGAAAACGTCGCCCTATCATGGCAAGGACAAGAAAGAAAATGTGAGGTACGCCATTGGGCCATCAACGTCTCGGTTCGCCACCAGCGTCGAGAAAATTGCCTGAGATCATTAATCTCCTGGTGGCCGGGACGGCTTCAGCGACGGAACTGGTCGAAGCGATTACGAAGGCAACGGAAGCGGCGCTGACTCGGGCCCTCAAGGACCAGGCCTTCGTTGAGGCGCTGTGGCTTCTGGTAAAAATCCCCCAAGCGGCCAAGGCCGAGAGTTTCTCGGAAGCGTTGCGGGCCGTAGGGGTCGCGGCCCCGGACAATCCGAGCGCGACCGACCTCGTTGCTGGTTACGATGCGGCGATCGAGGCGGTCCAACGCAGGTCCGACGGTGATGTAACCGACCTTGGCGAGATGGCTCGACAGGCCGGAATCTCGGCGCTTTACAGCTTGATCGAAGAGCGCTTGCCGTCTCTTTGGGAACCGACCCGGGAAGATGTGCGAACGACCCTCGCCACCTTCGTCGGGCCCGAAAAATTCGGCGAACTTTCTCAGCGGTTCCTGACCAACTTCTCGGAACGGACCATCCAGTACTACCTAGACCGGGAAATACCCAGACATCTTGGTCCGGGAAACGTCGTTCAATCGGTCGGCGACATGGCCGTGTTCGATGACGCGGTGCGGCGGCACTGTGCGGAGTCCACTATGATCATGCGCCCCTTCGCCAAGGATTGGCTCGGCAAAAGCGTCTACAGCGAGGGGAAGGACATCTCTCAGAAGAAACTCGTAGGCTTCACCGCCGTTGCGCTGAAGAAAGTCAGAAAAGAGTTCGAGATCAGGAGCAAGGCCGGTGAGAACGTTTAACATATCATGCGGGGGCGCTTCCTCGACATTTGGAAGTGGGGAGCATCGCTCGATCCAGATGGATGTTCAGGGTAGCAACCAGGACGTCACGTTGAAGATCGAGGACATCAGCCGAGCGATGGTCAGCAATATTCCGGATGTCCTGTTGGACCTGCTGGAGGTGGCGGCTTACATCTACTGCGCCGACCGGCGGTGCTCACGCGGTGGCGACACGTTGGACGACTACGGCCACGATTGGCGGCGCGATCTGCGTTTTACCATTCCCCTTCGCGAACCCGACCGATGGGAATCGCCGGCGGTCAAGGAGGCGCTGCGTGACGCCCTTGGCTTTCTATCCGATGACGCCTACTCATTCTCTTTCGTGAGGGCAGAGAACCCCGTAGCGCCGAAAGAGCTGTACTTCACCGGATTGACCGAGGGAACTTTCGAGCCCGACGAGGTCGCCTTGTTCTCTGGCGGTGTCGACTCGTTTGCCGGTGCCGTCCACGATCTGGTCGCCAACGACATGAATCTGGCTCTGATCGGACACTTCTCGGCCACCAAGGTCGTCAACGTGCAAAAGGAACTGATCAGCGGTTTGCAACAGAACGGCCTTGATGGCCGGTTTTTCTACACATCGGTCGAGGTCAAGAACAAGGGCGTCCGTTCAGTAGACGAAAGCCAAAGGACGCGCTCCTTCCTGTTCGCCTGTCTGGGACTGGTCGTCGCCCGCCTGTTCGGAAAGGACCGGCTCACCTTTTACGAAAATGGCGTGGTCAGCCTGAACCTTCCGATCGCCAAGGACATTATGGGCGCCCGGGCGACCCGCACGACTCATCCCCAGGTTCTGGACGGATTCACGACGTTCTTCTCGGAACTGCTCGATCATGAGATCGGGATCAGAACCCCCTTGCAATGGATGACCAAGCGGGAAGTCGTCGAAACCCTCAGCGGAAGCGGTTTTGAAGGCATGTTGGGAGATACGGTCAGTTGTACACGGACTTTCGTTCGCACTGTCGATCATCCGCATTGCGGTGTGTGCTCTCAGTGCATCGACCGGCGGTTCGCTGTCCTGGCAGCGGGGATGGAAGAATCCGATCCGGAGCAGGGGTATACGGTAGACCTGTTGACCGGGGATCGGAGCGCAAAAGAGCAAGACGTTCGAATGGCGGTCGATTACGTCAAGTGTTTCCAGAAGCTGACGGCCTGTCCCAAAAATCGCTTCTTGGTCGAGTACCCTGAAATCACGTCAGCCTTGCGTTATTTTTCGGGCCTCTCGACCGCCGAGGCCTGCGATCGCATCTACGACCTGCTTCAACGGCATGCTCGGGACGTCCTGGACGTCCTTGATGCCGCAACCACGAGGCACAAGGGAGAATTGGTGCGGGGCGAATTGCCGGCGGGCTCCTTGCTGTCCATGTGCTTCAGCCGAAGTAAGATCGAGGTGTCTCCGCCTTCCGGCTACGACAGTCAGGTGAAGGATTTCATGGACAGGCTGCAGCGACCGGTTTGCGAGTTCGCTGTTGACGAAACCGCCAAGCGCGTCCTGTTCAAGGGCGACTTTTCCCTGGAAGGCACCAACTACGATCTGGTCGCCGCGCTGCTGGACAACCATCGCACTGGCAAACGGAACGGCTCCGATATTGCCTATATCCCGGCTCCCAACTTGGCGCAGGTGCTTGGCATAGCCGATGCCTCGCTGCGGCAACAGGTAGGCCGATTGCGGAAGCTGGTGACAGAGCGGCTTGGGGTCGATTTAGGCGTCCCACTGGGTACCGACGACTTCATTGAGAACAAAGAGCGGGCGGGCTATCGCCTCAGCCCGGCACTGCGGGAGGTTTCGCCCGGTGACCTTTGATTCGGTCTCCGTACTTTCCGTCATGAATTCTTGTTTGGTTTCAGGGGGGAAGTTGGGCAGGTGACTTTTGCGAGGCAGACAGGCCTTCCAATAGCCCTAGATTCCGATCAGAAAAGCGCATGGAAATTCAATGCCCCACCAACCCGTACCGAACGGCCGTGGTCAACAGCTTCGGAGAGAATGAGCCGAGAGAGAGGGTGTGTGGGGAGCAGAGCCGTCGGGGCGGTCAACAGCTTGGCCGTGGGAGGCGCGCGGAAGCTGGGAATTCTGACGGCAACCGTCTCGCCGAGAGACAGTTGCCGATAGAAAAATGGCGGAGAGGGTGGGATTCGAACCCACGGTACTATTGCTAGTACAACGGTTTTCGAGACCGCCCCGTTCGACCACTCCGGCACCTCTCCGCATGTGTGGTCTTGGCGTTCGAGGCGGTGTTTACCGGGATGAGCGCGAGATTGCAAGAGGGAAATCTCAAATTTCGCGGACTCTTTTTTTGTGCTTTTGCATGCGCTTTTCGGGTTCGGCGTTTGGCCGGTTTCGAAACCGGGCCGGGCATAGGGAAATCTGCGGCTTTGGCATGCACCCTCGGGCGGCGGGAATGCTCACTCTGTAGTTGACTCTCGCGGTCAAAAGCGGTAATTCACCCGTTCTTCGCAGCGGTTCGGTATCTGTTAGCAGCGGCACCGAGCTGCGCGTTTGTGTTTCCAGAATGTTTTTCAGGAACTTTTAGATGTACGCAATCATCAAAACTGGCGGCAAACAGTATAAAGTTGCTGCCAACGACGTTATCAAAGTCGAAAAGATCGCTGCCCAGGCCGGTGACACCGTGAAACTTGAAGAAGTTCTCATGGTTGCTGGCGACGGTGCGCCGAAGGTTGGTGCTCCGTTGGTCAAAGGTGCTTCTGTTACCGCAGAAGTTCTCGAGCAGGCCAAGGGCGACAAGGTGATCGTTTTCAAGAAAAAGCGCCGGCATAACTACCGTCGCAAAAATGGTCATCGCCAGAACCTGACTGTTCTGCGCATCAAGGACATCAAAGCCTGATTTATCAGGTCAAGATGCAGTTTTAGGAGAGTTTCATGGCTCATAAGAAAGCTGGTGGTAGTTCGCGCAACGGTCGTGACTCCGAAGGTCGCCGTCTCGGCGTTAAAAAATTCGGTGGTCAGGCAGTTGTTGCAGGCAACATCCTCGTTCGTCAGCGTGGCACCAAATTCCATGCCGGTGACAATGTTGGCCTCGCCAAAGACCACACCCTGTTTGCGACTGTGAACGGTTCTGTCCAGTTCAAGTCGGGCTTCAAGGGTCGTACCTACGTAACCGTCGTTCCGGCCGAGGCGTAAGCCTCCCGTCGGCTACGCGATACGTAGCGAGACAGGGTCAGTTCCCATCAATTTCATCCATTCTGCGCAGTCATAAAGACCTCTGAGAAGAAGTCGGCTGCGCAGAACGCTTTTCAGCATTCAAGCAGGCGTGACGTACTCAGAGGTCTTTATGACCGCGCCCGCAGGGTTTCAGGCAAAGCGCACAATCGAAATAGTCGACCGCTTGAAAAGGTTCCAACCTGTTCGTCGCAATCGCCCACTTCGCTTGCACACTTTGACTGAAACAGAATTGCATGAAATTGATGGGAACTGACCCTTGAGGGAGGAATGAGCAATCATTCCTCCCTTGTTTTATGTGATATAGAATTTCGGGCCTCGTTGATGCGCGGTGATCGCGCGCCGGGGTGCCAATACAAAATGATAAACGGGTGCGCCCGAAGGACCGGTTATGAAGTTTCTCGATGAAGCCAAGATTTATGTGCGCAGTGGCCGCGGCGGTGCCGGTTCGGTCAGCTTCCGCCGTGAAAAATATATCGAGTATGGCGGACCGGACGGCGGCGACGGCGGCCGGGGGGGCGACATCATTCTTGAGGCGGTCGAAAACCTCAACACCCTGATCGATTTCCGCTATCAGCAGCACTTCAAGGCCGAAGTCGGCATGCATGGCATGGGCCGGCAGCGCACCGGCCGTTCGGGCAAATCCATCACGATCAAGGTCCCGGTCGGAACGCAGGTCCTCGCCGAAGACCGTGAAACCCTGATTGTCGATATGATCGAACCCGGCCAGACCTATATGCTCTGCCGTGGTGGCGATGGCGGGCGCGGTAACACGCATTTCAAATCCTCCACCAACCAGGCACCGCGTCGCGCCGAAGAAGGCTGGCCTGCAGAAGAAATGTGGGTCTGGCTGCGCCTGAAGCTGATCGCGGATGCCGGTCTTGTGGGGCTGCCGAATGCTGGCAAGTCGACCTTCCTTGCCGCATCGTCGCACGCGCGTCCGAAAATTGCCGATTATCCCTTCACCACCCTGCATCCGCAGCTTGGTGTTGTGAATGTCGATGATCATGAATTCGTTCTGGCCGATATTCCCGGCCTGATCGAAGGCGCATCCGAGGGCAAGGGCATCGGCACCCGTTTCCTTGGCCATATCGAGCGCTGCGAAGTGCTGGTGCATCTGATCGATTGCGCCGAAGAGGATCCGGTCGCGACCTATAAGACGGTGCGCGAGGAGCTTGAAGGTTATGCCGAGGAACTCGTCGAAAAGCCCGAGATCGTCGCCCTGTCCAAGGCCGATCAGCTTCTGCCGGAAATGGTCGAGGAACAGCGCGAGATCCTTGAAAAAGGCATAGGCAAAAAGGTCTATACCGTCTCGGGCGCCACCCACGAGGGGCTTAAGGAAATCCATCGCGAAATCCGCGCCTATATTGATGGGGAGCGTGAACGCCGCGCCATGGAAGGCCGCGAAGAAGAGGGCTTCCAGCCGTGACAAACCACGCCCTGGCGGATGCAAAGCGCCTGATCATCAAGGTGGGCTCGGCCCTGCTGGTTGATGAACATACCGGCAAGCTGCGTCGTGCCTGGCTGGAAGCACTTGCCGATGACATCGCCCTTCTGCGTGAACGCGGGGTCGAGGTGATCGTGGTTTCAAGTGGCGCGATCGCCCTTGGCCGTCGTTTGCTGGGGCTTGATCATCGCACGATCAGTCTGGCCGACAAACAGGCCGCTGCCGCCACCGGTCAGATCAGCCTGTCGCAGGTCTGGCAAGAGGCGCTTGGGCGTAATGGCCTGACCATGGCGCAGGTGCTGGTGACCCTAGAAGACATGGAAGGCCGCCGACGCTATCTCAATGCCCGCGGGACGCTGAATGCGCTGCTTGCGCGCGGCGCCATTCCGCTGATCAATGAAAACGATACCGTCGCGACCGAGGAAATCCGCTTTGGCGATAATGATCGCTTGGGTGCCAAAGTCGCGCACATGATTTCGGCCGATACGCTGGTGCTGCTCTCTGACATCGATGGGCTTTATACCGCCGATCCGCGCAAGAACCCGGATGCCGATCTGATCCCGGAAGTGCGTGAGCTGACAGCTGAAATTTTCGATATGGCCGGTGTTGCACCGACCATGTACAGCTCCGGCGGCATGGTAACCAAGCTGCAGGCGGCCGAAATCGCCATGAAGGCCGGCTGCCGCATGATCATTGCGCGCGGCACCATCTATCATCCGCTCAAAGCCCAGCTTGAAGGCGCACCCAACACGGTCTTCCTGCCAAGCGAAAGCCCGCTTGCGGCACGCCGTCACTGGATTGCGACCTCGCTCAAGGCGTCAGGAGCAATCGTTGTCGATGCCGGGGCGGCCAAGGCCATGGCTGCGGGCAAGAACCTCCTGGCGGCCGGAATAACCGGCGTGGATGGCCGTTTCAAGCATGGGGATGCGGTGCGGGTGCTCGGACCCGACGGGGCGCAGATCGCGCGCGGCATTACGGCCTATGGCGCGGAAGAAACCCGACTTCTGATGGGCCATGTCTCGGGCGATATCGAAGCCACCCTTGGCTTTACCCGCGGCAATGCCATCATTCATTCCGATGATCTGGTGCTGACCGAAGGCTGATCGTTTTGCGCAGCGCAGCATCACACGACTTTCAAGGGGGCGTTTGCGTCCCCTTTTTTGCACCTGCACGGTCGTGGCTAGGCGCTGCGATTAAAAAAGGCCGCCCTTCATGTCGAAGGGCAGCCTTTTTTTAATGGTGGCACTATGGTCCGTTAAGCGGACTTAGGCAGCCTGGTCGGCCAGGGCGCGGGCCATCTGGCTCAGTGCTTCCTGGTGTTTTTCGTGCTTGATGCTTGCGAAGTTACGGGCAAGCTCAAGGCACATGCGCTGGCGCGCATTGAGTTCGGTTTCCTGATTGCCTTCAAGGCCTTCATAGAAATAGCTTACCGGAACGCCCAGCACCTGAGAGATCTCGTAAAGACGACCAGCAGAGATGCGGTTAATGCCGCGCTCGTATTTGTGAGCCTGCTGATAGGTAACGCCAATCAGGTCTGCCATCTGCTGCTGGGAAAGGCCCAGCATGATGCGACGTTCACGGATACGCTGACCAACATAACGGTCAGTGTCTGTCGCGCGGTTTGCGCGTTTCGGTTCTTCGTTTTGAGAGTTCTCAGTCATTTTATAATCCGTTATCAACCGCCAGTTATTAATCCCCACTTCGGATGCTGTCGGGCTTGTTTGTTTTGCCCTCACGTCGACCTTTCAAAGCGCTTCTTTGGCGCCCAGAATTGCTGACGCGTATCTGAACTTTGGTCAGATAATCATTGCAGCTTTCCGCCAGAAGCTAGCTATATAGGTCAATCGAGCTGTCTTTGTCTAGTGCAGAAGGCGAAAAAAAGACGTTCGTTTCTACGCTGTCTGGTTTGTGATGATGTGCATAGCAGGCATGCGCTGCTTGAATGACCGGCGGTTGCAAAAGGTTTTCCTGAGGTAAGACCTGCCCCAAAAGCTGGGTCCAGAATGCTGCACTGCCCACAAGATCATGGGGTTGCAGCCACGCGCCACCATTCTGCGCAATTTTCTCCACTGGCGAAATTCGCGCAAGTTGCTCGATCCCGATCCCGGCAGGACCATCGGTTCCACTGCTCGCAGTCTCGGTCCTGCGGGCCGGGAGCATGGAAATCGGTGTGATCGCGGTCATATGTTTTTCGGTCTATTGGGTCATTGTTGCCTGTGTATTTCGGGACTCCGTGGTTTTGGGCATGGTTCATGGCATTCACCCGGCAAAAATTGCCGCCTTTCGGCGGTGCCGGGCGTTCGAAAAGAGTTAACGAAAAGTTTATGCAGGATTAATGCCGAACGGGCAGGGCATCATTTGCCCGGATCCCCGCGTCTGTCATCGGCCACGAAAAAAGGCGAAGCGCATAAAGCAGCTTCGCCTTTTGTCAGTACAGCCCGGGATATGGCCGGGATGTCTTATTTGTCGGACTTGCCACCGGCAAGATTGTTAAGCTGAGCCTGCATGGCTTCAAGCTGGCTTTTGAGCTCATCTAACGAGGCATCCGATTTTGCGCCTGCTGGTGCGGTCGGCTTTTTCGGACCGTCGCCGGTCGGCTCGCCATTTTCGTCCTGCATGAAGGGCGAGAACATTTTCATCGTCTGTTCAAACAGCGCGATGTTCTGTTTGTTCATTTCCTCGAACTGGCCGAACGGGAACATGCCCTGCATCGTGCCCTGCATATATTCGCGCATCTGTTCCTGATTATGGCCAAAGGCGCGCATTGCCTGTTCAAGATAGCTCGGCACCAGCCCCTGAAGGCTGTCGCCATAGAAGCCGATCAATTGGCGAAGGAAGCTGATCGGCAGAAGGTTCTGCCCCTTGTTTTCTTCCTCGACGATAATCTGGGTAAGGACCGGACGGGTGATGTCTTCGCCCGATTTCGCGTCATAGACAACAAAGTCGGTATTGTCTTTGACCATCTGCGAAAGGTGATCAAGCGTCACATAGGAACTGGTCGCCGTGTTATAGAGGCGGCGGTTCGCATATTTCTTGATAACGATGCGGTCCTGATCATCTGATTTCTTGGTGGTCATGGCGTCTTTCCTGCTTCCCTGTTTCCCGGACGTATGTCTGGCGAACCTTCGGTGGTGTCTTTCCACCTGCTTTGCGCCCCGTAAATTTTTACGATGTTGCGCAGCATTTTCCATTTTGCATTCGCACAGAAGACCAAGAGAGTGCCGCGAATTTTCCAATGTGTCCAGTATTCAACGCGAAGTGCAGTGCGAAAAACAACTTTGGATAAGGTTTGCTGCAACACGGCAAGGGAATTCGTTTTCCTGCGCGCGCCAACATTCTATAGTGATCATCAAGATAAATGCTTTGCATCAGGGAACGATAAAGGTGTCGCCGATGGCCCAAGGTAAGAACGGCGAAAAGAGCGGTGCGACGAAAGCACCCGACCCATCACAAACGTCTGAGGCCGCATCATCCGACCCGGATGACGAACGGCTCGACCAGCTTGCGCAGAAGTTTCTCGAACTCTGGCGTGAACAGGTCGCGGCAACCGCAGACGGCGCGCATGCCGCCAGTGCCATCGGGCGTCTCTATGCGTCCCTTGGTGCTGATACCACCCGCATGGGCGAGGGGTTTGAAGCCTGGGGCAAGCTGATCGGTCAGATGGCAATGGGCCAACACCCGGCTGCCGGGATGTCAAACCCGATGGGCGATGCGATGGCAGCAGTCAACCCGCTGCAGGCGATGATGGATCAGATGGCAAAGGCCGCGCGCGAATTGCCAGCATCTCCCTTTGCCGGCATGCCGTTCGCGCCTGATATGTCGGCAATGGCGGGCATGGCCGGGATGAAACCAAAGCCCGATACCTCAGAAACATCTGATAAAGACGGCGCGGAAACACCCGCCGCCAGTGAAGCCAACAAGACTTCCAAAACCAAACGTGCTGCAAAAAATGCTGCAAAGGGGCAGGGGAAGAATGATCAGTCCGCCAAAACAAAAGCCGCTTCCGCCAAAACGCGAAAATCAGAAGCGGGCGGGGCCAAGGCCGCTTCCGATGCACATGGCAGTCGAGATGACGAGCTGGCTCAGCTCGCGCGCCGCATTACCGATCTTTCTGAAACAATTGCTGCCCTGGAAGCCGGAACTGAAGGATCAGGCGGAAAGTCTTCTGACGGAACTTGAAGCCTATCATCCGGACGACGTCGCCCAGGCGCTGGACCGTGTCGCCTTTGATCGCCATGCAGGCTTCCATGATGGCGTGCGTGCCTATCAACGCCATCCCTATCGCCGCCCGCGCGATCAGGACCGTGAAGACTTGCCGATCTTCTGGGAAGAAGGATCAACCCGGGTTTATGACTATGGCCCGACCGCTGGCGACAAGGCCGCCGAGGATGGCGAGGTTGTCCTTCTGGTGCCCTCACTGGTCAATCGCGGCTATATCCTTGATCTTAATGAAAAGCGCAGCTTCGCACGCTATCTCGCGAAATCTGGCTATCGCCCGCTTCTGGTCGAGTGGGGCTATCCCGGCATGGACGAGGCCAATTTTGGCCTTGATGATTATGTTGCCGGTCGCTTGGTGACGATCCTTCAGGACGTGGCCGATATCAATGGCGGGCCGGTGCCGGTGGTCGGCTATTGCATGGGCGGGGGTCTGGCCCTTGCGGCAAGCCTTCTGGATCCCGCACAGGTGTCAAAGCTTGTGCTGCTGGCAACGCCCTGGGACTTCATGGCCGCCGGTCCGACCCAGTCGCGCATTGCTGCTGCCTTCGCGCCGTCCCTGCCACAGATGCTGGCGATCCATGACACACTGCCCGTGGACGTGTTGCAAAGCCTGTTTGCCAGCCTCGATCCCTTCATGATCGGCGAGAAATTTCGTCGTTTTCAGGCGATGGCCATGGATTCCGCCAAGGCCCATGATTTCGTGGCCCTTGAAGACTGGCTAAATGACGGTGTGCCTTTGCCGCGTCGGGTCGCGGTCGATTGTCTAATTGGCTGGTATGTCGAAAACCGTCCGGCCAAGGGGCAGTGGCAGATTGATGGCATTGATATCAATCCGGCCGATTTGTCCTGCCCGGTTTTGACCGTGATCCCGGAAAATGATCGCATCGTCCCGCCAGAAAGCGCGCAGGCACTGTTTGATGCCTGCCCGGAAGACATGCGTGAGGAACTCCATCCCTCTGCCGGGCATATCGGCATGATGGTCGGATCACGCGCGGAAAAATCCACCTGGAAACCGGTCGCTGACTGGCTGGCGAAAAAGGATTAACCGCGCGACTGTGCTTCTGGTTCAAACTGCTCGCTGATCGCGCCAAGGCGGTTGGGGATCAGGCCCAGCATCTTGTGGGTCAGTTCGTTATAAACCTGTTGTCCGTTGCCCAGCGGGTCGACAATGTTGCCTTCGGGATCAAGCATCATGACATCGGGCGGGGTCTCAAGCGACCATTGCAGGATCTTCTCGGCAATGGCTTCGCCCTGCCAGGTTTCCATGACAAACACCAGATCGCAGCTTTCCAGAAGCTCGCGGGTTAATCCCTGACTGGCATGGCTGTCGGTGATGCCGATTTGCGCCAGCGCGACTTCGGCTTCCGGGGTAATCGCATCCCCATCGCGGGCATGAATGCCAGCTGACAGAACACGCACCGGCAGGCCATGCAGGCGGACATAATGGCGCGCGACGGCTGCGGCAATCGGGGATCGGCATGTGTTGCCCGTACAGGCAAAAAGAACGGTAAACATCAATCGGCCTTTCTAGTGACTGAACACTTTGGCCAGAAAGGCCTTGCTGCGCGGGGATTGCGGATCATCGAAAAAGGCATCGGGGGCGGCCGCCTCGACGATCTCGCCGCGATCCATGAACACCACCCGATCAGCGACGCGCCGGGCAAAGCCCATCTCATGGGTCACACAGATCATGGTGATCTGCTCGGCTGCCAGATCGACCATGACATCAAGCACCTCCTTGATCATTTCCGGATCAAGGGCGGATGTCGGTTCATCAAACAGCATGATCTTGGGCCCGATACAGAGCGTGCGGGCGATGGCCGCACGCTGCTGCTGGCCGCCTGATAGCTGGTGGGGATATTTGTTGGCCTGGGCTGCGATATTGACCCGCTCGAGATATTCAAGGGCGGTCGCCTCGGCCTGCTTGCGGGCGATCTTGTGCACCCACATCGGTGCGAGAACGCAATTCTCCAGAATGCTGAGATGCGGATACAGATTGAATTGCTGAAACACCATGCCGGTCGATTTGCGGATTTTGGCCAGCCCCTTGCCATCTTCGCTGATCGGGGTTCCGGCGATTTCGATCTGGCCTGCCTGATGGCGTTCAAGCCCGTTCATGCAACGGATCAGGGTCGATTTGCCCGATCCCGACGGGCCGCAAATCACCAGACGTTCTCCTTCCGGGATGGAAAGCGTGATGTCTTTAAGAACCTGAAACTCGCCAAACCATTTGCTCATGTCGCGGATGGCGATCATGTCGGAAGGATTGGGCGTTTGGGTGTGTGCTATCGCATTCACGGTCGTTTTCATCCCTGTTGGCGCATGCCCAAGGCAGGCGGGCTTTTGGTCTTTTCTTGGGAGTGATGTGGAACCGACACGCACACAGCACACAGTTCGGGGAGGCAACTGTCGTCGTGCCGGTTCCACAAGCGCTTAGCGGATCGGATCGGGGTACAGCAGACCGCCATCCTTGCTCAGCGCGTTGACCGTGCCGCTGCGATCCATACCAAAGGTGGTTTCCGTACCCAGATGGCGCTCATAGACCTCGGCATAGTTGCCGACCTGCTTGATCACCTGATAGCTCCAGTCCGCCGGAAGACCGATCTGCTGGGCCATTTCACCAGCTGCCGATTCAGCGGAAAGAAGGCGCACAATACCCTTCGGCTGGTTTTCAAGATCGGCCATGATGGCATCGACATTTTCCGAAGTAATGCCCATCGCCTCGGCATTGAGCATCACCTGGAACGCCCAATAAATGGCAGTCTCAAGCGACGCATCCGGACGCGACAGGATCGTCAGCGGCTCATTGGAAATGACTTCCGGAAGGATGGTGTAATCACCCGGATTTTCCGCAAGCAACCGGTCGGAACTCAGTGCCGTACGGTCGCTTGCCATCACGTCACACTTGCCCGAGAAAAAGGCCTGCAGGCGCGCAGACTTGTCCGCGATGTTTTCAACGCGGTATTCGATGCCGCGATCACCAAACCAGTCGGCAATGTTCAAAAGCGTGGTCGAGCCTTCCTCGGCGCAAACGGTCGCACCGTTAAGATCGGCCGCGCTGGCAACACCAAGCTTCTTCGGGATCATGAAGCCCTGACCATCATAGAAGGTCGTGGCAACAAAACGCATGCCCGGGTTGGCGTCACGTGTGCCGGTGCGGGTGATGCTGCGCGATGCGATATGCGCCCCTTCGGCGACGATGGTTTTCATGCTGTCGGAAAAACCGATGCCACGAATGTCGGCCTTGTTGGCATCGCCCAGAATGGCGGCAGCCGCCATGCGGCAGAAATCGGTATTAAAGCCCTGATAGACACCCTGGCTGTCGGGTACTGAGAAACCCGGCGAGTTGGTGTTGACCAGACAAACAAGACTGTCATCGGTTTTGATCTGATCCATGACCGGACCAGCCTGGACCTGGGTCGAAAGACCCGCGAGAACTGCAAACGCAGCCGGCAAGACGAAACGCACTTTCATTGTTAGGCTCCCTGTTAAAATGCCCTATGAAGTTCTTCTCTCTAACCATCTGCTATAGGCAGACAGGCACCAGCAGGTCGCCAGGAACCAAGCCCCTACAAACAGATATGCTTCCAGGCCGTAGCGCTGCCAGACAGGGTCGCTGAATGACATTTTCGCAGTGGCCATGATGTCGTGAATGCCGATGATGACGACGAGTGAGGTGTCCTTGTATGCGCCAAGAACCGTGTTCAGGATGCCGGGCATGGCGACCTTGATCGCCTGCGGCAAAATGATCAGGCGCGTCTTCTGAAGCCAGTTAAGCCCCTGACTGTCGGCCGCCTCATACTGACCCATTGGCACGGTTTGCAGACCGCCGCGAATGGACTCGGCAAAATAGGCAGAATGGAAAATCACCAGCGCGATCATGGTGGTGATCAGCGGATTAAGCGTGATGTCATCAGGCATCATCAGGGGCAAAACAAACAGCCCCAGAAACAGCACCATGATCATCGGTACACCGCGCACCAGCTCGATCCACATGACGGCAATCGCGCGCACAGCGGGCAACTGATCCTGATGGCGTGCCAGCGCAAGCACGATGCCAAGCGGAAAGGCAAAGACCAGCCCGAAGATCGACAGCATCAACAAGACCGGAAGACCGTTCCAGCGTTCCGGCTGCACATAGTCAAGCCCCGGCACGCCGCCACGCATCAACACAGTGAACGCAATCGAAAGCCCCACCCAAAGCCAGATCAGACGCGCATCCTGCCAGCGCGGCACCATGGATGCGCCAACCCCACCGAGTAGCAAAAGGCTGGCAACAAGCGGCCGCCACTGCTCGTCCCACGGATAGGTACCAAACAGGATCAGGCGATGTTTCTCAACCAGAAACGGCCAGCAGGCCCCGGCAGCCGCTGCACAGGCATCACGATCCCCCCAAGGGCCAACCGCGCCGATCAACAGCCAGTCAATCGCGATCCAGCCAAACGTGGCAATGATCAATAGAAGGATGACCGAAAGAACGCTGTCGCGTGCCGAACCAAACAGGCGGTTGCGCAGCAAGGTTAACCGGCTGATTTTCGGCGGTGATTTTTGCGGGGTCAGGACGGTCTGTTCCATGCTCACGCCCTCACTGCCATGACGCGGGCGTTATAGACATTGACCAGCCATGAAACGATCAGACAGATGCCGAGATAGACACACATCGAAACCGTCATCAGTTCGATCGGACGGAAGGTCTGATTGATTGATGTCGTCATCACCGACACCAGATCGGAATAGCCGACCGCAAGCCCGATCGAGGTGTTCTTGGTAATGTTGAGATACTGGTTGCCCATCGATGGCACGGCCGCCCGGATCGCTTGTGGCAGGATCACCAACCGGGTCATTTGCCCAAAGCTCAGGCCCGATGCCTTTGCGGCTTCAAACTGCCCAACCGGCACCGACTGGATCGCACCGCGCACCAGCTCGGCGACCTGTCCGCCGTGATAAATCGAAAGGGCCAGCACCAGCACACAGAACTGCACCGAAATCCGCCCGCCACCGGCAAAATCAAATCCCTTCAGTTCCGGCCATGACAATGTGTAGGGCGCCAGACCAAGCAGGGCTGGGGCAGCAATCAGCAGAAGTGCACCTGCCGTCACGGGCCAGAAGACGGGAAAACGTTTGCCGGTCTTGTCCTGCGCGCGCGCTGCCACCCGGCCAAGCAGAACAAGCGCGACCGGCCAAAGCGCGACCATCAGAAACAGCCAGTAAAGCCCGGCACCCTGCGCAATGATCGGGAAGTAAACTGCGCGGTTTGAAATATGGATCACATCAAACAGCGACCAGCTTTCACGCACTACCGGCAGGGCCGTGACCATCGCCAGATAAAGGGCAAGCAAGATCAGAAGTTTGGGCAGGTTGCGTGTGATCTCGATGTAAAAGGCCGCGACCCGCTCACCAAGGTAATGGCCGCTGGATCGCAAAATCCCCATCAGCACCCCGATCACCGTCGCACCGATAATGCAGCAGATCGCAAGTGTTACCGTATTGATCACCCCGGCAAGGATCACGCTGGCATAGCTGCTTTCCGATGACACGGAGAGCAGGCTTTCGCTGATATCAAATCCGGCCTGACCCGACAGGAAATCAAACGACAGTTTGATATTCGACTTCGCCAGGTTCGCCTCGATATTGCTGGCCAGAACATAGCCCAGCCAGACAAGGGTGCCGACGACGACGGCCTGCCAGAAAAACTGTGATCTCAGAACACGCATGCGTGTATCCATTCCCTGATGCAATTGTTTTGTGCATTGCAACCAGTATGCTTGTATACAGCTATACAGTAAATGACTTTTCTATGACATTCCGCAGGAGCAGGGATCTGTGGCGGGATGTTGTGGGACGGAAAATCGCAGTTACCGGCGGCTCTGGCGGGAAATAAAAACTCTTGTCATTGCCTTTATGGATGCATACATGTACACCTCTTTCGGACATTCTGCGTCCGTGCGGGTGCCAAATTCCGGCACTTTTGGCCATCGACTCCGGTTCTTGCCGGTTTCAACAACAAGAACAGAACGTATGAGCACCTCTCAGAAATCCGGCGTTGATATTATTTACGAAGCCATCCGCGAACGCATTTGCCTTGGCGTGTATGCCAGCGGTGATGTTCTCTATGAAGGGGAACTGGGCAAGGAGTTCGAGGTCAGCCGCACGCCGATCCGTCAGGTGCTTCAACGTTTGGCTTATGAAAAGCTCGCGGTGGTCAAGGTCGGTGTCGGCACCACGGTGCAGGACCAACCGCTTGCAGCCCAATTGCAGGGTCTTAAAATCCGCGCGGGCATCTATCGTATTGTCGATGATCTTGCGATTACCGAAACGCCTGCGGATATCGAGGCCTCCGTCGCCCCGCTTTATTACCGGGTGTCGCGCTTGGCAGCCGGCGCGGAACGCGAAAAATTCTGGAGCATCCTGCGCGATGTCCATCTGCTGACCGCAAGCCTGATCGCTGATGATGTTCTTCAGCGCACCGATGATATGCTGTTTTATCGTACCGTGCCGGGACTGGTGCGCCAGGCCGCACAATTCCCGGAGCTCGCCACCAGTCTGATCCGGACCGAATTTGATCGTCTGGTCGATCCGATTGAAAAGGGCGACTTCAAGGAATTCTTCCGGGTGCGCTCTGAAACGCTTCTGACCTTCTGCGATCTGCTGGACCCCAAAGACGGGCACTAGGCCAATGTCGGGCAGGGCGGTTTAGATTGCAGCGCGTGCCAGCAAAAACCGTTTCTGCTCGTCACTTTCAATGGACTCGCCATTGACCGCCTGAACGGCCTTAATCGCGATCTCGGCTGCCATGCCACGCTCAATCAACAGGAGCGCTGCGATCGTGCCACTCCTCCCGTATCCGGCCAGACATTGCAGAACAATACTCTTGCCCTGATCAAGGCTGGCATGAAGCTGTGGGGAAAACGCTTCCCAACCGCGCAGGAATGCTGCATCGGGCTTGGCATAATCATCAACGGGCAAATGGTGAAAGGCGATGTCAGATTGCCGGGCCAGTTCGGCAATATCCATAATCGCATCCGCCCCGACCTCATCATCGGTCATCAGGCAGACATAGTGGGTCGCGTTGTGTTGGCGAAGATCGCTGATCGCTGTCTTGCAGCGCGCAAAATCCATCTCAAGCGCACCGCTTGGGCCAATGTCAAAGCCCGGCACCGCCATCTGAATAATGCCCTGCGCGTGGCCGGTCTGGACCGGCAGGATGGCGCGGATATAGCTGTCATGCGGCATGGCGGTGTGATGTGACCCCGATGGATAAAGCTTTGAATACTCTACACATGCACAAAGCCGCGACAAGCCTGCTTCTAATATGAGGGGTGGGGCTGCTGCGCTATTCAGCGCTTTCGGTCGCAAGTTGTGCACGCTCTGGGGCCCAGCGCAGGGTCAGGCGGGCAAGCAGCGCGATAATTATCAGGGTCAGGATCACCCGCCCAACCAGCACCACCCAGATATCCGCCCCGAGTGCCAGCATGATCGCCGTATCCTCGATCAGGGAATGCGATAGCGACAACCAGCTGAGCGACAGGAAAAGCGTTCTTGGCGGATAGTTGTTCTTGCGCGCCTCATCAATGATCAAGGCCCCGCCATAGGTGATGCCAAGCAACACGCCAATGGTGGTCACCGGTGCCACATCGCGCGAAATGCCGGAAATGCGCAGCATCGGCATCATCGCCTGTGTGATGCGGGCCGTGATCCCGGTCTTTTCCAGGATATCCAGCAGGACCAGCAACCCGACAATCACACCAAACGTCACCACAAGCGATTTGACCATCTGCATCGACCAGTCAATCCAACCGGCCAGGCCGCTGGCGGCGGTCGTGACATCCCCTGCAACCATCCAGGAAAAATCAACCGGCTCGGACAGCCAGCCAGTCATGTCACTGATCCAGGTCACCAACGCGCCATAGGCAATTGCCGCCCCAACACGAAGGGCTGTGGTCGCCCAGAAACTCGCCCCGGCGCGTTTGACAATTGCCTGCTCGACCGGAAGCCCATGGGCAAACAGCATCATCGCACACAGCGCGCTTAACTGTGCGGCTGTCATATCAAGATGGGTCGCCAGCCCGACAAAGGCGCCAACCGCGCCATACATGCTGACCAAAACGCACGTCGCCCAGATCAGCCCGGCCTCTGGCGGCAGGCCGATCAGCGCCATCACGGGCGTCAGCCAGTCGGATACCAACTCGACTGCGCCAAATTCTTCGGCTATCCGCACGATCACCATCACCGGCAACATCACCTTGATAAGGGTGATGAACAGCTTCTGGCTGCGGTTGATCAGATCAAAGGCATAGCGATGCATGGGGCGGCAATCCATCTTCGGTGTTTGGGGCGCGTCCGGCCTGTTGGCCAATCACAGCAACCTCTAACGTTGCTGCACAAGTCTGTCGAGGAGCGCGATCATGCCACGGGTTCTCGATTTTCGTGCAGCGTATTTGTGCATCTTCGTGCAATATGGCAGCGTTATATTGCCAAATGACGCTGTGGAGTTGCGCAAAATGCCTGAGCTGGATCGGATCGATACCAAAATCCTGCGCCAATTGCAGGAAAACGCCGATATCCCCAATGCCGAGCTGGCTGATCGGATCGGGCTTTCGCCATCGGCCTGTTTACGTCGGGTGGCGAAGCTTCGCCAATCGGGCATCATCCGCAAGACCGTCGCGGTGATTGATCCAGCAAGCGTCGGACGCCCGCTTGGTGCTGTGATCAATCTTGAGTTCCATCGTCACGGCAATCAGTTCCGCCAGGATTTCATTCGCAAGGTCCGTGACCTTGATGCTGTCCGCCAATGCCATGTCGTCACCGGCGAAGTCACCGGTGTCATGATCCTTCAGATGCGCGACATGGCCGAATACACCGCCCTGTGCGAAACGCTGTTTGATGCCGATGACAATATCGTCTGGTATCGCACCTATATCATCACCGAAACGCTCAAGGATGAAATGGGACCGGCCTTTTAGGGGCGCATATGATCAAGATCATGGACGGCCCCATTCGATCGCGATAGTTTTGCGCCTATGAAAAAGCTGTTCCATATCCTCATGACACTGTGTTTGCTCAGCGCCTCGGTTGCGGGCATGGCACATATGTCTGGTCCGGCCTCGGCAATGCCGATGGCGGGCGTTGGCATGTCGCATGGAACCATGGAACAGATGATGGCCGATTGCGATGATTGCACAGCGACATCTCAGGCTACTGACAGCTGCGATATCATCTGCGCCGTTCCGGCAGTGATCGCCCGCAAGGAGCCATTGGCAAACATCCTTTCGGTCACGCGCCTTCACATCCTGCCGGTTGCCTATCGTGCCGATGGCATCACGCGGCGCCCGGAAATCGCCCCTCCACGCCTTCTTTCCTGATCAGCTACGCGCGCGCCCGGCTCATGGGCGTGTGCGCATTTCATTCCGGCATCTGAACTGCCGGGAATGTTCCTTCTGTCAGGAAAGTCATCATCATGAAGACTTCTTTCCCCCTGTGCCCGTCGCGGCGCAGGTTCTTGCAAACACTTGGTGCAGGTGGCGTGACGGCGGCGGCGCTAACCACGGGTCTGCCTGGATTGCTGCCGGGCGTCGGGCGTGGTTCGGCTCATGCGGCCGAAAACATCCAGAATATGGTGGCAGCCCCCGCCAAGGCCAATCTTCTGCCCGGCGGGGCAACGTCAACACCGGTCTGGGCCTATAACGGCACGGTGCCGGGTGCCATGCTGCGCGTCAAACAGGGTGAAGACGTGCATGTCCGTTTTGAAAATCAGCTATCCGAGCCCAGCAGCATTCACTGGCACGGGGTGCGTGTGCCCAATGCCATGGATGGTGTCCCGGGCCTGACCCAGCAGCCGGTCGCCCCGGGCGAAACATTTGATTATCGCTTTAACGCCCGCGATGCCGGGACCTATTGGTATCATCCCCATATCAACTCACCGACCCAGCTGGCGCGCGGGCTTTACGGTGCCCTGATTGTCGAGGAAGCCGAACCGGTAAGCGTTGATCGCGAGTTCGTCTGGCTGATCGATGACTGGCGTCTGGGCGCTAATGGCGAGATTGATCCGATCTTTAATGGCGGGCACGATGTCGGCCATGCCGGACGGCTGGGCGAGCTTGTCACCATCAATGGTGTAGCCAATCCCGATATTGCAGTCCGCCCGGGCGAACGCATCCGGTTGCGTTTGGTCAATACGGCCAATGCGCGGGTGTTTGCCATCGACTTTGCCGGTCTGGCACCGCATCTGATTGCCCTTGATGGGCATCCGGTCACACCGCATGTGCCCGATATGCCGGTCTTTTTGTTTGCGCCGGGCATGCGGGCCGATTTCATTGTCGATATCCCGCCAGATGCTGGTGGTGCATTTGTGTTGATCGATCGCTTTTTTGACGGGCTTGAAAACCCGTTGGCGAACCTGCGCGTGCAAGGTGACCCGGTGCGGGCGGATGTTGCCCAAACTAGCATGGCCTTGCCGGAAAATCCGTTACCGGAACCCGATCTGCAGAATGCTAGGCGGGAACAGCTGCTTTATACCGGCGGCATGATGGGCGGTGGCGTTCTGCGGCATCTGGTCGAAACCGGCAAGATTGATGCCGGGTTCCTCGGGCAGGTACGCGGCATGGCGCAATCAATGATGGGCATGATGACCGGCGGCGGTGTCTGGATGGTCAATGGCCGTGATCCGGAACGTGATCAAATGGGCCCGCTCTTCTCGCTTGGGCATGGGGAAAGTTGTGTGGTGACAGTGACCAATGCGACGGCCTGGTATCACCCGATCCATCTGCATGGGCATGCCTTCCGCGTGCTCTCGCGCGACGGGCAGCCAACCCGTTATCAGGAATGGCAGGATACCGTCCTTCTCGCCCCGGCAGAGCAGGCCGAAATTGCCTTTGTCGCCGATAATCCCGGCGACTGGATGCTCCATTGCCACATTCTCGAACACAAGTTCGGCGGTATGTCCGGCTTCATCCGAACTGCCTGAACGGCTTCCGTTGACGTTACACGTAACAGGATCAAAAACATGAAACGTTTCTTTGCACTTATGCTGACACTTGCGCTGGCAACAATCGGTCTCGCGTCGCACAGCCACGCAAACCCCTTGCAAGCCACAATCTATAAGGACCCCAATTGCGGTTGTTGTGCGATCTATGCCGATTACCTCGTCGCCCGTGATGTCGAGGTCGAGGTGATCGAAAGCGATCAGGTCGTTCAGATGTCGCGCATGACCGGCATCCCAGAGGAAATGCAGGGATGCCATCTGACGATGATCGAAGGCTACGCCATTTCCGGTCATGTGCCGTTTGAAACCATCGATCGCATCCTGGCCGAACGCCTGGACGCCAAGGCCTATACCCTGCCGGGCATGCCGATGGGATCACCGGGCATGGGCGGAATGAAGAACGCCCCGTTCGAGATCTATCAGATCAATGGCGCCACGGCCGAGATCTACGACGTTCAATAACCAAACCCAGAAGCCCGGCTCCGAGTATGGGGCCGGGCTAAAGCAAAAAATACGTGACAAAGTCCTTAAAATTGCGACTTGGGCTTGCGATCTGCGCGCCATAGGCACACACTCTATGTATCATTCGTCATCATGCGTTCCGGGCTGTTTGCCTGATGGTTGCGTATTTCGGACTGACCCGAAAGTGGTAGGCATCAGCGCTTGGAAAATTGCTGCGGTGCGGTAAGATCAAGTCTGGATCTGAGCAAGGCCCGTAACGACCTTTGCCCGATCTTTGGAAACGTAATCAGGATTAATCGGAGGATCTCATGACCGACGTCGTAATTGTGGGTGCCGCACGGACACCAATTGGTGCATTCAGTGGCACGCTGGCCAATACCCCGGCGCATGATCTGGGTGCTGTTGCCATCAAGGCTGCACTCGAACGCGCAGGTGTCGAAGGCGATGCTGTGGATGAAGTGATCCTTGGTCAGGTCCTGACAGGTGGTCAGGGGCAGAACCCGGCACGTCAGGCCGCCATTGGGGCGGGTATTTCTGACCGCGCCACGGCGTTTCTGATCAACCAGGTTTGTGGTTCGGGCCTGCGCACCGTCGCCCTTGCCGCCCAGCAGATCATGACTGGGGATGCCAACATCGTTGTTGCCGGCGGTCAGGAAAACATGTCGCTTTCAACCCATGTCGCGCATCTGCGCAACGGGCACAAGATGGGCGATGTCAAATTCATCGACAGCATGATCAAGGACGGCCTGTGGTGTGCCTTTAATGGCTATCACATGGGCAATACCGCTGAAAACATTGCCAAGAAATGGGGTATCTCGCGCGAAGAGCAGGATGAATTCGCTGCCGGCTCCCAGAATAAGGCCGAAGCCGCCCAGAAGGCCGGTCGTTTCAATGATGAAATTGCCGCGGTCACCATCGCGCATCGTAAAGGCGACATCGTCTTTGATGCCGATGAATATCCGCGTCACGGTGCCACCGTCGAAGGCATGGCCAAACTGCGCCCGGCCTTTGACAAGGAAGGCACGGTGACCGCCGGCAACGCATCGGGCATCAATGATGGTGCTGCTGCCCTTGTCGTGATGTCAGCGGCTGAGGCGTCCAAACGTGGCCTGACCCCGCTCGCAACGATCAAAAGCTGGGCGACGGCTGGTGTTGATCCGGCGATCATGGGTTCCGGCCCGATCCCGGCGTCGAAAAAGGCACTGGAAAAGGCCGGCTGGTCGGCAGCCGATCTTGATCTGATCGAAGCCAACGAAGCATTTGCCGCCCAGGCCATCGCGGTCAACCGCGACATGGGCTGGGATACCGACAAGGTCAACGTCAATGGCGGTGCGATTGCGCTTGGCCATCCGATTGGCGCATCGGGCGCACGTGTCTTCACCACGCTGCTTCATGAAATGCAGAAGCGCGATGCCAAAAAAGGTCTGGCGACGCTCTGCATCGGTGGTGGCATGGGGGTCGCGCTTTGCGTTGAACGCTAAGCCGGCCTTGGCCAAAAATTGAAGTATGCGGGGTGTCCTCTTGCGGGGATGCCCCGTTTGCATTGATGCAGCATTTGCTGCAGTGCGACGAAAGACTAAACCGTTTTGCAGACATCGATGATGGAGAAGAAATAAAATTACGTATATAACGCTGTTTATGGACTAAAGTTACGCGAGTCGTAGAAGGGCAAACTACGGAAATCGTGACGATGACATGTTGGATGACACGTTTGATGAACGAAGTTTAGGGAGGCGACCATGACAAAAACAGCACTGGTAACCGGTGGAACGCGTGGTATTGGCAAGGCAATCAGTCTGTCACTCAAGGATGCGGGTTACACCGTCGTGGCGAACTATGCCGGCAATGACGAGGCCGCCAAGGCCTTCACCGATGAAACCGGCATTGCGACCTATAAATGGAGTGTCGCGGATGCGGATGCATGTGCTGCGGGCATCGCCAAGGTCGAAGCCGAAGTCGGGCCGATTGATATTCTGATCAATAATGCAGGCATCACCCGCGACGGCTTCATGCACAAGATGGAAACCGAGCAATGGAACGCGGTGATTGATACCAATCTGAGCTCGCTGTTTTACATGACCAAACCGGTCCTTGAAGGCATGCGCGCACGCGGCTTTGGCCGGGTTGTGAATATTTCCTCGATCAACGGGCAGGCCGGCCAGTTTGGCCAGACCAACTATTCCGCCGCCAAGGCCGGCGTGCACGGCTTTACCAAGGCCCTTGCCCAGGAAGTCGCGCGCAAAGGGATTACGGTCAACACCATCGCACCGGGTTACATCAATACCGACATGGTGGCAGCGGTGCCTGAAAAGGTCCTTGAAGGCATCATTTCCAAAATCCCGGTTGGCCGTTTGGGCGAAGCAGACGAAATCGCACAGGCGATCCTCTATCTCTGCGGTCCGAATTCCGGCTTCATCACCGGTTCCTGCCTGTCCATCAATGGTGGTCAGCATATGTTTTGATGTGTTGCCAGTCCGGCAAGCATCACCAAACAGCAAAACGCCCTGCAACACTGCAGGGCGTTTATTTATAGCATAGTCGACTTGCTTAGCAGAACGAACAGATATGCTTCCCGAAGCTTCCCGAAGCTTCCCGAATTTGTTTATTCAATATACGACAGAGGTGTTGGAAGGAGAGCAAAAACTGTTCTATAAGCGGGTTCAGTTCAAAAAATGCATCACCGGAAAGCGCAACGTAAATATGCGAGAAGATAAGATCATCAAACCCGTCATTATGTGTGGCGGATCGGGGACAAGACTTTGGCCGCTTTCGCGCAAAGCGTCCCCCAAGCAGTTCATTCCTCTCTATCAAGGGAAATCTCTGTTTGAACTTACGCTGGATAGAGTTGCACCTATCGGCGAAGTGCTTGCCGTTAGTGGCGATGATTATCGATTTTTCGTTCAAGAGATTGCGGAGAAGGTCGGGAATGATGTCACTCAGGTTCTTGAGCCTTGTGGTCGAGATACGGCTGCAGCTATGGGACTGGCAGCGGCTTTTGCGAGTAGTCCCGATGACTTGCTGCTGTTCTGTCCAGCCGATCACTTTATACCCGGTGCTGACGAATTTCGCACAATGGTTTCTGATGCGGCAGACCTCGCCAGGGAGGGATGGATTGTAACCTTCGGGGTTCAGCCAAGCGGCCCAAGTACCGCCTATGGCTATATTGAAACCGGCGATGAAATTCGTGGTGATGCGACAAAATCAGTTCGCTTCCACGAAAAGCCTGATACTGCAACAGCTCTGGAATTCCTCGCTTCTGGAAAGTTCCTCTGGAATTCAGGCATTTTTCTCATCAAACGTTCAGTGCTCCTTGAAGCCTTGCAGACCTTCGAGCCGACGATCTACGAAAAATGTATGACCGCGATGGAGGGTGCTGAACAGGACGGTGCATTTTTGCGGCCCGGTGCTGAGTTTATAGATGCAACCAAAAAAAGCATCGATTACGCAGTGATGGAGCGCGCGACAAACATTGCTGTCGTGCCATTCAAGGGGGTCTGGAGTGACGTCGGCAGCTGGGACGCGATGTTTGCGCTAAGCGACGTTGATCAAGACAATTGTGGTAAGCTCGGTGTTAGCGAGAACATTCATTCAATTGACTCAAAAAACACACTCGTACATGCGTCAGACCGCCGTTTTGTCGTCACTATTGGTACGAAGGATCTGGCCATTATTGATACGCCAGATGCCTTGATGGTAAGTGCACTTGATCAGGTAGAGAAAATTAAGGGTGTTGTTTCTGACCTAGACGCATCAGGCCGCGCAGAAGTTCAGGAGCACCGTCGTGTCGCGCGCCCTTGGGGGGCGTATGACAGTATTGATCATAGCGACCGGTTCCAAGTCAAACGCATCACGGTCAAGCCGGGAGCCAGACTTTCCTTGCAAAGACATAACCACCGAGCGGAACACTGGATTGTTGTCAAGGGGACGGCATTGGTAACCCGGGATGAGGAAACGTTCCTGCTGAAGGAAAATGAATCAACCTACATTCCGTTGGGGGCTGTTCACCGCATGGAAAATCCTGGCAAAATCCCGCTCGAGTTGATTGAAGTACAATCTGGTACATACCTTGGGGAAGATGATATTGAGCGTTTCGACGACGAGTATGGTCGTCATGTTTTGTAGTCGGTCTATAACTAGACTTAGCGGATCGAGAAGATAACATCAGCTACACGTCATAACCCAAATATCAGCAATCCCGGTGCCGTGAATAACGGTTTGCGCGTTGGGCAGGTCGTTGCTGGTGGCTTTGTGGGTGGCGGGGGCGTCGTCAAAGCCATGGCCGCGCCACCGTTCGATCAGGCGTTGGCGAAGGATTTCTTCCGGGACTTCGAGATAGATCGACAGATCAAAAAGGTCGTGAAGCTGCGTCCACGGGGCTTGATCCAGTAGCAGGTAATTGCCTTCGACCAGAATGATCTTGTGGCGCGGAGTGATGGCGCGCGCCGAGCCGCGTGAGATTTCGAGGCTGCGGTCAAAAAGCGGGACATAGACGTCTTCGTTTTGTGTGTCACGAAGTGCTGTTAGCGTGCGTTTCAATCCACCGATATCAAATGTTTCCGGTGCGCCCTTGCGGGCCAGAAGCCCGCGGTCTTCAAGAATGCTGTTATCAAAGTGAAAACCGTCCATCGGCACCACAGCAGCCCCGGCTTTATCACCCCCCAGATGGTGATAAAGCCGGTCGGACAAAGCGGATTTGCCCGAGGCTGGTGCGCCGACGATAGCAACGAGGATGCGGCCGCCGTCGGCGTTTCTGGCGCGAATGGCTTCTGCCAGATGGTCAAGATCAGGTGTCATGAAGCTGTGGTTCTCATATCCGGGACACGTCGTGTTGAGGGATCAGGCCGCACTTTCTGCTGGCGGTTCCTTTGCGCCCGTCATAAAGGCAACCGCATCGGACATGCTATAATCATCGGGCTTGATCGTGCAAAGACGTTTGCCCAGACGATGAACGTGAATGCGGTCCGCCACCTCGAACACATGCGGCATATTGTGCGAGATCAGCACAATCGGCATGCCGCGCGCCTTCACATCGGCAATCAGGTCCAAAACCCGTCGGCTTTCCTTGACCCCAAGGGCCGCTGTCGGCTCATCCATGATCACCACACGTGATCCGAATGCCGCCGCACGGGCAACTGCCACGCCTTGGCGCTGGCCGCCCGAAAGGGTTTCAACCGCCTGATTGATGTTCTGAATGGTCATCAGGCCAAGCTCGTTAAGCTTTTCACGCGCCAGTCGCTGCATTTCCTTATGATCAAGTGCGCCGAAATACTTGCCCATAAAGCCCTTCTTGCGAAGCTCGCGGCCCATGAACATGTTATCCGCAATCGAAAGGGCCGGTGAAAGGGCAAGGTTCTGATAAACCGTTTCAATCCCGGCTTCGCGCGCATGCATCGGGGAGGTGAAATGGATCGGCTTGCCATCAAGTTCGATGCTGCCTTCATCAATCGTGACAGCCCCCGAAAGCGCCTTGATCAGCGATGATTTCCCCGCGCCGTTATCGCCGATCACGGCAAGAACCTCACCGGGATAAAGATCGAAATCGGCGTAATTGAGCGCAGTAACACGGCCATAGCGTTTGACGATGCCGCGTGCCTTAAGAACAGGTTTGATTTCGTTGCTCATGACGACACCTTTCTGATCCACTGGTCAATGGCGACGGCGATAATGGTCAGCCAGCCAATCGCAAAGACCTGCCAAAGAACATCCACACCCGCCAGACGAAGACCGGAATTAAACACGCCAACAATCAGCGCCCCGATCAACGGGCCAATGATCGATCCGCGCCCGCCAAACAACGAGATGCCCCCGATGACAACCGCAGTAATCGATTGCAGGTTGGCTTCCTGAAAACTTTGCGGCGACACAGAACCCACACGCCCGATCGAGGCCCATGCGCCAATCGCGCACACAAGACCCGCAAGGCCATAAACCATGATGAGCGTACGGTTGGTGCGAATGCCCGAAAGCTCGGCAGCTTCCTTGTCATCGCCAATGGCATAAACATGCCGCCCCCAACTGGTGTGATTGAGGATGTACCAAAGCACGCCAAAGATCAGCAGCATCAGGATCGACCCATACGTGATCCTGGCCCCGCCAAGCGCGATGCTTTCACCAAAGAATTTCAAAAGCGGTGCGACTTCATCCAACGTCTGGCTTCGGATCGATTGCGCCCCTGAAAGCCAAAGGTTGAGTGCAAAGAAGATGTTCCAGGTGCCCAATGTCACGATAAAGGGCGGCAGTTTGATCCGGGTGACCAGAAAACCGTTCAGCGCCCCGGCACAGATCCCGCCGATAAACCCGACAAAGATGGCAATCGGGGCGGGGATGCCGATGGTCACGGCAAGCTGCCCCATAATGACCGACATCAGAACCATGATCGCCCCGACCGAAAGATCAATGCCGGCCGTCAGGATCACAAGGCTTTGGGCGGCGGCCAGAATGCCGATGATCGACACCTGCTGCATGATCAGCGACAGATTAAAGGGTGAAAAGAATTTGCTGCCGGCGACAAAGCCGAAAATGATGATGGAAAATATCAGAACAATCACCGGCACCATGGTCGGGTTGCCATGCAGGAAGTGCTGTACACTGTCAAACAGACTGCGGTGTTTATGTTCGAATTGCGCGACGCTGCTGTCGCTGGACTCAAGCGCGTGCTCAAAATCCTGTTTCTGGCGCGACGATTTGGGTGTCTCGCTCATCGTTTCCTCCGGACCTGGTTGCAAACAGGATCAGTTTGTTGATCCCTATGCCGACACCCGTCCGGCTCTGATGGCCGGTTGGTTCGCGCGGGCGTTATACCAAGTGTAAAGCAAAGTGGGACAAGGAGGGCAGGGGTAAAGCTGCCCTCCTTCGAAGCAGGTCGGGATTAGCCGGGTTTTAGCCCCAGCAACGATCCATGCCCTCGGCAACATCGATTGACGGCACACCGTCAACCGGCTGATCGGTCACAAGGTTCACACCCGTGTTATAGAAGTTAAGGCCCTGGCTGTTCTGCGGCTTTTCACCGCTATCAGCCCACGCCTTGATCGCTTCAATGCCCTTGGATGCCATCAGCAACGGATATTGCTGCGAGGTCGCACCAATCACGCCGTCCTTTACGTTGGCAACACCCGGGCAACCACCATCCACAGACACGATCAGAACGCCTTCTTCCATGCCAAAGGATTTCAATGCTTCATAGGCACCGGCCGCTGCCGGTTCGTTGATGGTGTAAACCACATTGATGCCGGAATCGCGCTGCATCAGGTTTTCCATCGCGGTACGGCCGCCTTCTTCGTTGCCGCTCGTCACGTCATGGCCAACGATCCGGTCGTCATCCTCGTCCCCAATCTTGTTGGGGTCCTTGATGTCGATGCCAAATCCTTTCATGAAGCCCTGATCGCGCAGAACGTCGACCGACGGTGCACTCGGTGCAAGGTCAAGCAGGGCGATTTTGGCATTGGCGGCATCGGCACCAAGCTTGGCCGCTGCCCACTGACCAATCAGCTCACCAGCCTTGAAGTTATCGGTGGCAAAGGTCGCATCGGCCGCATCAATCGGCTCAAGCGGGGTGTCCAGCGCAATAACGAGCAAGCCGGCATCACGCGCCTTTTTGACAACCGGGACAATCGCCTTGGTGTCCGATGCGGTCAGAAGGATGCCCTTGGCACCCGATGCAATGCACGATTCGATGGCCTGGACCTGTGTTTCATGGTCGCCATCAATCTTGCCGGCATAGGTCGAAAGATCGATGCCAAGTTCATCGGCCTTGGCAGATGCCCCTTCCTTCATTTTCACGAAGAACGGGTTGATGTCGGTTTTGGTGATCAGGCAGGCGCCGATTTCATCGGCCTTGGCGGTATTCGGGGCCGCAGAGATACCCAGTGCAAGCGCACCAAGGGCTGCGCCAAGAAGTGCTTTCTTCATTTGTTTCCTCCCAGGATTGAACCTGAATATGTGGCCATTTGGGCCTGATTTGGTTGTTTTCCAACAGGTCGTGACGCACTTTTGGTGACGGGTCTTCAACCTGTATGGCGCATACGACACACCAAATAGGCGAAGCTGTCAATTAATAAATCCGATTGATTTATTAATTATTCCTGTCACTCTGATCGGTAATCAGGCTATCTAAAGCCTGAGTGGGAGGACCAAATGTCAGACAGCATATCTGCGTATCCGGATGATACCGGGGCGGATGATCGCACAACGCGTCCGCTGCATCCGGGCGGCGGTGCCAATCAGTTGCGTGTGCGCGCCTATAATGAACGGCTCGTGCTGTCGCTGGTCCGTCGCAATGCCGGTCTGTCAAAGGCCGATATCGCAAGGCTTTCGGGCCTGTCTGCCCAAACCGTTTCTGTCATCATGCGCGCCCTTGAAAAGGACGGCCTTTTGATGCGCGGCACACCTGTGCGCGGCAAGGTCGGCAAACCCAAGGTCCCGATGGCACTTAATCCCGACGGGGTTTATTCCTTTGGGCTTAAAATCGGCCGGCGCAGTGCCGAATTGATCCTTTTGGATTTTGTCGGCTCTGTGCGCGCGACCAAACGCGAAGCCTATAAATACCCCACACCCGATGGCATCCGCCGTTTCGTCCGGGAATCGGTCGAAGATATCCTGACCGGACTTACCCGCAATCAGATTGATCGCATTGCCGGTATCGGTATTGCCGCCCCGTTTGAACTTTGGAACTGGGTCGATGAAGTCGGCGCACCGGTCGAAGACATGAATGCCTGGCGCGAGGTCGATCTGGTCGACACCATTGGCGCCATCGTGCCCTTCCCGGTCTTTCAGCAAAACGACGCCACGGCGGCCTGCGGGGCGGAACTGGTCTTTGGCCTTGGCCCGAACTATTCCGACTTCGCCTATTTCTTTATCGGGTCGTTTATCGGCGGTGGTGTGGTGCTTAATCAGGCGCTTTATGCCGGGCGGACGGGCAATGCCGGTGCCTTCGGCTCCATGCCGGTCTCATCGCGCAGCGGCCATCCCAGTCAGCTGATTGATCAGGCATCGATCTTCGTGCTCGAAGAAATGCTCACCCGCGAGGGACGCGATCCCGCCATGCTCTGGCGTGATCCGGATTATTGGCATGGTTTGGGCGAAACACTTGATATCTGGATTGCCCATACCGCACGCAGTCTGGCAATTGCCATCACCTCGGTCTGTTCGGTGATTGATTTCGAAGCGGTGATTGTCGATGGCGGCTTCCCGGCCGATGTTTGTGACCGGGTGGTTGCCGCCACACGTGCCGCGATTTCCGAGCTCGACCTGCAGGGGATCGAACGTCCCCGCATCGAACAGGGGCGTGTGGGCAGCGCCGCCCGCGCTATCGGGGCGGCAAGCCTGCCACTGTTCTCGCGTTATCTTCTCGATCAGAATGTTCTGTTCAAACAGATGGCCTGATCCAGCATCAGCTTAGAAATTGTCTTTGCGTTTGCGGATCTCGGTAAAGATTGCAACCGGGCTTTCACCGCTCATGCCAAGCGCCTTGGCAACCGATGGCTCATCAGCGCGCAGAAACGGGTTGGTGGCAAGCTCGACATCCAGACGCGATGGAATGGTCGGCAGGTTGCGGGCCCGAAGTCCGTCAATATCCTGACAGCGTGCCGTCAGGATCGTATTGTTCGGTTCAATCGTTTTGGCAAAGCGGGCATTGGACTGGGTATATTCATGGCCGCAATAAACCTGCGTGCTGCCCGGCAGGTTGCGGAACTTCTGCAAGGACTGCCACATCTGTTCCGGCGTGCCTTCAAACAACCGTCCGCAACCCAGCGCAAACAGGCTATCACCCGAAAACAGCGCGGTGATAGCCGGGAAATAAAACGCGATATGGCCCGTGGTGTGGCCCGGAACATCAAACACCCGACCTTCCAGATCACCAATCAGAACCTGATCCCCCTCCGCACAGGTTTCATCCATGTTGGGAATGCGTGCGCTTTCGGCCACTGGCCCCAGCAATTTGGCACCGTATTTTTCCATCAGCTCGGCATTGCCACCGATATGGTCGTGGTGGTGATGGGTGTTGATCACCAGATCAAGCGTCCAGTCACGCTCTTCAAGGGCGGCAATCACGGGCGCTGCTTCGCCCGGATCAATAATGGCGGTGACTTCACTGCGGTGGCAGCGCACGAGATAGGTGTAATTGTCTGAAAGACAGGGAATGACGATCACTTCACCGGCGGCCATAACGTACCTCTGAACCTGAATTAGCTTTGGTCCAAGACTAGCAGCATCTTCTGTCTTGAAACAATCACGCAAAACCGAACGGCATGGATTGCAAAAATATTCCCGTGCCGGTTCGGGGGTGATAGGCTGATGGCATGCGTCAGGATGTCGTTGATCTTCACCGTTTTTATGCCAGCAGCATCGGGCAGGCCGCCCGTCGTCTGATTCGCAGGCGTCTGCGCGTCATGTGGTCGGATGTCCGGGGCATGCGCGTGCTGGGCTTTGGCTATGCCACGCCGTACTTGCGCCCGTTTATTGGCGAGGCAGAGCGTGTCATGGCCTTCATGCCCGCACGTCAGGGCTGCGTGCATTGGCCAGCCGACGAACAGAACCGCGTGGCATTGACCGAAGAAACCATGTTGCCGCTGCCCGATAGTTCGGTGGACCGCATTCTTCTGGTGCATCTGGTCGAACATTCCGATTCCATGCGTCGTCTGATGCGTGAATGCTGGCGGGTGCTGACCCCCAATGGCCGGATTGTGGTGGTGACGCCAAACCGAAGCTCGCTCTGGTCCTGGTCGGAAAAGACGCCGTTTGGCTATGGCCATCCCTATAGCGTTTCGCAGCTTCAGAACCTGATGCGCGAAAACATGTTCCTGCCGGTCCAGCACAGTCGGGCACTGTTCCTGCCGCCAACCAACATGCGGCTTTTGCTGCGCTGGTCGCAGATGTTTGAAAATATCGGCTCGCGCCTGTTCAAGGCCTTTGCCGGCGTTTCCATCGTCGAGGCCGGCAAACAGCTTTATGCCAGCTCAGGCACGCCACAACGCAAACGCCGTCTGGTGCATATCCCGGTGACCGTGCCGCCGCTCCGTCCAGCCGATGGCAATCAGCAGCATTGCACCTGCCACAAGGAACCAAAATCCGGTGCCGGGCAGGGGGCAAAGTCCGGTACTTCCTCTGCTGCCAAAACGTCAACGTGTTCCGACTGATTAGAAAACAACTGTTACGCCAGAGTCTGTTCTGTTTAGCTTGAACCGCTTTTGCCGAGGACATTCCTCTGCTCGGCAAGGAAAGGATCGCAGAGCGTAGCGGCGCTACGGACGAGATCCTTGACGCTGCAGAGCTGAGGAATAGCCCGGCCCGCAGGGTTCTGTTTGGCGAGGTTTCGCTTCGTTACACCGCTTGAACGATGCACCACATCGTCCTGCGCGCTGTGCCTAGCCAAACGGCACGCCAAACACGAACAAAAGCGATGCAAGCTAAACAGAACAGACTCCGGACAATTGACAGCCATGTTGGGGTTGTCGGAATAATATAGGCATGAATTTCAAAACCGTTTTGCGAAACACAGTCAGATTGACCGGAAGCGCGCTGTTTGGCTGCGTTCTCGCCGTGCCGCATGTGACGTCTGCGCAAACGGTTCAAAGCAACATACCGATCACCGTTACGCTCTATGCCGAAGACGGCAACATCCCCTATGCCTTCCTGGATGGGGTGGAGCCGCAAGGCATCTATGTACGTATCCTGAACGCCGCTTTTGATCACCTGCCGGGCTATCGTCTGGAAATCGTCAATGTGCCCTTCCGGCGCGGTATGGACTTGCTTAAGGATGGCAAGATCATGGGCTTCTTCCCGCCCTATGAACGCGCTGATCGTGACTGGATTGAACGTTATTCGATACCCATCCTGCGCGAAACCGTGGTGGCGATCTGCAGCAAGGACTACGCGCAGCGCAATCTGCTCAACAGCTTCCCGGCCGATTTCAAAGGCGCCCGCTTTGCCAACAATGCCGGCTACCGTCTGGCCGGGCCTGAATTCTTTGATATGGTCGAGGCTGGTGACATCCTGCTTGAAGAAGCCAACACCACGGCAAGTAACCTGCGTTTCCTGATGGCCGGGCGGGTGGATTGTTATGTCAATGAACGCATGGCCATTTTGGCCGGGATGCGTGAGCTGGCGGTCGACAAGGCAACCGCACGTCTGTTTGACGAGGTCGCCGTCATCGGCCACGAGCATGGCTATGTTGCCTTTGGCCCGGACCGGGATGGCAAGTGGCCCTATCGCGATGCGTTTGCCGATGACCTTGATCAGGTCCTGAGCGAGATGCGCGACAGCGGCGAGATCGACCAGCTGGTCGTTTCCTACTTCTCATACTAGGCCAGCATCGGCATACCCATCAGAACGCGCGCCGTTGGTAAGACGCAAAAAAAACAGGCCACCGAAATTCGGTGGCCTGTTTCAATATCGGGGCAGATCGAACGGAATTAATGTTCGATGTCGCGCCAGATCTTGCGTTTCACCGCATACATCATCGCAGTCAGAACCAGCAGGAACAGGATTACTTTCATGCCCAGTGCTTTACGGGCTTCAAGTTCCGGCTGTGCCGTCCAGTTCAGGAACGCGGTGATATCGCGTGCATGCTGTTCCAGGGTCATCGGGGTGCCGTCCGTGTACTCGACCGCTTCATCATAAAGCGGCGGAGCCATGGAGATCTGATGGCCCGGGAAGTAGTGGTTGTAATACTTGCCGTCCGCAAGGTCGAAGCCCTCAGGTGCTTCTTCCTCATAGCCGGTCAGCAGGCCGAACACATAGTCCGGGCCACCCACACGTGCCTTGTTCATCAACGAAAGGTCCGGCGGAATGGCGCCGCCATTCGATGCCGCAGCGGCCTTTTCGTTCGGGAACGGAGACGGGAAGTAATCCGAAGCTACGCCCGGACGGGTGAACATGTCACCATCGTCATTCGGACCGTCTTCGATGTCATACTCCGCAGCAATCGCCTTGATCTGGTCTTCGTTGAACCCAATGCCTTCAAGGTTACGGAAGGCAATGAAGCGCAGGCTGTGACAGCCGGCACAGATGTTCTTGTAGACCTGGAAGCCACGCTGCAGCTGGGCACGGTCATAGGTGCCAAACAGACCCTGCCAGCTCCAATCCTGTGCCGCAGGTGCCGGCTGATCGCCGCCAGCAGCCTTGGCAACACCACCAGTGAATGCGGTTACCGCGAAGGCGGCAGCAATTGCGGTCAGTGCGAACTTACGCATTTGCACCCTCCTTCAAAACAGATTCGCTGATGCTTGCAGGAAGCGGTTTGGTTCGTTCAAGTTTTCCAACCAAAGGCATCACCACAAGGAAGTGTGCAAAGTAATACAGCGTTGACAGCTGACCCATCACGATGACTTTCAGACCCGGGATACCCAGGAAGTAGTCATCCGGTGCCTTCGCCCCGCAATAGCCGAGGATGAAGGTGTCGATCACAAACAGCCAGAAGAACCATTTGTAGACCGGACGGAATTTCGAGCTGCGAACCTTCGAGGTGTCAAGCCACGGAATAACGAACAGGATCACGATCGAGGCAAACATCGCCAGCACGCCAAGCAGTTTCGCCGGGATGCCAAAGATGGTGAAGTCGATCGACCGCAGGATCGCATAGAACGGCAGGAAGTACCATTCCGGCACGATGTGCGGCGGCGTGACCAGCGGGTTCGCCGGGATGTAGTTATCCGGGTGACCCAGGAAGTCCGGTGCAAAGAACACAAACGCCGAGAAGAAGATCAGGAACACGCCCATGCCGTACAGATCCTTGATCGTGTAGTACGGATGGAACGGAATGGCATCAGCCGGGGTCTTGATCTCAACACCGGTCGGGTTGTTCGAACGTACACTGTGCAGTGCCCAGACATGCAGGACAACAAGGCCCAGAATGACGAACGGCATCAGATAGTGCAGCGAGAAGAACCGGTTCAGTGTCGGGTTATCAACCGAGAAGCCACCCCACAGCCAGGTCACCAGCGGATCACCGATGATCGGGAAGGCAGAGAACAGGTTGGTAATAACCGTTGCACCCCAGAAGGACATCTGGCCCCACGGCAGGACATAGCCCATGAACGCGGTTGCCATCATCGCGAGCAGGATCAGGATACCGATCCACCACAGCATCTCGCGGGGTGCTTTGTATGACCCGTAATACAGGCCACGGAAAATGTGAATGAACACGCAGATGAAGAACATCGATGCGCCGTTCATGTGGATATAACGGATCAGCCAGCCATAGTTCACATCACGCATGATGCGCTCGACCGACTCAAAGGCCATATCGGTATGCGGGGTATAGTTCATCACCAGGAAAATACCGGTGAGGATCATCGTCACCAGAACAAAACCGGCCAGGGAACCGAAGTTCCACATATAGGACAGGTTTTTCGGTGTCGGATATTCGTATGCAGAGTGGTGCAGCATGGAGATGACCGGAAGACGGTCGTCAACCCATTTGACCACTTTGTTGTTCCACTGAGGTGCGCTCATAAACCTGCTCCTTACCCGATCCGGACCGACGTGTCGGTCAGGAATTCGTATTCCGGAACGACAAGGTTCAACGGTGCGGGGCCGCGGCGGATACGGCCCGACGTATCATAGTGCGAGCCATGGCATGGGCAGTACCAGCCATCATAATCACCACGGGTTTCGCCTGTGGCCGTGCCCATCGGAATGCAACCCAGATGGGTGCAGACGCCGACGACGATCAGCCACTCTTTCTTTTCGACGCGTGCATCGTCGCTCTGCGGATCGACGAGTTCATTCAATGCGACCTCGTTGGCCTCATTGATTTCGCGTTCGGTACGATGGCGGATGAAGACAGGTTTGCCTCGCCACATCACCTTAATTGCCTGGCCAACCGGGATGTTGGCCAAATTTACCTCAACCGAGGCAAGTGCGAGAACGTCCTTGGACGGGTTCATGCTGTCCACGAACGGCAACAACGCACACCCGACGCCAACGGCGCCGACTGCTGTGGTCGCCAAGGTCAGGAAATCCCTGCGGTTCTCGTCCGGCTGCTCACCGGATGAATGCACCGTTTGCGACATAATTAATCCCTCTTTCTGCCCCCAAAACAGGCATGCGGCCTAAAACAGGCATACGACCGATTTGGTAATGCGGAATGCCAAAACCAAGACTTAGGGCAAAACACTTGATTTTCCATTGATGAAAATCAAACAATTCCATTCCCAGAAGCCTTTAGACCTGTTTGAGGTCGTATACTAACAAAAAACCGGTTTGTTAAGGAGAACTTGGAGTTGCAATTTGTTTGCATTCAACTGGATCAAATGGTTTTGCGCTGCACAAATCGGTAAAACATAGCGTAAATGCGGGTATCAGGCCCTTTTATCAGCCAATGACTTGCGGCTTTAGTTTTTCATATTCCAAAAAAGTCTAATGGGGACGTTAACGGGTAATTATATGTCTGTAAGGACCACCCAGACTTCCCGATAAAAATTCGATTCCTGTTGTCTCTTTTCCCGAGTGGCCCGCCCTCGGCTTCTTCGCCTGTGGCGGATCACGCGACGCAATTGTTGGCAGGTTCGCTGCCACAGCGCCTTTGAAAATCCTATGTGACAGTGGGGTGTAAGTTTTCTTACATGTAGCGCAAGCGCAGCCTATCTAGGCGGCTCTCATTGCGCCCCGTACTGTTTTGCCAACAAGCCGGAGCATCAAGGCTCCCGGAAGAAAACAGTTTGGCAAAGGGTTAGAACTTCATGCAAAGCAAGGTCGTGGCAAGCGCAGTCCAGCACCAGCCGATTGAGTTGGGCAGCAGAGATGAAAATCTTGCTTTCATCCTTGGACAAATGCAGGTCGAGGCATCTCAGGGAAGCGACCTTGTCGTGTTTCCCGAAGCCGGCCTGACCAGCTTCTTCAAACATGAAGAAGGCGGTCTCAAGCGTCTGTGGAACGAAGGATCGGTCGATCTTGATGGTCCCGAACTTGCCGCCATTGCAGAAGCGGCCAAAACCCTTGGCATTTATACCGTGGTCGGGTTCAACGAACGCTCCTCGGTCGTCGGCACCATCTATAACAGTGCGGCCCTGATCGGCCCCGAAGGCATTGTCGGGGTGACCCGCAAACGCTTCCTTCCGGGGATCGAGAAGCTTTATTACACGCCGGGCAACCGCCACGAGACTTTTGAATGTGCGCTGGGCCGCATCGGCATCGTCATCTGTTACGAAACCCTGTTCCCGGAAATTGCGCTCGAGCATTTCAAGCAGGGTGCAGAAATTCTTGCAGTCACTTCGTCCTTCTGGTCGGGCGGCTCCAAGGGCGGGGCAGGTGACCCTGTCACCAAAAAGAAATTCTGGGAAAGCGTACCGACTGTAACCGCGATCCAGAACCAGGCCTTTGTCGTTTCCTGCAACGCATGTGGCTTCCTTGATCTGGGCAAAAAGGTCGGCACCTGGGAGCGCCTTGGCCTCAGCCAGATCGTCTCACCGAATAACGGAATACTCGTCCAAGCCGGACAGTTCGCAGCCGAAACCATTCGTGCCGAACTGGATGTCAACGATCTGGTCGAATCCAGATCCAATTATCCCCTGATGGCAGATCGCCTTCGGGGACAAGAACTGGTCTAACAACCAGCAAAAAATCAGGTATCCTTTCAATACGGAGGCATCAATGAACACCATGTTCAAATCGGCGGCTGTGGCCGCAATCGCAGTGGCAGGTCTGGGGGGACAGGCCATGGCACAGGAATTCACCCTTACCTTCGGGCATGTGCTGATGGAAGACACGCCCAATGGCAAGGCCGCACGCGCATTCGAAAAAGAGGTCGAGGAAAAATCCAACGGCCGCATCGAAATCAATGTCATCCCGGCCGGTGGCCTTGGTGGTGACGTCGACATTATCGAGCAGCTGCAGAACGATCTTGTCCAGATCGCCATTCCGCCGACCGCAACCCTTGGCAACTTCGAGCCGAAGCTGCAGGTTCTCGATCTGCCGTTTATCCTGCCAAGCGACGAAATGATGGCCAAGGTTCTTGATGGCGATGTTGGTCGTTCCATCCTTGATACCCTTGATCAGCACGGCATGCATGGCGTGAACTTCTGGGGGGCCGGTTTCCGTCAGATCACCAACAATGTTCGCCCGATCACCACGATCGAGGATCTGGCAAGCATCAAGATGCGCACCATGCAGGCCCCGGTCATCCTGACCCAGTATAACGAATGGGGTGCAAACCCGACCGCCATGGCCTTTGCCGAAGTTTATAGCGGCCTGCAGGCTGGCGTTGTTGATGGTCAGGAAAACCCGATCGCCAACATCGTTGCCATGAAGTTCTATGAAGTTCAAAACTACATGACCCTGTCCTCGCACGCCTATCACGGCTATGCCGCCGTCATGAGCGAAAATGCCTGGAACTCGCTTCCCGATGATCTGCGTCCGATCGTGGTCGAGGCGTTTGACAATGCCCGCGACCTTGCCCGTCAGCTGACCAACGAATATGAAGCAGACCAGATCGCGAAAATCAGCTCGGACATCGAAGTCTATCGTCTGTCGGATGCTGAAAAAGATGCCTTCATCAAAGGAAGCTTTGCCGTTCACAAGGCCTTTGAAGATGTTGTCTCGGCCGAACTGATCAATTCGATCTACGAAGTGACCGGTGCGGGCCCGAACTAAGGCACACACATAGGTAATATTGGCCGCCTTGTGGGGATTTTCCCGCAGGGCGGCTTTTTGACAACGGGATGGCAACATGTTTGACAAGATTGACAAGGCCCTTTCCCGCCTTGAAGACGGGTCGATGATATTTCTGATGGCGCTGGCGATTTGCCTGACATTCGTTCAGGTGGTCATGCGCTATGTGTTCAACGCGCCGATTTACTGGGCCGAAGAAGTCGTTCTTTACGCCATCATCGTCATGAGTTTTGTCGGCATCAGCATCGGCATCCGGCTGGGCAGCCACATCTCTGTCGATCTGCTGGATGCGCTGGTCCCCGAACGTCATGTTTCGGTGTTGCGCCTGATCGCGATTGTGTTGGGTATCCTGTTTGCCCTCGCCCTGATGTATTTCGGCGGGCAATTGTTCCTCAATACCCTTAATCGCGGGCAGCTTTCCCCGGCCTTGCGCATCCCGGTTGCGACGATCTACGCCATCATCCCGATTGCCGGTTTCCTGTCGGTGTTTCGTTATGTCAATGCGTTGCGCGCGCTGCTTCAGGGCAAGTCGATCACGCAATCCGAAGACAACCTTCGCGCCATGTAACCCGCACCTGAGGGTGCTTTGACGGTTACATCAAGGGAATAAAAATCATGCTACCAGGACTTTTGATTTCATTTGGCGGGCTATTGCTTTTCGGATTGCCGATCTTTGCCGCACTGGCCTTTGCCGTGGTTGTCGCAGTCGGCTTCTGGGGGCCGTTTGATCCGGTGATTGTGCCGATGCGCATGTTTGCCGGCATGAACAACTTTTCGCTGATGGCGATCCCGTTCTTCATCCTTGCATCCGAACTGATGCGGATCGGGGGGCTGTCGCAACGCCTTGTCGATCTTGCCACTGTGCTGGTCGGCTGGATCCCCGGCGGCATTGCCGCGGCAACGGTGCTGTCCTGCCTGTTCTTTGGTGCCATTTCCGGCTCCAGCCCGGCGACCGTGATCGCGATTGGCAGCATCATGTTCCCGGCCCTGATTGCTGCGGGCTATGACAAGTTCTTTTCCATCGGTCTGATCACTGTTGCAGGCACCTTGGGGCCAATCGTCCCGCCCAGCATCGGTCTGATCATTTATGGTTCTGTCACCGGGGCCTCGGTCGGCAAGCTGTTTGCCGGCGGTGTTGGTCCGGCCCTTCTGATTGGTGGGCTTCTGATCGCGTCCTGTGTGCTGTTTGCCATCAAACGCAACTATCCGCGCGAAGCCATGCCGACCCGTGCACAGTTCGTAACCGCTTTCCGGCGTGCGGCCTGGGGGCTTGGCCTGCCGGTTCTGCTGCTCGGCGGTATTTACAGTGGCGTCTTCACACCGACCGAGTCTGCGGCAGTTGCCTGCATGTATGGCTGGTTTGTCGGGGCCGTGATCTATAAGCAGATCGGGTTTGCCGAACTGAAATCCATCCTGAAGTCATCGGGCGCAATTGCCGCCACCCTGCTTCTGATTACCGCAGGTGCATCGGCCTTCTCATGGCTTCTGACGATCACAGGCGCCCCGGGCAATCTGTCCTCCCAGGTGCTGGGCAGCACAAGCGATCCGTTCACGGTCGCGGCCCTGTTTAACATCGTCATGCTGGTGACCGGCTTCTTCCTTGATAGTGCCTCGGCGATCATCGTGCTGGCACCGCTGTTGCAGCCGATTGCAGCCCAGGTCGGGATCGACCCGGTTCACTTTGGTCTGATCACGGTGGTCAATTTCTCGGTCGGGATGCTGACCCCGCCGGTGGGCTTGAACCTGTTTGTCGCGATGGGCGTTTCCAAGATGACGTTGCGCGATGTGCTGCGCGGCTGTCTGCCCTTTATCGGCATCATGATCGTTGCCCTGATCCTGATCACCTATGTGCCATGGATCACCACCTGGCTTCCCGATCTGATCTATGCGCAATAGACCCGATCATAACGGATGACAAAACGGGGCGTGCCAGGCATGCCCCGTTTTTCTTTGCGATCAGTTGCCTTCATAAAACAGCCGGTGGTCCTTTTGTGTGGTTTCCAAAAGGAACTTCCACACCGACAGATGCCCGGGGAACCGGTGCAGATCACTTGATGATGAAATCCAGTATTTCCGCGCAAAGGCGATTTCCGGGCACACCCGCACCAGATTGAAATCCGACGTCAGATAGATCGGAAAAATCCCCAAGCCCAGGCCCGCCGCCGTCGCATAAAGCTGGGAAACCATGCTCGTACCACGAAACGCGTATTTCAGATTGGCCGAAAGTTCCTCGTGGTAATTCAGCGTCTGGGAAAAGATATGATCGCGCACATAGCCGACCCACATGTGATCAAGCACATCCTGCGATCCCTTAAGCGGCCCGTGTTCGTCGATATATCCCTGACTGGCATAGATGCCCAGTGTGTAGGGGGTCAGAACCTTTTTGATGATGTTCTCACCTTCAGGCTCTTCGAGCGTCACACAGATATCGGCTTCGCGGTTGGTAATGCGCGCCTGCTTGGGCAGCGACGCCAGCTCGAAATCAATGTTCTGGCCCTTAAGCCAGTTTGAAAGCTTCTCCGCCAGATAGCCGTTACCAATGCCCTCAACCACACCAACCCGGATTTTAAGCCGCGGCGTGCTGTCCTTGGTTTGCCCGGCAAGCGCAAGGCGCAACTGCCGTTCGCATTCAAGCGCATAGCCCGCAAGGTCGCGCCCATCGCGCGTCAGCTTGTAGCCCGTCTTGTCTTGTGAAAACAGGCGCACACCCAGATTGTTTTCCAGATTGGAAATGCGCGCCTTGACCGTAACGCGTGAGGTATCAAGAACCCGTGCCGCCGCCGAAAGTGTCCCTTCACGTGACAACACCAGAAGGTGTTTCAGATCATCCCAGTTAAGGTCGAAATGCGGTTCCTGCAAAGATCACGTTCCTGAAAATTCAAAGGCCTGCGTATCTCGACAAACCCCGTCGGGCATGTGCTGTAACGCATGCCCAAACATAGCCCAATGACCCCTGATATGAAACAGGATTGAATGAAAACGCGCGGTGTTTCGCGCCGTTTTGTCCCACCGTTGGGGCGGTTCTGTGATCTCGATTTCAATCGTTCAAATTATTGCCGCAACGTCTGGCAGACCGGTGCCCAAATGGGGTACAAGAACCGCAACGGACCCGCTATCCCTTCCCGGCATGTGACAGGCCTTATGAGAATCTGCTTATTCGAACCCGACATTCCGCAAAATACCGGAACGATCCTGCGCATGGCCGCCTGCTTTGGTCTGCCGGTCGATATCATTGAGCCCTGCGGGTTTCTTCTGACCTCGGGCGCACTCAAGCGTGCCGGGATGGATTATCTCGAAAAGGCCGATTATATACGCCATGCCGACTGGCGTGCCTTTGTCGAAGCCCGCGAAGACGGAACAGTGCCGGGCCGTCTGGTGTTGCTGACGACCAAGGGGGCCGAACCCTATTGCGATTTTGAATTTCGCGCCGATGATATCCTGATGCTCGGTTCCGAAAGCAAAGGGGTGCCTGATCAGGTGCATGATTATGTCGATGCCCGCGTCGTCATTCCAATGCAGCCACAGATGCGATCACTGAATGTCGCCATGGCAACCGCAATGACACTGGGCGAAGCGCTCAGACAAACAAACAGTTTTCCAAAGAGGGTGGAATGAACAGCACGGACAAAAACCTGATCGAACAGCACAAGGAAACCGCACGCCTCTGGTTCCGTCAGCTGCGCGATGAAATCTGTGCCAGTTACGAGGCCCTCGAAGACAGCTATGAAGGTCCGCTTTCCGATCGCGCCCCGGGCCGGTTCGAACGCACCGCGTGGGAACGCGGCGAAAACGAAGGTGCTAGTGAAGGTGGGGGCGAAATGTCGGTCATGAAGGGCCGGGTGTTTGAAAAGGTCGGGGTCAATATTTCGGTCGTGCATGGCGAATTTTCCGAAAAATTCCGCAAGGAAATCCCCGGTGCCGATGAAAACCCGAACTTCTGGGCTGCGGGCATTTCACTGGTCGCCCATCCGTGCTCACCGCATGTGCCCGCCGTGCACATGAACACCCGCCACATCGTCACGACCAAGGCATGGTTTGGCGGTGGTGCCGATCTGACCCCGGTTTTCCCCAAGGATCAAGACACGGCTGATTTCCACGCAGCGCTGAAAGCCACCTGCGATGCCCATGGTGATGACTATTACGACCGCTTCAAAAAATGGTGCGATGAATATTTCTTCCTGCCGCACCGTAATGAACCGCGCGGCGTTGGCGGGATTTTCTATGATTACCTTGATGCCGATTGGGATAAGGATTTCGCCTTTACCCAGGATGTCGGGCGTGCTTTTCGCGATATCTATCCCGAACTGGTCAAGCGCCACTACAACAAATCCTGGACCGATGATGAACGTCGCGCCCAGCTGATCAAGCGCGGCCGCTATGTCGAGTTCAACCTCCTCCATGATCGCGGCACGCGCTTTGGCCTGATGACCGGCGGCAACACCGAAGCCATCCTGATGTCGCTCCCGCCCGAAGCAAACTGGCCGTAACCCAGATTACCAACCTTGGCAGACGCCTCGCCTCGCCTTGGCTTGGTTAGTCAGCGCTTTCTCAAAAGGATTCCTAGATGCGGCTTTGCGCCACCATTCTGTTGCGTTTCGCGACAACGATCGTTCTTGGGCTGAATTTGTACGGTTTTGCCTCCGCCGATACCTTGCGATCAGAGCTTGCCTATACGGTTACGCAGATCGAAAACCGACTTGATGCGCGGGTGGGCATCGTTCTTTTGAATACCGCAACCGAGGAGACATGGTCTCACCGCCCCCATGAGCGTTTCTTGATGAACAGCACGGTCAAAGTGCCAATCTGCGGTGCTATTCTGGCGCAAAGTGACAAGGGGGCGCTATCATTGTCTGAAGCTTTGCCGATCCGCGAAGCCGATCTGCTGTCTTACGCGCCGGTGACGTCAAAGCGTGTTGGCGAGAACATGATCATTTCCGATTTGTGCCTTGCTGCCCTCGACATGAGCGACAACACTGCGAGCAATCTTCTCCTTAAGCGTTTGGGTGGCCCGGATGCCGTCACAAACATGTTTCGCAATACCGGTGATACGGTCAGTCGTCTTGACCGGTTCGAGCCCGACCTGAACACTTTCGTACCCGGTGATCCACGTGACACCACAACGCCAGCGGCAATGGCCGCTACATTGCGCAAGCTTTTCCTGGAGGATGCATTATCGCCGTCCTCAAGGGTTCAACTTGCGGACTGGACAAGTCGTGGGGCTGTTACCGGAGACCTTTTGCGCGTGCATGCTCCTGCCGGTTGGGAAATTTTCGATAAATCCGGCAGCGGAGACAAAACGCGCAACATCGTTGCACTGGTTAAGCCAGTTAACGAGCAGCCCTGGATTGTCTATATTTTTATCTCGGATGCTGATGCGGACTTTTCAACGCGAAACGCAGCATTGAAGGAGCTTTCCGCTGCTGTCATGGTCGAGATCGGCGGCTGAGGCTATGTGTTGTCGAATGCGCGAAGCGAATTGGCCATGGTCCCTAAGCGCATGTTTCATGTGATTAGAGGATGTTAAGCCGGAGGATTACCGGGCGTTTCAGTGGTTTCGAACCTGGACTGCCCGGTCAGGCCTGTCTTGGTCTGCTCGTGCCAGTTTGTCCGCGGGATACCCGATGAGTCGACAAGGTCACGCAGACGTCGGATATCGCGGACGGGAGATACCCCGAACATTCGGGAATATTCCCGGCTGAATTGGGACGGGCTTTCATAGCCAACTTCAAAGGCGGCACTGCTGGCGTTGAGTTTGTCATTAAACATAAGCTGACGCGCCTCAAGAAGCCGGATCTGTTTAAGATATTGCATCGGGCTCATGCCGGTGACGGCCTTGAAATGTTCGCGGAAGGTTGATGAGCTCATATGCGCCATCCCCGCCAGATCGCCCGATGTAAAATCATCTGCAAAATGGTTCTTAAGCCAGGACAGGATCCGCATGATTTTTTGCATCGGTGAATCCGATGTAATGATTTGGCGTAAAGTCGGTCCATAAGGCCCGTGCAATAGCCGGATCATGATTTCCTGACGAATGATCGGAAAAAGCTGCTTTGCAAGGTCGGGGCTGTTGTGCAAATCGACGAGGCGTTCAACCGCGTTGGCAATACCGGCATCAATTTCCATCGTGGGCACGGTATTGCAATGATTTTTGCTTTCGGCCGGAAGCGGTCCTGTTTCGGCTGCCAATTGCGTCATCTGCTGAAGGTCAAGATGAACGAAGATGCCAAGAAACGGTGCGTCTTTTCGGGCCCGCGTAATAGATGTGATCACCGGAAGTTCGGCCGGTGATAACAGGCATCCGCCAGCTTCCATCTCATAGGTTTTTTCGCCGACCATGATATTTTTACTGCCGCTGAGCGTCATGCCCAGACCGAAAAAATACATGCAGGGCAAGGCGGCAACCGGCGCACTGTTGCGAAAAAGCTGAATCTGCCCATCAAGGATGGACAAGGTGCCATCTTCCTTGGCGATATCCGATACTTTGTGCACAAGTTCCGTAACGTTGACAGACATGGCCAATGTGTCCTGTTTCCTGATTTTCCGGGATGTTCATTTAACGTCAGCTGTTCGTTTTGAACACACCTGACACTTCGGCATAACGATCATTCGGCGTTTTGGGCAATCATAACCGCACAACTGGCAAACCGGAAGTCGGACGGGCTGGTAATGTGCCTCCATTCACTTTGATGTCGGTATTCCGGCATCCCACCAATGGAGAAAATCGTGATGAACGTTTTGATCATCAATGGCCACATGCTCTATGTGGGCTGGTCTACGGGCAGCCTGAACGCCCATCTTGTCGATGTCATGAGCGGTGAATTCACCGCGCAAGGCCACACCGTTCGCCATACCGTCATTGATCAGGGATATGACCCCGAGACCGAGGTCGAAAAACATGACTGGGCGGATCTGATTATTCTGCAAGCCCCGGTCAATTGGTTTGGCGCGCCCTGGACGCACAAGAAATATCTGGACGAGGTCTTTAACGCGGGGCTGGCAAGCCAGACCTTCATGGTCGATGACGGTCGTTCGCGCAGTGACCCGTCCCTGCAGTATGGGACAGGGGGAAAGATGCAGGGCAAAAAATTCATGATCTCGCTGACATGGAATGCCCCGGCAGTGGCCTTTGGTAACCCGGATCAGTGCCTGTATCAGGGCAAGGATGTTGACGATGCCTTTGTGCATATTGCAGCGTGTTATCGCTTCTGCGGTGTCGAAACCGTGCCGTCATTTTCCTGCCATGACGTGCTTAAGGCGCCAGAAATCGAAAGCGATATCAAAAGGCTCAAGGCGCACCTTGATACCCATTTGGGTCTTTATGCCGGTTCGCTTTCGCCTGCCGTGCCGGCCTGACCGGATCTTTCATTTCAATATGATGGTTTGTATCCCCGCCAAACAAGGGCGGGGATACGGCTTTTGGGGCTGCCGATCAGGCCCCCCGCGCGGCGAAAATCCGCCCGATGGTATTGAGCAAAATCTGCGCTGCCAGAATGGCGGTTGTTCCGGTGTGATCGTAATCCGGGGCGACTTCGACCAGGTCAATGCCAACGATATCGCCTCGCTTGGCAAGGCCAGCGATGATTTCCAGTACGTCGTAATACAGGAACCCGCCATGGCTGGGGGTTCCTGTACCCGGTGCGATGGATGGATCAAACCCGTCAATATCGATCGTCAGGTAATAGCGTTTCCCGGCCGGAATGCGTTCGAGCACACCTTCAACACCAAGCTTGCGAACCTGGCGCACTGAGAGGATGTCTGATCCCTGTTCACGGGCATAGTCATATCCTTCCTTGGCGGTGGAGGACACATTGCGAATGCCAAGCTGGGTCATGCCCGTGACCCACGGCTTTTCAATTGCACGGCGCATCGGGTTGCCATGTCCATTGCGCACCCCGTGGCGTTCATCAACGAAATCAAGATGGGCATCAAACTGCACGACATGCACCGGTTCCTGTTCGGAAAAGGCATTGATGCAGGGAATGTTGATCGAATGATCACCGCCCAGAACAACGGGCAGGGCGCCGGCCGCCAAAATCTTGCGCACGCCGAACTCGATATTGGCGTGGCTGTTGATCGTGTCGGTATGAATGATGTCGGCATCGCCAATATCGACCATCCGGACCCCTTCAAGATAGGTCACGTCATCTTCATGGTCATAGGCCCCGGCATGGCCAAAGGCAAAAAGGGTCGATGCCTCGCGAATGCCACGCGGGCCAAACCGCGCACCGGATCGCCATTGGGTGCCGAAATCAAACGGCGCGCCAAGAATGGCGACATCCGCATCAATCGCATCCCAATTCTCGACATAGGGGCTTTTGGAAAAGGTCGAAATGCCAACGAAAGGCAGGTTCAACCGCCCGCTGTTATAACCATGCTCTGTCATGAAAAATCCCCTGTCGATTGTGGTGTGCGCGAACCATCACTCTAGGGAACACTGCGCGGCGGATACAGCAAAAGAATGAATGCCGATGGCAATCAGGTTTCGTTGGTCAGCCAATCAAGCAGCGTGGTTGTCGTGTCGCTGACAGATCGGCTGGGCACGACCCAGTATCCGCGATCCGGTCGGCTGACTTCCGAACCCACTGCGACCAGCGACCCTTGCTCGATATGATGGTCAATCAATCCCCGCCAGCCCAGCGCCACGCCCTGTTCGGCAAGGGCGGCCTGAATGACAAAGCCATAGGTGTTAAGCCCCAGATCCCCTTGCGCTGGTTTGCGGGTAATCCCGTGATCGGCAAGCCAGCTTTCCCACGTCAACCAGCGTGATTTACCTGTCACTTCCAGATGCAAAAGGGGTGCTCTGGCAAACTGGGCTGGATCATCAAACGGCCCGTATCGCTCAAGGAACCCGGGCGTGCAGACCGGTACCACCCTTTCCGGGATCAGAAGCTGTGCCGTTTCGGGGAAATCGTCGGCGCCGCCAAACAGCATGGCTGCATCGGTTTCACGGCCAAGTTCATCATCAAGGCCTTGGGAGGCGATGATATGGACTTCGGCCTCGGGATGCAGGCGGCGGAAATCGGTCACGCGTGGCATCAACCAGAAGGCCGCGAAGCCGAAATCGGTAAAGATGCGCACCGCATGATCTTGCGAAGACCGCCGGGTATCACGCACCGCCTTGTCGATATGCTCGACACTGCTTTGCACGGCCTCAAACAGGATTTCACCCGCATCGGTCAACCGGCTGCCGCCCTGGGATCGATGCAGCAATGAGACGCCCAACTGATCCTCGACCCGCTTGATTTGATAGGTCACGGCAGGCTGGCTTAATCCCAGCTCATTGGCCGCGCGCGTCAGGCTGCCCAGCCGCCCGACTGCTTCGAAAATTCTTAGCCATCCAATGTCGAGCGGTCTTTGCATTATAAAAATTCTTTATGAAAGTGATTAAAAAACACCGGGTTTCTTTGAGTGTTGATTTATGGATTTAATGTTCTTAACGAAGTTGCCGTCAAGCGGAATAACAAAAACACCCGACAAAACGCACCCGAAAAGGGGCAGGGGGTGAAGGCTGGCGCTGACGCAAATGAACGACCAAGGGGTGCTTTTATCGTCAAGACTGCCATCTCGGTGATGGCTGGATTGTCGCACCCCGATAAGGAGTGCTCGACTAAATGACGTCCCCGAATATCTTGATCCTGATGGCCGACCAGTTGAACGGAACCCTGTTCCCCGATGGTCCTGCGGAATTCCTTCATACGCCGCATTTGCGCAAACTCGCTGAGCGTTCGGCGCGTTTCCGCAACTGTTATACCGGCTCCCCGCTTTGCGCCCCGGGACGTGCATCCTTCATGGCGGGCCAGTTGCCCCATCGCACCCGGGTTTATGACAACGCGGCTGAATTTTCATCGGACATTCCGACCTATGCCCATCACTTGCGCCGCGCGGGATATTACACCTGCCTGTCGGGCAAGATGCATTTCGTCGGCCCTGATCAGCTGCACGGGTTTGAAGAACGCCTGACCACCGATATCTATCCGGCGGACTTTGGCTGGACCCCGGACTATCGCAAACCGGGCGAACGCATTGACTGGTGGTATCACAACCTGGGCTCCGTCACCGGTGCCGGTGTGGCCGAGATTTCCAACCAGATGGAATATGATGACGAGGTTGCCTACAACGCGACGCATAAGCTTTATGATCTGTCGCGCGGCCATGATGACCGCCCATGGTGCCTGACGGTCAGCTTCACCCATCCGCATGACCCCTATGTCGCGCGCAAGAAATTCTGGGATCTCTATGAAGATTGCCCGGAACTTGAACCGGATGTGGCGCCGTTTGATTTCGATGATCAGGACCCGCATTCCAAGCGTCTGATGCATGCCAGCGACTACACGGCTTTCGATATCAAAAAGGAAGATGTCCGTCGTTCACGGCAGGCCTATTTTGCCAACATCTCCTATATCGATGACAAGGTCGGTCAGATCATGGAGGTGCTTGAAACCACCCGTCAGCTCGATAACACCATCATCATCTTTGTCTCTGATCACGGTGATATGCTGGGTGAACGCGGCCTGTGGTTTAAAATGAGCTTCTTTGAAGGCTCGGCCCGTGTGCCGCTGATGATGGCCGGGCCAAACATAACACCGGGCCTTTATACCGATCCGGTTTCAAGCCTTGATGTCACCCCGACCGTGGCCGACCTTGCCGGCATTTCCATGGAAGAAGTCCAACCTTGGACCGATGGCATGTCGCTTTGTGGCATGCTTGCGGGCAAAGCCCGCACCGAGCCGGTCCTGATGGAATATGCTGCCGAGGGCTCCTATGCCCCGCTGGTTTGTATCCGCGAAGGCAAATGGAAATACACCTATTGCACGCTTGATCCCGAACAGCTTTTCGATCTTGAAGCCGATCCCAAGGAACTGACCAACCTGGCAGCCGATCCGGCCTGTGCCGATCAGATGGCAGCGTTTCGTGCGCAGCGCGATGCGCGCTGGAACCTTGAAGCCTTTGATCAGGCGGTTCGTGAAAGTCAGGCACGTCGCTGGATCGTTTACGAGGCGCTTCGCAACGGCTCCTACTTCCCGTGGGATTATCAGCCGCTGCAAAAGGCGTCCGAACGCTACATGCGCAATCACATGGATCTCAACGATCTCGAAGAAAACCAGCGCTTCCCGCGAGGGGAGTAAGAAGCAGCGTCGGCCAGCCATGTGGGACGGCTGGCCGGCGCTGCCTCAACTCGTGTGTCGAAACAGCTGAACAACCGAACACCGAACATCTGACTACCTGAAGTGCCGACCAGAAAGTGCCTAATCAAAGCCGCCTCGCAGTCCGGCTCGGGTACGGACCGCATGTTTGATCAGTCGTTACTCCGGGAGACCCCCGGCGCTGATCAGGGGCATAAACAACGAAAAGTTGGATACCCGAAACAGTGAGGTAAGCATGGACGACAAAATGAAGGTGGGGCCACTCGGGCCTTTCCCGCGGGTCAGCAAGCCGGTCTTTTCCGTCTCGGCCATCCTGATCGTCGGGTTCATCATATTCGGGGCGGTCTTTACGGAAACCGCAGGCGCGCTGTTCGCCGCCGCGCAATCCGTTATCGCCAACTATTTCGGCTGGTTTTTGATCATCGTTGCCAATCTGGCAGTGATCGTCAGCCTCTATCTCGCGATTGGTCCCTATGGACGCGTACGTTTGGGGCGGCAAACCGATGCCCCGGAATACGGGCTGTTTTCATGGACGGCGATGCTGTTTAGTGCCGGTATCGGGATTGGCTTGCTCTATTGGGGCGTGGCCGAACCGCTTTATCACTATTTCGCACCGCCAACGGCCGAGCCTGAAACGATTGCCGCGGCTGAGCAGGCAATGACGATTTCGTTCCTGCATTGGGGCATTCATGGCTGGGCGCTCTATTGCATTGTCGGTCTGTCGCTGGCCTATTTCCACTATCGCAAGGGCCTGCCGCTTTCGATCCGCTCCGCCCTTTATCCGATCATTGGTGAACGGATTTATGGCACCTGGGGTCATGTCGTCGATATCCTCGCCGTGTTTGGCACCATGTTTGGCATTGTCACGACCCTTGGTCTTGGCGTGATGCAGATCAGCTCGGGTCTGAATTCGCTGTTTGGTATCCCCGATACCATGCCGGTTCAGATTGTTCTGATTGCCATCATCACCGTGTTTGCCACCATCTCGGTCATGGTCGGGCTTGATGGCGGCATCAAGCGCATCAGTAACCTCAACATTCAGCTCAGCTTCGTTTTGCTGGCCTTCGTTCTGATTTCCGGGCCGACGCTTTTCGTGCTCGACAGTTTTGTCGAGAATGTCGGCAACTATATCAGCAATCTGGTCGTGATCAGCTTCTGGAGCGAAGCCTACACCGACACCAACTGGCAGGCTGGCTGGACGATCTTCTATTGGGCCTGGTGGGTGTCGTGGTCGCCGTTTGTCGGCATCTTCATTGCCCGCATTTCGCGCGGTCGTACGGTGCGTGAATTCACCCTTGGGGTGCTGTTCATCCCGGTCGTCATTCTGTTCTTCTGGTTTACTGCCTTTGGCGGGGCGGCGATCCATATGGAAATGGTTGGTGATCCGGGGCTGATCGAGGCGACCAAGGCAAGCTACGGCAGTGCGATCTTCAAGCTGCTGGAATTCATGCCGTTTACCAAGTTTGTCACGACCGTTGTCATCGTCATGATCGTCATCTGGTTTGTGACCTCGTCTGATAGTGGCTCGTTTGTCATCGACATGCTGACCGCCGGGGGTGACGCCAACCCGCCGCGCATTCAGCGCCTGTTCTGGGCAACGACCGAAGGCGTGATTGCGGCGGTCCTTCTGGTCGCTGGGGGGCTTTCAGCCCTGCAGGCTGCGGCCGTGGTGGCGGGCTTCCCGTTTGCGGCTGTCATTCTGGTCATGATGTATGGGTTGTTGCGTGGCCTTGGTCGCGACTCACTCGTGCTCTATCGCTACAAGCAGTGGTACGAGACCGAGCACGAGGCCGACCATAACCTGCCCGATGCCTATGTCGACGAGACTGAACTCCCTGATGTTCATCCCGGCCCGACATTCACGGCACCGGACGCGGCAAAGTAGCCCCGTGAAACCTTAGACATTCTCACCAGAATGCAATGCGGACCGTCCGGGTTTTCGGGCGGTCCGTTTTATATGAGGAATATCTGGCCGCCGCTTGCTCTCGTACCGCAACGGCAAAACAATCCTCATACCATTGGCGATTATTGTGATTGCGATGTTTTTGGCGCGCCGGCGGTGGCGGCCAGCGGGTTAAGGATTTTCCAGTCCGCCACCTTTTCATTTATGATGCCGCTATTGACCATGCACTGGCGGATAAAGCCGCTTTGGCGCAGGGCAGTCAGGCCGTGATCAAGGGCCTTGATGAAGTTCTGCGCACCGGTCAGGCGGCGCGAGACCATGAAATGCTGGCTGTCTGGCAGGATCACCTTCACCCCGGGCATCGGATACAGGGTGATGTCCTCATATCGCCGCGCCAGGTCGGGTTCGGATGAGAACTCCAGCAAGGTAAAGTCAGCCCGTCCGGCATTAATCAGACTATATATTTGCAAGGTCGTGGGCGCACTAGTCAGGCTTTTGGGCGCAAGGTTTTCTAGTGCCTGCCAATCCAGTCGCCATGTGCGAATGGACACCGCCCGCATGTCATGCAGGTCGCTAATGCGCCTCTCACCATTGAGAATGAAGGCGTCCTGACTGACATAGACGCCTTTCTCAAACTCGCCCTTGCGCAGGATCGGGGCCGATTTCAGCAAATCCGGATCGGGATCGATATTGAATTCCCAGTCCGATTTTACATCGGCGAGACCATCACTGACCATCTTGCGGCTACGCTCTGAATTGGGCGACAGCACGGGTTTGACCTTGGCCTTGATCCCGCCGGTGGTCAGGGCTTCCTGCAGGATGGAATAGATGACAAGCGACGCGCTGCTCGGATGATCGGCAAGGCAGGATCGGCATGCGGAATCCGGATCAAGCTGACAGGCCAGCACATCATCAAACTCGCTCTCACGCACCGGGAGCCTGATTTCGAGCGGTTCAGCCGCATGAAGCGGGCCGTTGGCAAATAGCGTCAGCAGATAAAGCGCGAAGCTCAGGGCAAGACGGATGGGGGCTCGGGCCTGTTGGCGGGGAGAGCCGGTGTCGGGGCGCATTTTTGGGTTCGGCGGTGATTGTGTTTGGGGCGATCTTGCCGATATGTGAACGCACGGTCGTGATTGCATCCGTGGCGGGAGGATATTTTTGCGAACTGGTCTTTGAGCAAAGAAAAACACCCCGGCGCGCAAGGCTCGGGGTGTTTTCAAAAAAATTGAATAATCGCTGTGATTATTCAAAAAAATCACTCAGCGGCAACGGCTGTATTTTCGCCGCGCACCAGCGCCATGTAATCTTCCATCATGGTCTTGCAGACCTGGCCCGGGGTGAATTTGTACGGGCCGATTTCCGCAACCGGGGTAACTTCCGCCGCCGTCCCGGTCAGGAAGCATTCTTCGAAACCTTCCATTTCCTCGGGCATGATCGCGCGTTCGATGACTTCATAGCCACGCGCCTTGGCAAGGCCAATCACGGTGCGACGCGTGATGCCATCAAGGAAGCAATCGGGCTTCGGCGTATGGATCTGACCATCCTTGATGAAGAAGACGTTGGCACCGGTGGCTTCTGCCACCTGACCGCGGTAATCAAGCATCAGGGCATCGGCATAGCCTTTGCGTTCTGCTTCGTGCTTGGAGAGCGTGCAGATCATGTAAAGACCCGATGCCTTGGCATTGGTCGGTGCGGTGTTCGGAGCCGGACGGGCCCATTTCGACAGGTCAAGACGAATGCCCTTAAGGCGTTCTTCCGGTGCGAAATAGCTCGGCCATTCCCAGCAGGCAATCGCCACATTGATGCGCGTGGTCTGGGCGGAAACACCCATCATTTCACTGCCGCGCCAGGCAATACGGCGGATATAGCCTTCGGTAATGTTGTTGGCAGCGAGCGTCTCGATGACCGCGTCATCAAGTTCAGCTGCGCTGTAAGGGATTTTCATATCCAGGATTTCACCGGATTTGATCAGGCGTTCGCCATGTTCGGCCAGCTTGAAAACCTTGCCGTTATAGGACCGTTCGCCTTCAAATACCGCACTCCCGTAATGGACAGCATGGCTGAGCACATGCAAAGTGCTTTCACGCCACGGTTTAAGTTCGCCATTATACCAGATATAACCGTCGCGGTTATCAAAGGTCGGAGTTGTCATTTGCCAAATTCCATTTCAAGAACGTTCCTGGACGTAACTTTATGTCCTTATTTGTCTGGTCGAGGTAACATTCATAGATTAATGTGTCAATATAACTGACATAACGGATAAGCATGGCAGATATCTCTACACGCAAGGTCAACCCGCTTTTTCTGCGGGAAGAAGAACTTAGACAAGGCATTGAATTACTGTTCTATGCCTACCGTGATTTCACCGAAGTCGCGGACCAGATGCTTGCGCAATATAATTTCGGTCGCGCCCACCACCGGGTCATTTATTTCGTCAGTCGGAACCCCGGAATCACGGTCAGTGACCTGTTGTCGATTCTCAAGATCACCAAGCAGTCCCTGTCGCGTGTGCTGGGCCAATTGGTGCGCGAAGGTTTTATCGAACAAAAGACAGGTCTGCAGGACCGTCGCCAGCGTTTGCTGACCCTGACGGAAAAGGGCGAGGCGCTTGAACGCGAGCTGACCGAACAGCAGCGCGCCCTGATTGCCGCAGCCTATCGCGAGGCAGGCGCAGAATCGGTTGAGGGCTTCCGCAAGGTCATGCTGGGCATGATGGAAGAAAAGGACCGTAAACGGTTCGAGGATGATGGTCCCGGTGGCCTGCGCCGCCGGGCAGGATAAAGTTCAGGTAACGGGCAGGATAAAAAGCGCACTGCAAACGGATGGTCATATTTTTGACGTCCTTATCCTTACGCTTTTGAAAGATTTTGCAGCCAGATTGTTCTGCATAGATGTTGATCTAGGGAAAACCCGATGACCGGTGCTGATCAGCCACATATTCTTGTGGTCGATGATGATGACCGTTTGCGTGACCTTCTTACCCGCTATCTGGGGGAGAACGGCTTTAACGTGTCTGCGGCGCGCGATGCCGCCAATGCGCGTGCGAGCCTGTCGGGTTTGCAGTTTGATCTGATCGTGCTTGATGTTCTGATGCCCGGTGAAAAGGGTGTCGATCTGGCACGCAGCCTGCGCGAAGCCGGATCAAAGGTGCCGATCCTGTTACTCACCGCTCTTTCGGAAACCGAGGACCGCATTGCGGGCCTTGAGGCAGGTGTTGATGATTACCTTGCCAAGCCGTTTGAGCCACGTGAACTGGTGCTGCGGATCGAGGCGATCTTGCGCCGCTATGGTGAGTTACCCGAGGTGGAAACGTCGGCATCCGTGGAGGTGCCAGAAACCAGTGCATCGTTTGGTGCGTATCGCTTTGACCTGACGCGCATGATCCTGCAACGCGGGGAAGAGCATATCTATCTGACCACGGCTGAGCAGGCGTTGCTGAGCGCATTGGTCAAAAGGCGTGGACAAACAACATCGCGCGAGCAGCTTCACGGCATGATCAGCGGCAATGCCATTGATCCCGGGGCATCGCGCAGCATTGATGTGCAGGTTACCCGGCTTCGGCGCAAATTCGAAGAAGACCCCAAACAACCAAGATACTTGCAGACAGTACGTGGTCAGGGCTATGTCCTGTATACGGACTGACGAGTGCAATTCTGACCGACCATGACAACCGACAGGGACAAGCAGCGTGGGTAGCGAACAGAACGGACGGATCAAATCACTGATGCCGACGGGGCTTTTGGGCCGGTCGCTTCTGATCCTGATGACGCCGATGCTGCTGTTGCAGATCGTCACCGTCCTGATCTTCTTTGAACGGCACTGGGATACGGTGGCGCGCCAACTCAGCCGTGGTCTGGCTGGCGATGTGATCTTTGTGATCGATTATCTCGGCCAGTATCCGGATCCGGAACATTACGAGTGGATTCAGAACTCCGCCCGGGCGCGTATGGAGCTTGATCTGTTTTTCGAGCCCGATGCCATCCTTGAACGACAGATCACCGAGCCGCCTCTTGGCCTTGTATCCGAAGAACTGTTTGTCGCGCTGTCGGAGCGTCTGCAGCGTCCGTTCTACTTCGATCTTGATCTTGATGATCGCAAGCTTGAAATCCGGGTGCAGCTAAAAGACGGCGTGATGTCGATCATCGCGCCGCGCAAGCGTCTGTATAACTCCACGACCTATATCTTCTTCCTGTGGATCGCCGGTTCCGCACTGATCCTGTATGGGGTTGCGGTGATCTTCATGCGCAATCAGGTCCGTCCGATCCGGCGTCTGGCCAAGGCCGCCGACCAGTTCGGCCGCGGTGTGGATGTGGAGAACTTCAAACCCGAAGGGGCAGCTGAAGTTCGCATGGCAGCGACATCGTTCATGTCGATGCGTGATCGTATCGGGCGTCATTTGTCACAGCGCACAGCGCTGCTTGCCGGTGTGTCGCATGACTTGCGCACCCCCTTGACCCGCATGAAGCTTGAACTTGCCATGCAGCAAAGCTCGCCCGGTGTTGATGCCCTGAAACAGGATGTCATTGACATGGAGCGCATGGTTGATGCCTATCTGGCATTCGCGCGCGGTGAAGAGGGCGAGAAAGCTGTTCTGACCGATATTGGCAAGCTTCTGACCGATCAGGTTGGCGAGGCCTTGCGTGACGGGCAGCAGATTGATCTTCATATCGAAGACAGCCTTGAGATGGAGCTGCGCCCGCAATCGCTGAAACGCTGTGTGGCAAACATCATGTCCAATGCCGGGCGTTATGCCAACAATCTGTCGGTGCGTGCCGGACGGCGTGGACAGGATTACGAGATTGTCTTTGATGATGATGGCCCGGGTATCCCGGCTGACAAACGCGAAGAAGTCTTCAAGCCGTTTTACCGTCTGGAAGAATCGCGCAATCAGGCGACTGGTGGTGTTGGGCTGGGCATGACGATTGCGCGGGATTCAGCGCGTGGTCATGGCGGGGATGTCTATCTTGAAGATGCGCCGGGCGGTGGGCTTCGCGTGCGCCTGGTTCTGCCGATCGGGCATTAGGGACATTTACTCCTCGCCTGTGGAAGGGGACGCGTGATTTAGCGCATAGAGCGAGATTAGAAAGCTGCGGAATTACTCTTGGTGAGCAAGTTGCATGAATTTAGAAATGATCTAACTATTCGGCAGCTGCGTGTTAGGGACGTGGTGGATATATACCATCGGTCATGATTAACCAGTTAACGCCAAGTTGAGGTGGTATTGTTCCTATTTCGGCATCAGGTTGACCCGTCTGGTCTACAAAAATGGAACCTGAAGTTTCAGGAACCTTTGTCCAAAGGTCAAAAGCAGGGTCGGGAACCATTACATCAAGCAGATTTGTTTCAGCATAACCGTTTACTGATACGGACAAGTTACTGGTGTCGATACTAAAGCCGCTGCCATCAACTGTTTTTCCAGTAGCAGGAACATCGCCGGAAACCTTGACGGCCGCCCCTTTCACGTCATCGGGCGTCGGACCCGTATCAAACATATTCACAGGGCTGCCCCCAGCTGTCGCTTTGGCAAGAGAGCCATTCATCTGGGGAGCAGATAAATTGCCATTTGTCGTATTGACCGCTACGTAACCATCCAAGGTAACAGGTGTTGTGCCGATAACGGGAACAGTGCCGTTCACCGATGCATTTCCAGCGAAAGTGGTGCTAGAAATGTTCAGATTTGCATTTCCGGAAATTTTGCCATCAAAATTCGTTATTGTTCCATAGACTTGGCATATTTGTGAATCTGACGCGAATTTGCCTGTGTGTGTGTGTTGAGGTAATGGAACTGTCGAGCTTTCGGAGCCTCGAAGTTGGCCACGATATACATTGCTCAGGGTTGGTCCTTGACCCGCTCCGACAGCTGTTCTGCCACGCATATCCGGTATTCCAAAAGTGGTGCGGCCGTCTCCACCAAATGTGTCGCCAATAAGAGAAAACAGAGACGTATAATTAGCAATGGGAAGGATTTGGCCTTGGCAAAGTGCAGTATTGACTGGCGCAAAATTTGCTGCGGTGCAGCTCATGATTGCAGTATAGCTTTCAGGTCCCATTTTTAAGTACATCCAACCTATAGGTTAACCGGTCATTAGACGTAAGAAGTTACGATTTGTTCTTCATCCAGCGTAGTGACCAGTTCAGACTGTGCTGGCGACGCCCTGTATCAACAGAGACGACGAGGCTGTCTCCAGCCTGGACAGCAACGGGGGCTCCAACAGTGAAAATTCCGCACGACCAAGAGGCTCTTGTCTGGCCAGGATAGTTGACAATTTTAAGCGCCGGATCCAAGGCAGGCATCATATCAGCTTCAAACCACATCACAAACGATCTGATAATGCCGGGTCGATCAATAGTCAGATTGATCCTGAGTGGGTCAGCAGCCGGGACTTCTGTCAAGCCGACGGTGACGTCATCCAATATTGCTGGCGGCCCCAGCGGGATAAATTCAGTTTCCGGCATTCGGAAGGACATATTGTCATCACCGGGAAGGGCTTTCAGAACCGACCAGTCGAAATCGGCAATGGATAAACTGGAGTCTAGGGCGTGTGCCAAGTGGCTAAAGTCGGACGGGGCAATCATTGAGCGCACGGAGTGAGGAACTGCAATGCCATCAAGCTTAAGGTTGTTGCGGGCGAAAGCGCCGGCCAAATTCTGAATTTGTTCGTCTACACCCGTCGTTCCCATCGTCTCGGTAACCAGAATGTCGACTTTCTCGGGTAGACGAATTGTCTCGGCGTCGTCGACTAAAACATCGATCTTGTCGCTATATCCGTTGGCTGCGATGTTCTTGCGTGCGAGCTCCGCTGCTTCAGGAACGCGCTCAATGGCATAGACTTTCCTTGCTCCGGCACGGGCCGCGAATAGCGCCAAAACCCCCATGCCCGTTCCCACGTCGGCCACAACGCTTTCTGGCGTGACGAGTTTTTCGATCGCTGTTCGATAGGCCTGCATACGCTGGTTATCTTGAAACATATTGCTGAATGCGTTTGCATGGCCGTGCAATGACATAGCACTTCTCTGTGCCGAGAAATTCATTGTTACCTCTCGCGGATCATCTGCTGTCCTATTTGTACAATCGTATTTTATATCATGTATCAAATAAATAAATTTCAACGATTTACGCTGAAGAGGGTATGTTAGAAGAAGGTCGCGATTTCCGAGAGGTCCTTTTTCTCGGTCGCGTGGGCAGGGATGGTGGCATCTGACGCCGGGTAGCCTGTGACCAAAAGGATGTAGGGCTTGTTGTGGTCCGGGCGGCCGCAAATGTCGGTCAGGAAGCTCATCGGATTTGGCGTATGCGTAAGTGTGGCGAGCCCCGCACGGTGGAGGGCAGCGATCAGGAAGCCTGTCGCGATCGAAACCGATTCCGGCACATAGTAGTTCTTGCGCAGCTTGCCGTCGGCGGACGTGCTTTTGCGTTCACCAAAAATGCAAATGAGCCACGGGGCGGTTTCCAGAAACGGCTTGCTGTCATCTGTGCCAAGCGGTTTAAGCGCATCCAGCCACTCCTCGCCCGCGCGGCCTTCGTAAAAGGCGCGTTCTTCTTCCTCTGCCGCTACGCGGATCTTGCGCTTCATCGCTGGATCGCCAATCACCGAGAAATGCCAGGGTTGATGGTTGGCACCGTTGGGTGCCGTCCCCGCCGCACGAATGCAGGTTTCGATGATGTCGCGCGGGACCGGGCGATCCGAGAAATCACGGACGGTATGGCGGGTTTTGATGTCGTCATAGAAGCCTTGCGCCCGCGCACGCATCTGGGCGACGTCATATTCCTGATAATCGGGCAGGGGGATGGGAACGAAATCGGTGGTCAGGGATTTGGTGGACGACATGGCGCTTCCTGAATTTTCTTGGTGTTTGTGATGGCCCGATCTTATGGAGCATCAAAGGGCCCAGCAAGGGCAAAGGCCCAGTGACACAGAGTTGTGAAAGGCGGTTGGCCGTGATTGATTCGGACAGACATTCATTGCGATGTGTCATTGCACAAAGTCGCACACAAGCCTATCAAACCGGCAGTGAGGCGGAGCTTCCGCGGTGCCACTGTCTTGCGACACAGGCTTTGGGTAGAGGTTCTATTTCACACTAAATACACAGACAATTATGTAATTTACACAAAATGACAATAAATTTGGATTGTTTTCTTGCGATATACGTTTGATTGATGTTAAATCGCGGCAACTTGGCATGGAATGCGTGCCGGGATATATACTCCGTGTTTCCCGCCACGGTTCCACACACAGACAGACGAAACGGATTGATGTAGCGTTATGGCCAGCAACTTAAACGAAGAAACCGTCACTTATGTCCATCATTGGACTGACACCCTCTTCACGTTCAAAACCACCCGTGATCCGGGCTTCCGATTCATCAATGGTCAGTTTGCAATGATCGGCCTCGAAGTTGAAGGCAAGCCGCTTCTGCGCGCCTACTCGATGGTCAGTGCAAACTATGACGAAGAACTTGAATTCTTCTCGATCAAGGTTCCGAACGGACCGCTTACGTCGCGTTTGCAGCATATCAAGGTTGGCGACAAGATCCTGGTCGGGCGCAAGCCGACCGGTACCCTGATCCATGACAACCTTCTGCCGGGCAAGAACCTTTGGCTGCTGTCGACCGGTACGGGCCTTGCGCCGTTCATGAGCGTGATCCGCGATTACGAAACCTATGAGCGCTATGAGAAGGTGATCCTTGTTCATGGCTGCCGCGAAGTGCGTGAGCTGGCCTATCAGGAATTCATCCATAGCGAACTGCCCCATAACGAGTTCTTTGGCGAGGAAGTGCAGAACAAGCTTCTGTATTACCCGACCGTAACCCGTGAAGAGTTCAAGCATCAGGGCCGTATCACCGAACTGATGGAATCGGGCAAGCTTTACGAAGACCTTGGTCTGGAAAAGCCGACGCTGGAAAATGATCGCTTCATGCTGTGTGGCAATCCGCAGATGATCGCCGATACCCGTCAGATGCTTCTTGATTGGGGTGGAAAGGAAGGCAACATGAACGAGCCGGGCCACTTCGTAATTGAAAAGGCTTTTGTCGAAAAATAAGGCTTTGGCGATTATTTGACAGGAATTTCAAGGCAGTACCCGCTGGGTGCTGCCTTTTCTTATGCCTGCTTTTCGGGGAATTGGAATGATTATAAGGCTCCCCATTTGGGGATATTTATAGTTGAAATCCTGAAGTAGTTTGCGCCCCATCGCGTCAGGTTTCGAAGTTGTGAAAGTCCTGATGCACTGTGAAGGGAAATCACAATGGGCTTTTGCAACTTCTTCAAACGTTCCGATGCGCCGGCTGCTGCAATGACCCTTAACGCGCTTGAGCAGTCGCTCGCGGTTATTGAATTCGATCTGCAGGGAAAAGTCCTGCGCGCAAACAAGAATTTCCTGAGTGTCATGGGCTATGAGCTTTCCGAAATCGTCGGCAAGCATCACAGTCTTTTCGTGCCCGAAGAAATTCGTAAAAGTCCTGACTACGATGCCTTCTGGGCTGACTTGCGCCAGGGATTTTTCAAAAGTGCTGCTTTCCCGCGCATCACCAAAACCGGTAAGCGCGTTTGGATTGAAGCGACCTATAACCCGGTGCGCGATAGCAAGGGCAAGGTTTCAAAGATCGTCAAATTTGCATCCGACATTACCAAGCGTCAGGAAACGCTTGCCGATTTCGAAGGCAAGATCAATGCGATCAACCGCAGTCAGGCCGTGATCGAATTTGATCTCAATGGCAATATCCTTGATGCAAACGACAACTTCCTGTCGGTGATGGGCTATCACTTGTCGGAAATCGTTGGCAAACATCACCGCATGTTCGTTGAGCCGAGCTATGCCGCAAGTCGGGACTATGCCGATTTCTGGCGGGAGCTCGGCAAGGGGAACTTTGTATCTCAGCAGTTCAAGCGCTTTGCCAAGGGCGGCAAGGAAATCTGGATCGAGGCATCCTATAACCCGATCTTTGATGCCAATGGCGTACCCTACAAGGTTGTCAAATATGCGATCGATATCACGGATCAGATCAATCTTCTGACGGATCTGAAGAAGATGATCGATACGAACTTTAGCGAAATCGATCAAAGCCTGAGCGAACTTGATCAGCGTTCTTCCCTTGCTTATTCGAGTTCCGAGGAAACGTCTTCGAACGTGCAAACTGTTGCATCGGCTGCAGAAGAGCTTGCTGCGTCTATTGCTGAAATCTCACGCAGCATGTCGGAAGCGCGTTCATCGACCGATCAGGTGTTTGAGAAATCCATCGCCGCCGGTGCGTCGACCGAGAAAATGAGCGAAGTGGTTACGGCCATGAGCAGCATCATCGATGTCATTCAGGGCATTGCCGGACAGATTAACTTGCTGGCACTGAATGCGACGATTGAATCGGCCCGCGCAGGTGAGGCAGGCAAAGGGTTTGCTGTTGTTGCCAATGAAGTCAAAAACCTTGCCAATCAGGTTGCCAAGGCAACCGAACAGATTACCAGCGAGATCGAAGGCGTGCAGGGCATTGCAGGTGAAGTCGCAGGCGTGCTGGGTTCGATCCGAATTGAAGTTGAAGACGTTTTGAATAACGTTACGACGATTTCCTCAGCTGTTGAGGAACAAAGTGCGGTGACCCAGCAGGTTTCCAGCAACATGCAGAGCATGGCGAATTCGGTCGAACAGTTTGCCAGCAGCGTGCAGTTTATTCGTGAAGCATCGTCTGTCGTGCTGGGCAGTGTCGGGCGCACCCGTGAAGCCGCATTGGTTCTTGCGCGCTAGGAATTTCGGCCCCCCTCGGTAATGCGGGTTGTTGAGTAAAGGAGGCAAGGTCGTTGAGCGACCTTGCCTCTTTTTATTTTCCGATATCTATACCAAAAAATATACATTGGTATATTATCCTCCCCAAATGGGGATGTCCGGTTGGCGGCGGAGTGAAGATACTCGGCGACACAAACAAGCCCTGTCTTCTTTCGTCTGATCCCGAATATCCGGAGCTACCCATGAACCTGATGACCTCCATGAGCGTTGAAACCAATAACGTGTTTGAGGACATGTCTGGTGTTGTCGATGCATCCTTTGCGGTGGCTGAGTTCGACCTTGATGGGAAGGTCATGCGGGTCAATGACAATTTCCTGGCGCTGACCGGCTATGACGAAGACGAAGTTCTTGGGCAGTATCACGCGAAGTTCATCTCAAACGATGTGGCCGAGGCACCGGAATATGGTCTGTGCTGGGCGGATCTGCGCGCAGGGAAAAACAAACGGGTTGTGTTGCCTTGGATCACCAAATCCGGCGAACGCAAATGGGTCGAAGAAACCGTTGGCCCGATACGCGACGCCAAGGGAACGGTCGTCCGGATTGTCCGGCTTGGCGTTGATGTTACCGCACGTCATGACAGTTTTGCCGATCTTCAGGGCAAGGTTGATGCGATTGAGCACAGCCAGGCCGTGATCGAGTTCGATCTTGCGGGCAACGTCCTGACCGCCAATTACAACTTTCTTGTCGCCATGGGCTACAGCCAGTCTGAAGTCGTCGGAAAGCATCACAGCATGTTTGTCGACCCGGAATATGCGGCAAGTAGCGAGTACCGCGCGTTCTGGCGGTCGCTTGCCAAGGGTAAAACCGCTGCGCGCCAGTTCAAACGCTTTGGCAAGGATGGCCGTGAGGTCTGGTTCGAAGCCAACTATAGCCCGGTTTTCGGTGCAGATGGCAATGTCTGCAAGATCGTCAAGTTTGCCACCGACATTACCGAGCAAATCCATTCGCTGGATGATCTGAAATCAACGCTTGAGAGCGGCTTTGAGGACGTGGATCAGAGCCTTTGCAAGTTTGATCAGAGCTATGGCGATGTATCCCAGTCATGCCGGCAGGCACAGGCGCATCTTGAAGTCAGCACGATGGTTGCCGGTCGACTTGTCAGCAGTGTTGATGAAACCGCCCAGCGCCTGAGTGAGCTTCGCACGGTTGCCGACCGTGCCTATGAACACGCAATTGAAGGGGATGGCGCGATTGTATCGCTGGAGCATGCCATTGATGTGCTGCGCGATTGTGCGCGCGATGACGCCGCCATCATCGAGCAGATCAATGTTCTGGAGAAATGTATTGGCGAAAGTGCACGCATTTCAACCGAGCTTCGTTCCGATCTTAAGGCGATGCTAAGCCGGGTTGCTGTGGTGTCGCTGGCGATTGACGAGCAAGGCCAGATTACCAATCAGGTCAGAAGCGAGATGCATGGAATCCAGACCGCGATCGAGACATCGCATGGGTCCTTTGACACCATGATCAAGGCATCCGAAGAGGTGGCTATGGCCGTTGGTCAGACGCGCGAAGCGTCGGTGGTTTTGGCGCGCTAACCCTGCCGGGAGCGTGACACGAGCGGGATTGGGGCGGGTATCGCAACGACGATATCCGCCCTTTTCCTTTTTGGGAAACCCCGGATCAGAACAGGCGCGAGCCGTTCGGGACATCCTGATCCGGGCGGATCAGAACAATGCCCTTGTCGTCATCAGCATCGGGGAAGCCGAGGCAGAGGAATTCCGACATGAAGGGGCCGACCTGCTTTTTAGGGAAATTGACCACACCCGCAACCTGACGGCCGATCAGCTTTTCGGGCGTGTAATGCTTGGTGATCTGGGCGGATGTTTTCTTGGTGCCGATCTCTGGCCCGAAATCGACCCAGAGTTTGAGGGCGGGGCGGCGGGCCTCTGGGAATTCCTGGGCGTCAATGACGGTCCCGACGCGGATATCGACTTTCAGAAAATCATCAAAACTGATTTCGTCACTCATGACTGTCTCCTTGTGATGGGAGCAGCTTAGTAACTTCGTTTGGTTGTGATAAGCCCAAACCATCTGAGGAACATGAATTCCGGAGTTTGAGCAAAAAGAGCAGCCAGAAGGCCGACCGACAAAGAAAAATGGCAGGACCCAAAGGCCCTGCCATCAAGTAGATTACGGGAATTTAACAGCCAAAGCTGTTACTTCGAAGCTGCGGTCTTTTCGATAGCAGCTTTGAATTCGTCAAGGGATTCGGTAAAGCGAGCCTGCAGAAGGGTCAGAGCCTCTTCCTGGGACTTGGTTACCAGACCAGACAGTTCCTTGGCGTTTGCAAGAGCTTCTTCGTAAGCAGCTTTTGCAGCTTCGGTCTGTTTTGCAGCCGAAGCCATCGGGTCGTCAGCAGAAGTAGCAGCGAAATCTTTGCCCTGGGTCTGAACTTTATCCAGCAGCGTTTTGAAGATTTCACTCTGGCGCTGAGCGACAGCCTGGAAACCGTCGAAGGCCACCTTGTTGGCTTTGGTGAGGGCTTCCACGTTTTTACGCTGGAAAGCCATCATTTCGTTCACGTCTACACCCGGGATTTTGAAGTCCGCAGTGTATTTGGTGAAGTCGAGGTCAAAGAACGGGTTGGTTGCCTTTTTTGCGGCGGTCATGGTTTGCACTCCATTAATTTGCAACAGGTATGGAATGAGGCGCTATTGTGCGCCGCACAAATTCAACTGCAATATGAAGGAATGACCGCTTGTCGTCAAGTGTTATTTTGCACTGCACAATAGCTTTAGGGTTAATGTTTTGTGTCGGTAAAATAACCTTGGGTAGTGTCGTGATTTTTATACGTTAGATCAGGGAATTAGCCGTTCGCTGCTGGTGACGCGCCCTGATCGGACGTGCTGTCAGACGGGGAGTTTTCGCCCGCACTCGTCGATTTTTTCAAAGAAAAATTCCGACAGCGTTTGGTGATTTTACCACAAATCGAGGATGCCTTGCCGAATCCTTTTTCAACCCGGCGGTCCCAACCGGCAGCCTTGGAAAGCTCGCGATCAAGATAGGCCATGGTCGGGCCGAAATCCGTACTGTCATCATCAAGCCAGTGCTTGAAGGTTTTGGCATAAACCGCGGTCAGGCCGGCAACCCGCATGCTGCCATGCAGGCCGGATGTCTGAAAACCGGCGGCCTCCAGCATCCAGCGCATAGCACCAAAATGGGTTTTGATCGCACGCAGCCCATCGGCCGGGCCAAGGTCGCCACCAGCATTGATGATGGAGCGAAGTGCGCTTCGATGGTCCGCAAGAATATCAAACCGCGCCATGATGACGGCGATTAGGCGATCATGACCGGGTTCATTGAAATCTTCCGACTCCAGATCGGCAAGAACTTCGCGGTCGACCCGCTTGACGAAGCGACGCAGAATATCGGCCTTGCTGCTGCAATGATCGTAGCAATCGGCAACCGTTACGCCGGCCTCGTTTGCGATATCGATCATGGTGACGTCATGCCAATCGCGTTCTGCGGCCAGTTTCAGGGCCGCATCAATCAGAAGATTGGGGATGTCCTTTTTGGATGGCATGACGTGCTCCTTGGGTTGGGTGTTCCGGGTTCCGGTGGGCTTGGTTTAGCCCGCCAGTTCCTTTGACCGGTCACGGGCGGCGGCGACCGCGCGGGTCATCAGTTCCGGCAGTCCGGTTTTCTGATCCATCAGAACATTAAGGGCGGCCGCCGTGGTGCCGCCCGGGCTTGTGACATTTTCACGAAGGGTGGCGGCGGTTTCTTCGCTGGCATCAAGCAGGAAGCCAGCACCAACCACGGTCTGACGCGCAAGCATCATGGCCTGATCAGCAGGAAGGCCAGCAGCCTCGCCAGCCTGTGCCATGGCTTCGACCAGATGGAAGATATAGGCAGGCCCGCTGCCCGACAGGCCGGTGACGGCATCCATCAGGCTTTCGTCCTCAACCCAGGACACCATGCCGACGGCCTCAAGCAGGGTCTGGCACATGTCGCGCTGGGCGATGCTGACATTCTCAGTCGGGCACATCACGGTCATGCCGCGCGAGACGGCTGCTGGCGTGTTGGGCATGGAGCGGACAATACGCGCGGTCTCGCCAAGATGGCTTGTGAAAAACTCGATGGTTTTGCCAGCCGCAACCGACAGGAAGACGGTTTCGGCGCGGACCATCGGTTTATAGGCGTCAATCACATCGGGCAGGACCTGTGGCTTTACGGCAAACAGGATGACCTGCGGGATAAAGTCGGATCGCATGTCGGCAACATCGGTGATGCCATTGATGCCGTATTTCAACTCGAGCTGTTCGGCGGCTTCAGCCTGCTCGACGATAAAGACATTGGCGGCATCAAGCCCGCGGGCCAGCCAGCCTTCGAGCATTGCACTGCCCATCTTGCCACAGCCAACCAGCAAAAGACGCGTATTCATAAATTCAGCTCCGCTTTATCCATCGGGTTTGGTTGATCGTTTGGTTAATCATGGGGCGATCAACGCACATGATGCAATGCCGTAGCGATCTTCTCAAGGTGGGTCAAGTCAGTGCAGAGGGCAAGAGGGTAGTGAAAACCGCCCGTGTTTGCAGGGTATTAGCGTTGGTAAGGATGCTTTGGCTGGCAAGGGGCGGCTTTGCGGGATTTTGTGTCGTCAAAGGCGTTCGCAAAAGCCGGTTTGGGGGATTTGTATGGCTTTCAAAGCTGGCGGCAAGCGCCCAAAAAAAATCACCCGGAAATGACACAGGACGGCGATGAGGCCGTCCTTGGCAGGTGGGATGGGCTGATGTGATCAGGCCTGACCGGCGGGTTCGAGCATGGCGTGCATCAGTGCCTCGTCCGGGGTTTTTCCCTGACCCAGGACAAAGTTGAACGCCGGGAAGAAGCGTTCGCATTCCGAAAGTGCGATATCAATCAGCTCTTCGAATTGTTCGACCATCGGGGGCACGTCACCACCAAACAGCAGGGTGTGACGGAACAGCGGCATGTTTTCTTCGAGCCACAGCCCGAAATGCCCGATCCAGAGTTGCTCGTTACATTTGGCAACCAGTTCATAGATGCGCGGGCGCAGTGGTTCGGGCACGAACAGATCAAAGCAGCACGCAATGTGAAGTGCCTCGGCATCTTCACGCCAGGTGAAATAGACCAGATAGGTGCACCAGTGTGCTGGAATTTCGACCACAATCTCGTCCGAGCTGCGGCGTTCCAGATGCCACTGGTTGGTGCGGGCGATATCCTCGACCAGAATCAGCGGGTTTTCGTCGCCGATGTCGCCGATATCTTCCATTTGGTCGTTCATCTATACCCAGCCTGTTCAAGCATATGCGAAAGGGCGCGCACTATATGCCGGAGAACGCTTTGTTTCAACCGTCGCTACGCGCAGGACTGCAATGAATATTCGCATCAAGGTTACCTTGCGGTTTTCATTGACCGCAAAGCCTGCCTGCTTGTGACGGCAAATAAGGCCGCGGGGGTCGTTAAACACCTGCGACCTTATTCCTATGTGGGGATGATTTGCCCGGTCAGGCGTCTTTTTTTGCCGCAGTTTTCGGGGCTGCCTTGGCGGTGTTGCTTTTGGCCGCCGGTTTCTTGGCTGGTGCGGCAGTATCAAGACGCGTTTCGAGATCAGCGATCTTGGCTTCGAGTGCGTCGATGCGCTCGGCGGCACGGATCGCGACATCATGGACGACGTCATATTCCTCGCGGGTGACCAGATCCATGTTCATCAGGATCTTTTCGAACTGCTGGCGGATCATGGCATCTACTTCGCCTTTGACACCGGTCATGGTGCCCAATGCGGAATTGGTGACACGGGTCAGGTCATCGAGAATGCGGTTGTTGATCTGCATAATGGTCTCCGGCTTTCTGGATCAAGGTGCTGGGCATAATATGGGTCTTGGGCGTGCAAGGGCAAGCGGCACGTCACAAGCTTGGTGTGACGATATCTTTATTTTGGTTTGCTTTTCTTGCTCCAGATCAGGGGCGGTCTTATAAAGTGTCGTCAAAACGTGATCCGTCGTCCTTTCCCGTTGCGGGCAGGGCGGCCTCGTCAGGAGAATGCAATGCTTATCGTCACCGGTGGTGCCGGGTTTATCGGTTCCAATATTGTTGCGGCCCTTGAAGAACGTGGCGAAACCGACATCGTTGTCGTCGATCGCCTGCGCGATGGCATCAAATGGAAAAACATCGCCAAGCGGAACCTGCGCGACATTGTCCATCCCGACGAATTGCCTGCCTTCCTTGAACAGCATGCCGGCGATGTCGAGGCGATTTTCCATATGGGCGCGATTTCCGCGACCACGGAAACCGATGCCGACAAGATCGTTGCCAACAACCTGAAACTGACGACCTGGCTTTGGGAATGGTGTTCGCGCCATTCATCGCGCCTGATCTATGCATCCTCGGCAGCCACTTACGGCGATGGCAAGCAGGGCTTTGATGACAGCTTTGACGAAGCCGATATGGCGAAACTGGCACCGCTGAATGCCTATGGCTGGTCCAAGCATGCGACCGACCGCCGGTTCCGCCGCATCCTTGATCAGAACGGTTTCCGTCCGAAACAGTGGGCGGGTCTGAAGTTCTTTAACGTCTATGGCCCGAACGAATACCACAAGGGCGGCATGCGTTCCGTGGTGTCACAGCTGTTTGACAAACTTTCAGCGGGCGAGACCGCAACCCTGTTCAAGTCGCATCATCCCGACTACGAAGATGGCGGGCAGCTGCGTGACTTTGTCTGGGTTGGTGATGTTGTCGATATCATCATGTGGCTTTATGACAACCCGAATGTCAGCGACCTGTTCAATATCGGAACCGGCAAGGCGCGCAGCTTCAAGGATCTGGCACTGGCGGTGTTTGCCGCCATGGGTAAGGAACCCGATATCAAGTTCGTGCCCACCCCGGAATCGATCCGCGACAAGTACCAGTATTTCACCGAAGCCAATATGACAAAGCTGCGCAAGGCGGGTTATGGCAAGGAAATGACGTCGCTTGAAGACGGGGTGCGGTCCTATGTGCAGGATTATCTTGCGAACGAGGATGCGTTCCGCTGATGTGAGCCGCACGGGATCGGGCGGCTTGCCATGATGCTGCCCAACTCCTTTGCGACTTCAGCACCACACGCCCATCAACACCCAATTGCTGATCCGGAGTTTTCCAGATGCTGAGCCTTGCCTTTCCGGCGATAGACCCGATTGCGATTTCCATCGGCCCGATTGCCATTCGCTGGTATGCGCTGGCCTATATTGCCGGTCTGCTGCTGGGCTGGAAATATGTGGTTTATTACTGCACCAAAACACCGAACATCATGAGCAAGCGCGATGTTGATGACTTGCTGTTCTGGGCGACGCTGGGTGTGATTCTCGGCGGGCGGTTGGGCTATATCCTGTTTTACAATCTGGATTATTACCTTGATAACCCGGCCAATATCCTGAAGGTCTGGCAGGGCGGCATGGCGTTCCATGGCGGGTTCATGGGCGTGATCCTTGCGATCATTCTGTTTGCCAGAAAGCGCGGGATTTCGATCCTTGCCGTGCTCGATGCCGCCGCTGTTGCAACCCCGATCGGTCTGTTCTTTGGCCGGATTGCCAATTTCATCAATGGCGAGCTTTATGGTCGCACGACCGACGTTGCCTGGGGCATGGTATTCCCCAATGGCGGACCGGAACCGCGCCATCCAAGCCAGCTTTATGAAGCACTGCTTGAAGGGCTGATCCTGTTTGTTGTGCTGTTTATCCTGTCGCGCAATGCGTTTATCCGACATCGCCCGGGGATCCTTGGCGGCACGTTCGTTGCGGGCTATGGCATTTCGCGCATTATTGTCGAATTCTTCCGTCAGCCCGATGCCCAGCTGGGCTATCTGGCCGGCGGCATCACCATGGGTCAGATCCTGTCGATCCCGATGGTGCTGGTGGGCGCGGCATGCATTGTCTATGCACTGAAATCCAAGCCGATTGAAACCCGGATCCATCCCAAAGAAGCCGAAAACGCGTAACGTAAAGATGACTTCCGAGACCGACAGCCCGCTTTTGGCCCATATCAAGCGCCGGATCAATGTATCCGGGCCGATCACCATTGCCGATTTCATGACCGAGGCACTGGCC